>JBGPGA010000078.1:0-9934 GCA_041483635.1 Thermoplasmata archaeon
CCGCGCGGAGAGCGCGAGGGAGCCGCCTTCCACGGGGGTCGCGCGGCTGCCGTACGTCCCCATGCCCATCGGGGCGGACTCCGTGTCCCCGTGGATGAGGTCGATGTCGTCGGTCGGGATGCCGAGCTCCTGGGACACGATCTGGGGGAACGTCGTCTCCTCGCCCTGCCCGTGCGGGTGGGCGCCCGTGTAGATGCTCACCTTGCCGGTGGGATGGACGCGGACCACGCTCGAGCCCCAGAGGCCCCCGGCGAACCCGGTCGAGTTCACGACGTTCGAGGGACCGAGGCCGCAGAGCTCGACGTAGCTCGAGAGCCCGATCCCCATGAGTCGTCCCTCCTTGCGGGCTTTCGCCTGCTCCTCCCGCAGCTTCTTGTATCCGACGATCTCAAGGGCCTTGTCCAACGTGCCCTGATAGTTCCCGCTGTCGTAGACGAGGCCGAGCGGGATCGGGTGCGGGAACTTGTCTGCGGGGATGAAGTTCTTCCGCCGGATCTCGGCGGGATCCTGTTTCAGCTTCCGCGCGAGCAGGTCGACCATACGCTCGATGAGGAAGAGCGCCTCGGGCCGGCCCGCCCCTCGGTACGCGTCCGTGGGCGTCGTGTTGGTGAACACCCCGGTCACCTCGACCTTCGCGGCCTTGATCGCGTAGCACCCGCCGACCATGAAGCCGAACAGGATCGTGGGGACGCCCGGTCCGGCGGTCGAGAGGTACGCGCCCATGTTCACGATCGCGCGCACCTTGATTCCGAGGATCGTGCCATCCTTGCTCGCGGCGAGCTCCACGTACTGCACGTGATCTCGACCGTGGGTCGTGGCCACCATGTTCTCCGACCGGTCCTCAACCCACTTCACCGGGCGGCCCAGCCGCATCGCCAGGTGGGACACGACGGCCTCCCAGGGGTAGCAGGGGAGCTTGCTGCCAAAGCCCCCGCCCACATCCGGCGCAATCACATGGATGCGATGCTCGGGAAGGCCCAGGATCAGGGTCAGGAGCAGCCGATGGACGTGGGGGTTCTGCGACGTGATGTGGACCGTGAGCTGCCCCCTGCCCGCGTCGTACTGGGCGAGAGCGGCTCGGGGTTCCATCGCCGCGGGCTGCAGCCGTTGATTGATGAAACGCTGACTCAGGACGACGTCGGCACCCTTGAAGACGGACTCGACCTCGCCTCCCTGAATCGTCCATTGGAACGCGACGTTCCCAGGGGCCTCCGCATGGAGCTCCGGCGCGCCCTTCTTCAGCGCGTCCTCCTGCCTCACGACGACCGGGAGCGGATCGTACTCGACATCGACGAGGTCCCGCGCATCCTCGGCGACGTACGGATCTTCCGCGACAACGACCGCGACGGCCTCGCCTGCGTAGCGCACGAGATCCTTCGCGAGCGGGGGATAGGGCGGCGTCTTGATGTTCGAATTCGTGACCGGCCAGGCCGTCGGGATGTTCCCGACGGAGCCCTTTAGGTCGGCGGCCGTGAACACGCCGACGACGCCTGGGAGGGCTTTCGCCTTCGTGATGTTGATGCGGACGACGCGCGCGTGAGCGTACGGACTCCGTACGAACTTCGCGTGGAGCGTACCGTGGGGCAGAAGGTCGGCCACATACGTGCCGCGACCGGTGAGAAACCGATCGTCCTCCTTCCGCAGGATCGACTCGCCGAAGGCATGGGCCGGCGGCGCCATCAACTCACCTCCCGCCGTCGGCGGCCGCCATGGCTGCAGCGGCAGCCACCGACTTCACGATGTTCTGGTACCCCGTGCATCGGCAGAGGTTTCCGGAGATCGCCACGCGGATCTCTTCCTCCGTGGGAGACTTGTTGATCTTCAGGAATTCGTACGCCGCGAGGACGACGCCGGGAGTGCAGTAGCCGCACTGCAGCCCATGATTCTCCTTGAACGCCTGTTGAATCGGATGCATCTTGCCATGGGACGCGAGTCCCTCGATCGTCAAGACGTCCGAGCCGTCCGCCTGGACCGCGAACATCGTGCAGGACTTCACCGCGTGGCCGTCCACGACGACGGTGCAGGCCCCGCAATGGCTCGTGTCGCATCCGACGTGCACGCCCGTGAGGCGGAGCTCGTCCCTCAGGAAGTCGACCAGGAGCATCCGGGGCTCCACGCTCCGCTCGCGGCGGGTCCCGTTCACCGTCATCCCGATCTGGCTCCGGCCGCCACCTGTCGCCTTCTTGGACGCCTTACGCCTCGCCCTCGTCGCGGTTCGTGCCTTCCGCGGCCGCGCGGGCTTCTTGGCCATCGTTTCACCTCCGCGCGCGTTCGGCGGCCGTTTCGAGCGCTCGCCTGGTGAAGATCTGGACCATCGCGCGCTTGTACTCCTCGCTCCCGTGCAGGTCGGAGGCCGGACTCGACTCCTGGGCGGCCAAGCGTCCCGCTTCGTTGAAGGCGGCCTCGCCAGGAGACTTGCCGGCGAGGGAGGCCTCGGCCTTCTTCGCCCGAGCCGGTGTGGCCCCGACCGCGCCCAGACCAAGCCGAGCCTTGGCGATCGCCCCCTTCGAATCGAGCTCGATTCCCGCGGAGACCGCCACGGTTGCGAAGTCGCCGGTCTTCCGCTTCAGCTTCTTGTACGCGCTCCCGGTCTTCGGGCCCGGCTTGGGAATCCGGATCTCGGTCAAGACCTCGTCTCCGCGGAGTGCAGTCGCGAAGGTGTCCGTGAAGAACTCGTCGATGGGCAGGGTGCGCTTGCCCTTCGGCCCCGTCACGACGAGATGGGTATCCAACGCCAGGAGCGCGGTGCCCCAGTCTCCCGCTGGATCCGCGTGCGCCAGGGAGCCACCAATTGTCCCAAGGTTTCGGATCTCCGGGTCACCGAGGACCTTCACGACGTCGGCGAGAATCGGATACTTCTTCTGCACGATCTTGGACCGCTCGAACTCGCGGTCTCGCGTCATCGCACCGATCGAGAGGACCTTGCCGTCCTCCCGGAATGTGGACAAGGACTGGATTCGACTGATGTCAATCAGGAGCTGAGGGTCGGCGAGCCTCAGTTTCATCAACGGGATGAGACTCTGGCCCCCGGCGAGGATCTTCGCCCGGTCCCCATTTCTCCTGAGAAGATCGATCGCCTGAGACACGGTTGAAACCCGGACGTACTCGAAAGCGCGCGGCTGCACTCGACTCCCCTCCCGCGGCCCTTGGTAATCCACAAGGGCGTATAACCCTTTCCCGACCGCGCTGGAAAATTAGGAGAGCCGAACATTCGGAAGCGCATCGGACGGGAGGCCGCGCTGCCGATTCGCCCGACCTGGAACGGCGAGTCTCGAAGTCCATCCGGCGACCCTCGCAAGAGGGACTGGCCCAAGACGCTACTTCCCTCGAGGATCGAGTTAGAAATCTTTGGGGAAGCTTCGGGCGGCCATCACGATCCGATTGAGCGGCCCCATGAGACCCATAACGTCTGTGATCGATCCGGCGAGACGGATCTTCCCTTGCTGGATGAGATGGTCCATCTCGGCCTCGCCCTTGCAGAGCTGGACCCACGCGGCATACCGCCCCTCGAACCGGTAGTCCGCGGGCGTGTCCGGTCCGGCCTCGGCGGTCGTGACCACGCCATCCTTGACCGCGATGAGGAACCACCGCTTCTTGTCGCTCGCGTTGCACACCATGCGCATGTCGTGGCCCTTCATCGTCTTGGCCCACCCGGAGTCCGCGTTGAGACGCCGGCCAATCTCCTGGAAGAACTCGAGCGAGTAGAACTGGATCATGCGTTGCGCCTCCCTGACCATGCTGCCCTGGGGCAAGAACCCTTCGTGCCGTAACCTAACAAGGGATACATACACGTTCATCGGCGGCCCGAAGCCCTCATGCCATCCGTTCTCGCAGAATCCGGCGCACCCCGCGGCGGAGATGCTGACTTACCGTGTTCCGGCTCATTCCGGTCAGGGAGGCGACCTTCTCCAAACCGACGCGCGCGGGGACATCGAAGTAGCCGAGGTTCCACGCGAGGCTGAGGACCTCCCGCTGACGGGCGGTCAGCCCCCCATCGCCCTCCGAGACCGCACCCGGGGCTCGCCGTCGGCTCTTGAGCTCGAATGGGATCTCCAGGGATTCCAGGAGGGCGAGTATGCGCTTCTCGGCCGGCTCGTCCGCGAGGAACGTCAGTACGGCGCGGTCCCGCCCGATCAGGGTCGGGGGCGTCGGGGTGACGCCTGCGCCCAACTCTTCGAGGAGGTCTTCGAGGATCCCCGGAGTCTCCTGTCGGAGGAGCGCGACGTACGTGCGGCCTTCCGGGCCGACCTCGACGATCTCGAAGTCCCGGAGCCGATACCGGCGACGCAACGCCTCCCGCCGACGCGCGATCTCGTCCCGCGACCACGGGCGGCCGGAGCGCGTGACGCGAGCGAGGAGCATCTGCTCGCGGGGCTGGAAAGCATACACTCGGAGGATCTCGATCGACTCGTTGTGCCGGAAGAAGGCCTGGGGCAGGAGGCCTGCGTGGACGAGAGGCGCGGAGGGCAGTTCGACGCTAATCCGCCAGAAGGCCATAGATTACAGGTAATCAGTGCCTTACTAATAGAGCCTCGCCCTGGAAAGGGCGGAGGTCAGGCGATGGACTCACCAATCGACAAGAGCGCCGCGGTGCGCCGCCTCCCAGATGAAGTCTGGGAGAAAGGAATCGGTCCGGGCATCGTGGACAAGAAGATCATGGGATCGAACGACAGCAACTTCATGCTCATGGGCATCGCGAAGATGGAGCCCGGAGTCCACTCGCCGCCCCACCGGCATCGGTACGCGCAGATCTTCTACTTCCTGGAGGGCCGCGGTCAGGTCGTGCTCGACGACGCGCCGGCGGTCGACGTGGGCCCGGGGGATGTCGTCCGGATGATCCACGGCCAGACGCACACGGTCATCAACCCGGGCCCGGGCCCCTTGACGCTCCTCGAGGTCCGGGTCCTCAGGAAGGATCAGGTGGAGTGGGATTAGCCGGATGGCCTCGTTGTCGACGTGGTTCAAGGCGACGCAGCCCCACTCCTTTGTCGCCTCGGCAGTCGGCGTCTTCCTGGGCACCGCGATCGCCTACTCCCGCGCCGGAACCTTCGACGGTCCGGCGTTCGTCGCGACCCTCGCAGGCGTCATCCTCCTCCAGGCCGCCACGAACATGAGCAATGACACGGTCGACTTCCTCCGAGGCGTGGATGATCTTCCGCCCCACCTCGTGAGCCCGTTCACGGGAGGGGCGCGGGTCCTGCCCGAGGGCGAGCTGACCGTCCGGGCCCACCGTCGCGTGTGGGTCGCCCTCTACGCCGTCGGGGGCTTGATCGGCCTCGCCCTCGCCGAGACCCGGCCGAACGGATGGCTCCTCCTCGTCCTGGGAATCGTCGGAGGCGCCCTGGGCGTGTTCTACACGCTCCCTCCGTTCTCCCTCCAGTACCACGGCCTCGGCGACGTGGCGGTCGGCGTCGTGTTCGGGCCCATCGTGACCCTCGGGGCGTACGCGGTCCAGACGGGCAGACTGTCGACGGAGGCCCTCCTCGCCTCGGTCCCGCTCGGCATCCTCGTCGCGGCGTTCCTCTTCGTCAACGAGATGCCCGAGCACGAGACGGACCCGCGGGGCGGGAAGCGGACGATCCCCGCGCGGGTCGGCCTCGAGCGCTCCTATCAGGTCTATCTCGCTCTCGTATCCGCCGCGGTCGTTCTGCTCGTGGCCTTCGTCGCCCTGGGCGGGATCCCGTGGCTCGCGCTCCTGGGATTGGTCGCGCTGCCTCCCCTCGTGAAATCGGTGCGCGTCCTGCGGACGTACTACAAGGAGTACCCGAGGCACATGCCCGCGAACGCGGGCACGATCCAAGCCGTGCTGTTCCTCGGCATCGGACTCACCCTGGCATACCTGCTCCTGCCGTTCGTGTGACACGCTCCGCCTTCCGAGTCGCAACGAGGTGCGGCCCGGCTAGCTCAGGAGCGCGAGGATGAGCCCAAGGCCCGCGAGGAGGTGGGCCACGACCGTGAGACTGATCGCCAGGGACAGGGCCCGCGGGTGCGCCCGGGACCCGGGCAGGAGCCCGGAGGCGAGCACGAGCACGGGCAGCGGAAGGAGAGCGGCGAGCAACCGCGGATCCTGGGAGTACCAGAGGAGGGCGAGGCACACGGGGGACCACCACAGGGCCACGAGGACCGAGGTGGCCCTCTGGGTCCCGAGGATCGTGACGGGCGTCCGCTTGCCCTTCGCGCGGTCCTCGATCTCGTTCGGGAAGTACCGGGTGAAGGAGATGGCCGCCGCGAGGAACCCGAGGATCAGGGAAGCCAAGAAGCTGTCGAAGAGCCCGCGCGTGCCGAAGGCCACCGTCGCGCCCACGGTCATGATGGGACCGAAGGCCAGGAAGGTCGACGCCTCCCCGATCCCGCGGTAGCTGAGCTTGAGGGGTGGCGAGCTGTAGCTCCACGCCAGGAGGAACCCCGTCACGCCGAAGGCCAGGAGCAAGGGGCTCTGCGTGAGCGCGACGAGCACGAGACCCGCAAGAACCCCCACGATCATGCAGGCCCACGCGACGTGCAGGACGGTCCGAGGATCCTTCGTTAGCCAGACCGCCGCGCCGCTGTCGAATGCGATCCAGGAGCCCGAGGACGACGGCGGGACCGTGCGGTCTTGCGCCTCGTAATAGCCCTTGAGCAGGTTCGCCCCGGCCTGGATTGCGACGAGGGAGACAAGGATGAGGGCGAAGTACAGCGCGTTGAACGGAGCCCCCGCGGCGACCGCGGCCGCCGTGCCGACGCACGCGGGCACGACGGCGGCCTCGAACAGGACAGCCTGGGAGGCTCGCACCCATGCGAGCAGACGCATCGGACCATCCGAAGGGTGCGGCGCAGAAAAGCCTTCCCGTTTGCGCGAGGGCCACACATGGGACCGGGAATGGCTATACCCGGGGGTGGCCCTACGTTCTCATACGGGCCGGCGGCATCGCGAACACGGGGGACCGCTATGACAGTGAATCCACGGATGTGGATCGCGGCGCTCCGGGTGATCCCGCGCATCGAGAAGGACGAGTTCAACCGGCTCGACCCCTTGGCGCGCTGGCTCATCGCGACGCGAGGCGCGGTCCTCGTCATGACGTTCCTGTCCGCCTCCCTGGGCGGCCTGTTCGCCGCGCTCGCGGGCCAGTTCAACTGGGGGCTGTACATCCTCGTCGCGTTCGGCCTCGTCGTCGCCCATGGCGCGAGCAACCTGTTCAACGACTACTGGGACTACAAACAGGGAGTGGACACGGACAACTACTTCCGCGCGCAGTACGGGCCCCACCCTCTCGTCGCGGGGCTCTTCACGGAGAGGCAGCTCCTCACATGGGCCGTCGGCACCACGCTGATCCCGGTCGCGATTGGCCTCTACCTGGCATGGGTCCGCGGACCCCTCGTCCTCGTCTTCGCTCTCCTCGGCGGCTTCGTCATGATGAGCTACGCGGGAAAGCCGTTCCCGCTGAAGTACCTCGGCCTCGGCGAGCCCGCGGTCTTCTTGACCTGGGGCCCGCTGATGGTCGGCGGCTCGTATTTCTGCATCACCGGGACCCTCCCGCTCTGGGTCGTCCTCACCTCGTTCCCGTACGCTCTCGGGACGACGGGCGTCCTCTTCGGAAAGCACATCGACAAGATCGAGGACGACACGAAGAAGGGCATCCACACCCTGCCCGTCCTGCTCGGAGAGCGACGGGCCCGCTCCGCCTCGATCGCGATCTTCGCCCTCATGTACGTCCTCGTCGTGCCCCTCGTCCTGATCGGCTGGCTTCCCTGGCTCGTCCTCCTCGTCTTCCTGAGCCTGCCCCGGGCCCGCCTCGCGATGAAGGTCTTCCGCGAGCCGAAGCCGGCGGGCCCCCCCGCGGGCTACCCGAAGGATTCGTGGCCCCTTTGGTTCGTCGGGTTCGCCTTCCTCCTCAACCGCGACTACGGCGGGCTCTTCATGATCTCGCTGCTCGTGGCCGTGGTCCTCCAAGGGCTGGGCGTGCCCTCCCTTTTCCTCGGCCGCTGAGCGGCCCGGGCGACGTTTAAGCCCCGCCGCGACATCGGGCGGCCATGGTCAAGTTCGAGAACCCGCGGTCCCGCCACCCCTTCCACATGCACGACATGATCCGGGGGCAACCCGCATTCATGCGCGAGACGCTCGAGCGGCTCCGGGATGTCGACGCCCCGGCGTTCCTTGGGAGGGCGCGGAACCTCGTCCTCACCGGCTGTGGGACCTCGTTCCACGCTGCCACGATCGGATCCCGGATGCTCCAGGAAGCGCTGGGAGACGCCACGATCGTTCATGCCATCCACGCGTACGACCTGCTCCATGGCGTCGTCCCCCTACGGACTGCACCCTCCTGGGGGTGAGCCACAGCGGGACCACCTCGACGACGAACGAGGCGCTCGCGCTGGCTCGGCGTTCCGGCGTGGCGACGCGCGGCCTCTGCGGTCTTCCCGGGACCCGTATGGCCGAGGTCGCCGAGACGATGCTGGTCATCGGCTCCGTGCACGACCACTCCTGGGCGAACACGATGAGCTACACGACCCAGCTGGCCGCGTTCGCGAAGCTCGCCGAGGCCGTTTCCGCCGAGCCCAAGGACCTCTTCCCGGAGGGCGTGGATCGGGCCCCGTCGACCGTCGAACAGGCCCTCGCCTGCGAGCCGCGCGTGCGACGACTGGCGAAGGAGACCGCGGCGGCGAGCCGGATCACGTTCCTCGGCAGCGGCCTGGATGAGGTCACCGCGCTGGAGGCGGCGCTGAAGATCCGGGAGACGTGCAGCTTCCCTGCGAGCGGCTACCACGTGGAACAGTTCCTGCACGGGCCGTTCCTCTCCCTAGATCGCCGCGAGGCCGTGATCGCCCTCCGGTCCAACGACGACGATGAACGAGAGACCGACATCCTCCGAGGATTCGAGCGGACGGGTGCCACGGTGACCACCGTGGGTGAGGCCGCAGACACGGAGATCCGGTTGCCCACGACCGCGCAGCTCCTGCGCCCGATCGTGTCGGTCATCCCGCTCCAGTTCCTCGCGTACTATGTCGCGCTCGCGAGGAGGGCCAACCCGGACATCATGCGCTCGGACGTTCCCCGATTCCGCCCGGGGCTGGACCCGTTGTTTGCGTAGGCACGGTGTCGTCCCGGAGGTTCACGACCGCCGTGGCCGCCGTCCCGGTCCGGAGGATCAGGTGGAGCGTCATCTCCCCGCTTCCGTACGCGATCGTGAAGCGGTCGACCTCGGACTTGTACAGATGCGCGGGGCGCCGGCGACCCTCCGTGACGTACCCCGCCTCGGAAATGAGGCCGAGGGAGACGAGCCGCCGGATTCGCCGGTAGCAGGGTGCGATGGGGATCTTGTAGCGCTGGGAGATCTCCTGCGCCGTGAGGGTCTCTTGATGCAAGGCGATCAGGATCCGGAGGGCATGGTCATCCAAGAGCGACTGCCCGTCCCGATCGTAGAGGAGGAGCTCCTCGGCCACGAGCTTCGCACGAGCGGGTGAGGTAGGACCTCCTGTAGGCGGGGGAATGGCCACGGGACCGCGGACACGGCTGGCGCGATAAATAGGTCGTGGCTCCCGTTATCAAATCCGAGTGGCCTTTCCCCGTTGGAGCCGCACGAGGCACACGACCCATCCGTTCGGAGCCTTGGCGAATCATCTGCCGACGCGAAGGCCGACGAAAGCTCGCGCCGAGCAAATCATGAAGAAAGTAAAGGTGCCGAGGGCCTCCCCGTGCGCCTCGGCTGATCTCGTCGAGAGACTGAGGTTCAGCCCTTGCGGAGGAACGGCAGGCCCGTGCGCTTGTTCACGCCGACCTTCCGGTTCTTGGGCATCTCGTCCATGGGCTTGCCCGACTTCGGCTTCCTCTTACTGAAGAAGTAGATCGTCACTTTCGGTCCCTTCTTCAGCTTCACCTCTCGCGAGTACAGCGTCCATCCCTGGTACGTGTACGGCATGTTTGACCTCGTTCCTCCATGCGCTAGGGTGTAAAAAG
>JBGPGA010000079.1:0-9830 GCA_041483635.1 Thermoplasmata archaeon
AACGTCGAAGAGGCCTTCCGCCGCCTCGGGGCGCGGGTGGTCCACAACGCGACGCGCGGGAACGGCCACTCGGACTGAGTGCGAGAGGCAATCAGGCGAAGCCACCCGGGAGAATTGAACTCCCGACCTGCCGCTTACAAGGCGGCTGCTCTACCGACTGAGCTAGGGTGGCGCGGTCGGCCCATCGTCGCCATCTGTAAAAGGATTTGCCGCTGGAGGCCGGGCGATTCCGGTGCAATACTCTCAAAATCGGGAACTACGGAAAAGCCTTTATCCCGGCCGTTCAAGCTCCAACCGGCGTGGCCGATCTCCCCTGCCCGACCTGCGGGAGTCCGCTGTCCTTCCTCGAGCAGTACCAGCGGTATTATTGTCTCCGCTGCGGCCAGTACGCCCCGGAGGGCTACGGGGATCGGGGTGCCAGGCGCTGCCCGACGTGCGGTGGAATCCTCTCCTTCGTCACGCAGTACGGCCGGTTTTACTGCTATCACTGCAACACGTACGCGCCGGACGAACCCATGGCGCCGGTGAAGGCCGAGGCTCCGGCCGTCGCGCCCCCGGCGACCGACGCGACACCCGCGGCCGTCGCTGCGGCGGTCCCCGAAGCGAAGCCCGCTCCGGCTCCGGCCGAAACAACCCTCGTGGCCGCCGCAACGCCGGCTCCCACGGCCCTCGTTGCCCAGCCCCTCTCGGAGCCCTCGCCTGCGCCAGTCGCCCAGCCCGAATCCAAGCCGCCCTCCGCGGAAGCGGCTCCGGCCACCGCTCCCCAGCCCGCTCGTCCCGAGAATCCCGCAGAACCGGTTCCTCCCGAACCTTCGAAAGAAATCCAGGCGCTCGCCGCGTCCAAGCCCGCGATCGTGCGGGTTAAGATCTTCGCGCTCAAGAAGCCCGAGCTCATGGACCTCTGCAAGGCATACAGCCTGGACCCGTCCGGCACGAAGGAGCAGGTCCAAGAGCGCCTCCTCAGCTACCTGCACAGTCTCGAAGTCGAAGAGCAGCCCGAGGCCGAGACCGAGGGCCCGCCGCAGACCGGAGCCCCGGCGATTGAGCGTCATCCCGAGCCCACGCCGGTCCCGGAGCTCGCATCCAAGCGGCCGATCGAATCCTCCGCTTCGGGCGCCGCGGCCGCAACGGCCATGCTCCAGGTCGAGCAGCCTGCGGCTCAGCCTGCCGAGCCGGTCGCCGGGGAGCCCGTCTCGGAACCCGCTCCCTCGGTCGCCGAGGTGCCAAAGGCTCCTGCCAAGGTCGAACATCCATGCCCGACCTGTGCGCGCGAGCTGACGTACGTCTCCCAGTACGACCGCTATTACTGCTACTACTGCCAGCGCTACGCGCCCACGGTGCAGGCCAAGGGCGCCTGCCCCACGTGCGGCGCGACGATGCGCTGGATCGACCAGCACCAGCGGTGGTGGTGCGACTCGTGCCAGAAGTACGCCCCCGCGGACCTCCCGAAGCCCGCGCGAGCGGCCGTCGCGCGAACCGTTGCCGCAGCGACTACGTCCGTGGCGGGACGGCCCGCGATCGTGCTCCACCACCACGCGAGTCCCGCGATGGGCATGGGGCTCATCGGGGCCGGCCTCGCGCTCTGGGTCATCTACGAATTCTTCGCGGTGCTCAACCCCACGCTCAACCTCGGGATCAACAACCCGTTCGACGCCACGCTCGGAGCGTTCATGGTCTTCCTGGCCTTCCTCCTCCTCGCGGCGGGAGCGATGGTCGGGCTCTCGAGCCTGCGGGACCGGATTTGAGCCCGCGCGCCCGCGAACGGCTCAAGGCGGCGCGTAGTTGCAGGCGCCTTCCGGGGCGGGGCACTGCGTGGCGGCATTCGGGCGCACGATCGCGTTGATGAAGAAGCTGTAGGCGAAGGGCGGCGGGAACGACTGGACGGTCCGGAGGTAGGTACCCGACCCGTCGAAGTAATCAATCCACACAGCCTGGCAATTCGGGCCGCAAGGATCGGAGATCTCCGGGTTCACGAGGTCCGCCCGCGGGTCCACCGTCATTTCCGCGATCTCGTGGCTCAGGGCGAGGGCGTAGAGGTCCGCCTCGTCCCGCACGGTGATATTCGAGCCCATCACGTTGACGAAAGCGTAGGGGACGTTCGCCAGGTTGTGATACCCGCCGACCCCCTTGCTCGCGTCCGCGTCCGTATTGACGAGGCCGGGCGGGTTCAGGATGACGATGCACGTGTCCGCAGGGAGGCCGTTCTGGCTCACGATCGCGTCAACCCATCCCTGGAGCGTCCGGTCGTTGTACCGGCCTCCCGGCACATCCACGGCGAAGGCGATCGGACCGGGCGCGACCTTCAGGTCGTTCGGGCCGTACTGGGTCGCGTACGCCGAGATGGGCACGGCCGCCAGGCGTGCGAAAGCGATCGCGGTCGCGAGATCCTTGTTGCTCACGGAGGCGAATCCGTTCGACGTACGGGAGGTGAGTTGCGCGAAGACGAGCGTTCCGGAGAAGAGCGGCTCCGAGGTCGTCTTGCGGCGGCCGGGAACCGGCGCGCGCTGCAACGCAGCGGCGAGCCCGGTCACGCGGTCGAGATCCTTCGCCGCGAGGGGCGTGTGCAACTGGGCGAGCAGGTCGTCCGGCACGCAGGTCGCGAATCCGCCGACGGGTTCCTCCTTCGGAACGATGTGGGGCGAGGTCTGTTGCAGGTGGCGGGCGTTCTTGATGGCACGCGTCACGCAGAGATGAGGCAAGCTATCACGTCCCGGGCTGGAGATCGATTGCAAGAAGGTTGATTAGGTACGCTCCGCCGAGGGCTTGAGCGAGGTCGATGTTCCGCAGGGCGACGAGCGTGGCGTGGGTGGAGGTGAGCGCCCCGAGCTGTTTGGCGGCAGTTGTCCCAGGGAGGACGAGCACCTCAATCGGGTGGCCGATGTCCGGGCTGTCCAGGGTGAACGCGGATGCATGGGTCCCGCCCGGACGGACGTCGCGGACAAGCCCCGCCACGCGGACGTAATTCTCGTCTTGGCCGTCCATGTTCGTGAAGGTCAGGACGTCCCGGGCGCCGTCATAGGCCACCCGGATGCGCCCGTCCTGATCGTTGAGGGGATGCGGCGAGAGCCACGTGTGGATCGCCTGTGGGTCGGGCAGGCCGATGTCGAAGGAGTGGGTCGCCCCGGCGAGGTCCACCGCACGGACCGGATGGATCTCGAAGATGTGCGCGTCGTCGTTCGGATGGAAGCCCGGATGCTCGAACAGACAGCGGAAGAACCCGGTCGCCGTCACGGGCGTCCCGACAGACGCCTTGAAGGTCCCGAGCCAGGGGGCCGCGTGCTGCACCTCGCACGTGATGTGCGGCGTGAGGGGCTTCCCGCCCAGGCAGAAGTGGAGGTCCCCGTCCGCCTCGATGCCGTACGCCCCGCCGTTCGCGCCCAGGGAGACCTTCCGCGCGCCCATCGCGGGGTCCAGGGCGATCGTCTGCTTCTTCAAAAGCGTCCCGGCCACGGACACCTCCTGAAGGGACGTGAGTTGGGAGGCGTTCGGGACACGGATCGTCTTGGGTGGGCCCTTCGCAAGCGTGTAGCCGTTCAGGGTCGGGGCGAGCTGGGCCGCGGACAGGGTGGCCACGGACAACCATCGCGCCGACCCCCTCATATCCTTTGGCGATTGTCGGGCTCGCTCGGCGGCAGATGGCTCAAATAGGGAATCCCCGCTGCCCGCGTCCGAGGGGAGGAGGAGCATGCCCGCCAACCCACCGCGGAAGGTCGCGTTCTCGAAGGCCCGGGTCGCGGACGACCCCATCCCCGAGGCGGATATCATCCGCGGCAACCCCAAGGCCCGGACGTACGTCCTCCACGAGAGCGACGGAGGCGCCTACGTGTCCGGGGTGTGGCACTGCTCTCCGGGGACGTTCCACTGGAATTTCGCCAAGGATGAGTTCGTCTACTTCGTCGAAGGGGAGGCGAGACTCCGCTGGGACGACGGGCGGACGCTCGTGGTCCGGAAGGGCGAGGCCGCGTACTTCCCGAAGGGACATTGCGTCTGGACCGTTTCGAAGACGGTGAAGAAGGTCTTCGTCCTGCGCTCGTGAGACAGGAAGGTTCATCCTCGCCGGGCCATTGGGCCCGGGAGCCATGCGCCTCCAGCAGATCGTGAAGGACGAACGGCACCCGCGCGACTTCGACCCGCGGGAGTACATCTCCACGTGGACGGAGAAGGACCTCCTCCATGGAAAGGTCGTCGACGCGTGGGTCATCATCTTCCGCACGCGCGGGTGCTACTGGGCCCAGGCGTCCGGCTGCTCCATGTGCGGGTACGTGAACGACGTCGCGCGGGAGGTCTCCGTCGCGGACCTCACGCACCAGCTCGAGACGGTCCTCGCGAAGCACGCAGGACAGCCGATGGTCAAGGTGTACACCTCGGGCAACTTCTTCGACGACCACGAGGTCGTGCCCGAGATGCGGGACAAGATCCTCGGGGGGCTCGGGGACCGCTGCGACAAGGTCATCGTCGAGACGCTCTCCCACCTCCTGAGGCGCGACCAGCTCGAGCAGGCGACGAAGCACGTGGACGAGCTCGAGGTGGCCTTCGGCCTCGAGTCGACGAACCCCCGCGTCCTGCGGGACAGCGTGAACAAGGTGTGGGGCCTCGAGGAGCACGCGAAGGCCGCGGGCCTGTGTCACGAAGCGGGCGCGACCGTCAAGGCGTATCTCCTGATCAAGCCGCCCTTCCTCACGGAACGAGAGGCGATCGAGGACGCGGTGAGGTCCGGTCACGAGGCGGACCCGTACAGCGACACGATCTCCTTCAACCCGGTCAACGTCCAGAGCCGCACGCTCGTGGACCGACTCTTCCGCCGCGGCGAGTACCGTCCCCCGTGGCTCTGGTCCGTCGTGGAGGTCCTCGAGCGCACGCGGGACCTGAAGGCGAACGTGAAATCCCATCCCACCGCGGGCGGCATGGTCCGGGGCGCGCACAACTGCGGGTCCTGCGACCGCAAGTTCGTCGACGCAATCGAGGAGTTCTCCCTGGGCCTTCGCAAGGACTTCGACGACCTGGCGTGCGACTGCAGGCCGATCTGGCGGGAGTACCTGGACCTCCAGGAGTTCATGCTCACGCCCGCCGATCCGCTCGCCGTACTGGACTCGTAGGATCGGTCTGCGGCGCTACCTTGAAGCCACGACGGCCTCGTTCCGTCTTGCGCGGATGAAGGACTACTACGAGGACCGGCTCTCGGGAGACGGGTTGCAGAAGTGCTACGAACTTGCGCCTCCCCGAATCCGCCGATATCTGGATGCGGAGCTTCGGTTCGTCGCAGAGAGGCTCCGGGGGTCCCGGTCCCTCCTCGAGCTGGGGTGCGGCTACGGACGTGCGATGAAACGGGTCTCCCTCCTGGTGCCTTGGATCGTAGGTTGTGACACCTCCCGGAGGAGCCTCCAGCTCGCGACGTCCTACATGGCCCCTCGTCACAACTTCAGCCTCGTCCGCGCGGACGCGTCCCAGCTGGCATTCCGCGATGGGGTGTTCGACGCCGTGTTCTGCATCCAGAACGGCATTTCCGCGTTCGGGGTCGACCGGGGGCGACTCGTGGCTGAAGCGGTCCGAGTCACGCGGAGCGGCGGCTCGATCCTGTTCTCGAGCTACTCTCCTCGGATCTGGGAGGAGCGGCTCGACTGGTTCCGCGAACAGGCCCGGGCGGGGCTCATCGGAGAGATCGACGAGGCCAGGACCGGAGACGGCACGATCGTCTGCACGGACGGGTTCCGGGCAACGACGGTCGGCGCCGCAGAGTTCGTCGGTCTCTACACACAGCTCGGCTTGCGGCCCACCGTCCGCGAGGTCGACGGATCGAGCGTGTTCGCCGTCGCGTCGAAGTGATCCGCCCCGCGCCCCGGTTTCAAACCCTTCCGGCGACCACATTCCGGGACCCTTCCCACAACTTTAGGTTCGGTTCAGGGTTGCTGGCGCCGGAACGACCATGGCGACGAAGGCGGCGAAAGACAAGCAGGTTCAGGAGTGGCTATTGGAGGAAGGCCAGCCCTCTATCCGATTTCAGACATTGACCCGGCTGCTCCAGAGGCCGGAGGAGGACGCGGAGGTCCAACCCACCCGGGCGCGCATCCCGGAAGAGGGATGGGCCGCGGACATCCTCGCCCAACAGAACCCGGGGGGATGGTGGGTCGGAGACGAGAGCCTCTACCGCCCCAAGTACCTGTCCACGAACTGGATGCTCCTGGTCCTCGCGGACCTCGGGCTGACGAAGGAGGATCCCCGGGTTGCGAAGGCGTGCGGACTCTGGATCGAGCGGTTCGCCAAGGCGGATGGCGGGTTCGGGATCGACAACAGCAAGGCGAGCCACCTGTGCACCACGGGCAACATGGCGCGCGCGCTCGTCCAGTTCGGGTACGGAAGCCATCCGAAGGTGAAGAGCGCGTTCGAGTGGATGGTGAAGAACGCGAGCCACCTCGGAGGATGGAGCTGCTGGGGCGGCGGGCGGAACCTCGACTCCTGGGAGCCGATGAGCGCCTTTGCCGTGTATCCGCGAGCGAAGTGGACCGCCGCGATGCAGCGCACGGTCGACCAAGCTGCGGAGTTCTTCCTCCAGCGGGAGCTCCACCTCCAGGGAGACCACTACGAACCCTGGTACCGGTTCCACTATCCGGTCCACTACTACTACGATCTCCTCGTCGGCCTGGACTTCATGACCGCCCTCGGGTACGTGGACGATCCGAGGCTGAAGCATGCGGTCGGTGTCCTCAAGAAGAAACGGCATTCCGGCGGCCGATGGAACCTCGACGCGGTCCACCCCGATTTGGAAGGGGGCCAGGCCGACTGGTACCGGAAGCATCCGAAGGATGCGCCCACCCCCTTCGCCCTCGAGCAGGTCGGAGAGCCGAGTCGGATCATCACGCTCCGGGCCATGCAGGTCCTCGCCAGGCTCGAGCCCTGAGCCGGAGACCTGTCACCGGGCGGACCCGCAACACGGCGTCCTCGGACCAAACGGCCTTAAGCCGCGCGCGGCTTCCCCCGCGCCGTGCCCTCCGCGATCGCCGCGCGTGACCTGACGAAAGAGTACAAGGGCAGCAAGGGCAAGCGGGCCCTCGACCGCGTCACCCTAGACGTCGGAAGGGGGGAGATCTTCGGGCTCATCGGGCGAAATGGGGCGGGGAAGACGACGTTCCTCCGCATCGCGGGCACCCAGCTCCTCCCGACGTCGGGAGCCATCGAGGTCCTCGGACACGACGCCGTTACGCAGCCGAACGCGGTCCGGGACCTCGTCGCGGTGATCCCGCAGGAGTCGCGGCCGTTCTTCTACGCAACGCCGTTCGAGCACGTCTACTACTACCTGACCATGCGCGGGCTGTCGTCCTCCGAGGCGAGGCGGCGGGCCCTCGAGACGCTGGACCGGCTCGGGCTCTTGAAGGGAAAGGACACGGTCCTGTGGAAGCAGTCCGGCGGCCTGCGCCGGCGCGTACTCGTGGCGATGGCCCTCGCCTCGGGTGCCGAGCTCCTCTTCCTGGACGAGCCCACGACGGGGCTCGATCCACTCGCGCGCCGGGACGTCTGGAGCGCGGTCCAGGAGGCCGCGAAGGAGGGGCGCACGATCCTCCTGACGACGCACTACCTCGAGGAGGCCGAGCTCCTGAGCAAGCGGATCGCGATCCTCAACGAGGGGAAGCTGCTCGCGCTCGGCACACTGGACGAGCTCGTTGCGCGGGTGCGCTGGCCCTACCGGGTCGCGCTCACCGGTCACGGGTTCGAGATGGAAGAACTCGGATCGTACGGGGACGCGGCGGCGATCGGAGACTCGCGGCTCGTCTTCACGGACCGCGGCGGGGCGGAAGACCTCACGCGCCTCGCCCTCGCGCGGGGCGTCCGAGCGGTCGCCGGTCCCGTGACCCTCGAGGATCTCTTCGTGCAGCTCGTCGGTGGCACGGTCGACGAGGAGCCCGTGGAGGAGCACGAGGAGGTGGAAGCGTGAGCCTGCGGACGCAGCTCCGTGCGTCGTGGGGCCTGATCGCGCTCAACGGGATCATCCCCGTGAAGCGGATGCCGCTCTACCTCGTGAACACCCTCGGCGCGCCATTCGCGTTCCTCTTCTTCATCTCCGTCGTCAGCAAGGGCGAGCTCGTGGGCTTCGGCGTGGCGGGGGGCCTCGTCCTAACGACCTTCTCCATCGGCACGAGCCTCCAGGCGGACATGACCCACTTCCGCGTGGACCTGAAACTCCAGGACATGGTCGTCGCCTCGCCGATGCGTGCATGGACATACGTGCTCGGGATGGCGCTCTCTGAGCTTGCGTTCGCGACGCCCGGGATCGTGGTGCTCCTCCTCGTGGGCTACGTGAAGCTGGCGCCAGGGATCCTCGCTCTGCCGATCATCCTGATGACCCTCCTCCTGATCTGGGCTCTGGGCTGCTCCCTCGGGTTCTTCCTAGCCACGTACCTCCGGGACATCCGCGAGACGTTCGCGATCTCGCCGCTCCTGTCCCTCGTCCTCTCCGTCCTGCCGCCGGTCTACTATCCCATCGGCATCATCCCTGAGAACTTTCAGTGGCTCGGTTACCTAGCCCCGACCGCGGACGCCTCCCAGCTGATCCAAGGCGCCCTCGGGATCACGCCCCTGAGCGCGCTGGACTGGATCCGGAGCGCGGCGATCCTGATCGCCTTCACAGCGGCGTTCATGCTCCTCGCAATCTTCAAGGCCCAGTGGCGGGAGAAGTGACCGCCCGGAGAACCGCATCGCAACCTTGATAGCCCGCGGGCCTTTCCGGCCGCTCGATGCGGGCCTACGAGTTGCGAAGGGGGCAGGGAAAGAACCTCGAGGGCGACAAGCTCCGCGCGATCGCGCAGGAGTCGTTCGGCTCGGCGACCACGGAGGACGGGAAGGTCGTAAGCTCCTTCGGGGCGATCGAGAAGCTCACCGCGTGGACGGACGGCAAGGAGCTCTTCGTCGACTTTGTCATGAAGACCGACGTCCCGGATGCGCTGGCCACGGAGACAATCTCCCGGAACAACCGCTTCCTCGAGTCCGCGACGGGCTATACGGCCAAGGAACGCGGCAAGAAGGCGCAGGCAGCCGCCAAGAAAGGGACCGCCTGAGCGGCCATCGCATCGCCGGACGGGCGGGGTGCAGGTTCGTCCGCGGGGCACACGTCGGCGGAACACTCCGCGATATTCGCGGCAGGTTTCACGATTCTCGGGACCCCGAATTCCGGGAAACCGTTTTAGGCAGTCCGAACATATGCCCCCCGTCTCCCACGGGGGGAGGGGTTCGTACGATACCGCCTGCATTCGAGTATTTTGCACCATCGACGCTGGACGAGGCTGTTGAACTTCTCGACCGATTCGGTGGCGAGGCGAAGGTCCTCGCCGGAGGCCAGAGCCTCCTACCCGTGATGAAGCTACGCCTCGCGGGGCCAAAGGCGCTCGTGGACATCAACCGGATTCCGAATCTCGCGTACCTCCGCGAGGAGGGCGAGTTCCTCCGGATTGGCGCCACGACGCGCACGAACGACTTGAATGATTCGGACCTGATCCACAAGAAGTATCCCATCCTCTCGGACGCCGCCTCCGTCATCGCAGACCCTCTCGTCCGGAACATGGGGACCGTCGGAGGGAATGCCTCCCACGGCGACCCCGCGAACGACCTTCCCGCGTGCTT
Source organism: Thermoplasmata archaeon (assembly GCA_041483635.1). GTDB lineage: Archaea > Thermoplasmatota > Thermoplasmata > RBG-16-68-12 > RBG-16-68-12 > RBG-16-68-12. Next base: position 9,610 of record JBGPGA010000079.1, read on the forward strand.
CCTGGCGCTCGGGGCCTCGTACCAGGTGCGAGGTCCGAAGCAGACCCGGATGATCGCGGCCGACCAGTTCTACCTCGACACGTTCACGACCGAGCTCGAGCCGAACGAGATCCTCGCGGAAATCCAGATCCCCAAGGCGCGACCCGGCGCGGGGAACGCGTACTGCAAGCTGGAGAAGCGCGCGGGAGACTTCCCGATCGCGGGGGCGGCCGCATCCCTCT
>JBGPGA010000080.1:0-9800 GCA_041483635.1 Thermoplasmata archaeon
CATCCGGGAGCTCGCCCAGAGGGCCCGCATCCGGCCCGCCGCGAACTACGCGACCTTCACCTGCGGCGATGGGTACACGACATCCCATCCGCTCAGCGTCCTGTACGATGCGGACGTGCTCATGACGTACCGCTGGGACGGGAACCCACTTCCCGTCGAGCACGGCGGTCCGGTCCGCCTCCTCGTGCCCAAGCGCTACGCGTACAAGAGCGCGAAGTGGGTGCGGCAGGTCACGTTCACGAAGGAGGAGGAACTCGGGTACTGGGAGGTGCGCGGGTACAGCAACTCGGCGGACCCGTGGACGGAGGACCGGTACTCGTTCTAGTGGGTACTCCCCATCGCAAACGGCTATAAGGTCCGACCCCTTGAGCGCGACGACGGCCGTGAGCACGAGCGCGGGGGAGAAGGATCTCGAGGACCAGGAGCAGATGAGCTTCTGGGACCACATCGAGGAGCTCCGCCGGCGGCTCAAAGTCATCATTGTGGCCGTGCTGATCCTCTTCGCCCTCTTCCTCACGACGGGCGTGGGTACCGTGTCGATCGGGGGCAGCCAGGTCCCCATGATCACCCCTGCCCTGGGACCGACGAGCCCCAACGTCGCGACCGAGTTCTTCCTCTCGATGAAGAACTACCTGGTCCCGTCCCGGGTCGGGGGGATCCCGCTGAATTTCAGCTTCGCCCAGCCCTGGGATGCGTACGTGGTCATGTTCAAAGTGGCCTTCTTCCTGGCCGTCGTGATCGGATCGCCGGTCATCGTCTACGAGTTCGGGCAGTTCATTCGTCCTGCATTGAGGCCATCCGAGAAGCGCCTCCTCGTCCGGGTGACGCTCCCCGTCGTCGGCCTCTTCCTCGCGGGCGTTCTGATGTGCTTCGTGGTCGTCCTCCCGTTCACGTTCAACCTCCTGTTCTCCGTGCAGAACATCATGGGTGCGAACTTCCTCGTCCTGTACGGAGACAACTTCATCGACTTCGTCCTCCTGTTCAGCCTCGCGTTCGGTCTCGCATTCCAGCTGCCGGTCCTCATGTACGGCCTCTCCGTCCTCGGGATCGTCTCTGCGGACTTCTGGAAACGGCACTGGCGTGTCGCCACGGCGGGGATCTTCATCTTCGGGGCCCTCATCACGCCGGACGGAAGCGGGGTCACGATGCTCCTCGTCGCCCTGCCCATGCTCCTCCTGTACGTCGTGGGCTACGCCTTCTCCTGGCGGTCCCAGAAACGGCGGTCGACACGTGCGAAAAGCTCATAATCCACGGACCGGTTGGTCAGAATCGAGGTAGCAGGCGTGTCCGCGTTCTCGTTGATCGACCTCACCGCACAGATCGAAGGCATCGAGTGGATCATCATCCTCATCGTCGTCGCGGCCCTGTTCCTGTTCGGCCCGTCGAAATTGCCCGAGCTCGCGCGCGGCTTCGGGCGGGCGATGGGCGAGTTCCGCCGCGGCCGGATGGAAGTCGAGCGCGAGATCAACCAGCAGTTCACCCAGGAGGATCCGCGGACGAAGGTCGAGCGCGCAGCGAGCTCCCTCGGGATCTCGACGACGGGCAAGTCGGACCTCCAGGTGAAGCTCGACATCGCACGCGCGGTGGACCGGGCTCCGGACAACCAGGTCGTCTCCGCCGCGCAGAGCCTGGGCGTGTACGATGCCACCGCGGACTCGACCCGGCTGCGCGAGCTCGTCATCAAGGCGCTCAACGTCTGAAGCTCCCGCTCTCCGAGGGCCGGCGTTCCTTTCCGCGTTACCTTTATCAGGGCCACAGGGTTACGGACGCCCGCGGCTTGGAGATGGGAGTCTGGCGAACACCGATTACGCATACCGCCGCCTCGTGAACACCCTCGGCCCCGAGCGCGTCTCCCGGACCGAGTTCGACCGGATGGTCTACAGCCACGACTTCGCCTCCCTGCCCAAAATCGCGCTGTTGCAGTGGCGCCTCTACCCGGATTTCGTCGTCCTTCCGCAGACGACCGAGGAGGTCGCAGCGATCGTGAAGCTCAGCGACGAGTCCGGCCTCCCGATCGTCCCCCGCGGGGGCGGGACGGGGTGGTACGGCGGCGCGGTCCCCAACCGCGGCGGCGTCCTCATCGACATGCGGAAGATGAACAAGATCCGCTCGTTCGACGCGCAGGCGCGCACGGTCACCGTCGAAGCAGGCGCAAGCTGGCAGGATGTCGTCGAGTACGTCGAGGCACGTGGCCTCACCCTCCCTACCCTCCCGACGAACGCGATGGCGAGCACGGTGGGCGGGGCGATCAACAGCGACGTCGTCGGCTTCGGCTCGTTCCGGAACGGAGCGCTCCGCCAGGTCGTCCGGGACCTCGAGGTCGTCCTTCCGGACAACCGGCTCCTGCATACGGCCCTCCCCGGCGACGCGGGCGGCCAGTTCGCAGACCTCACGCCGCTGTTCTTCGGCGCAGAGGGGACGCTCGGCGTCCTCACGGCGGCAACCCTCCGCCTCGACCCCAAGCCGGACCTGATGAAGCCGCTCGCGTACGCGTTCCCGACTCTGCATGCCGCCGCGACGTTCCTCCAGGCCGTGGTCGACTCGGGCGTTCAGCCCTATCATCTTTCGCTCCTGGACAAGGAGCACTTTGTGTTCGAGCGGGCCTTGCATGCGGACGCGCCGAAGCCCGCCGACATGGTCCTCGTGTGCCTTGCAGGACCCAAGGACGACGTCTCGGACCAGGAGAAGAGCCTGGACGCGCTCGCGCCGAAGTCGCAAGGGACGAAGAGTCCCCAGGCCGAGCCGGATGCCCTCTGGAAGGGCCGGTTCCGGATGTACAGCGCGCGCCGAATGAGCCGCGGGCTCGTCGTCGCGAACAATGTCGTGCCGCTCGCGAAGCTGCCGGAGGCCTGCGAGATCGCCCGGGACCTCATCCGGAAGATGAAGCTGAACGGGGCCGTCCAGGCCCACCCGATCGACGCGACCTCGGTCATCTTCGCGCCGTACGTGCTTATGGACGAGACCGCACCGAGCGGCGGCACGGCCCTGGGCTATGTGAAGAAGATGGGGGACGCCGCCTTCGAGCTTGGAGGACACCCGATGGGGCTGGGCCTCTTCATGGTGTTCAACCTGCGGCCCATGCACGGTCGCGCGGCCCTCTATACCGCCTACATCAAGGACGTCTTCGACCCGCGGCGCAAAGTGAACCCGGGGAAGACGATCGAGGTCTGGACGAAGTATCAGTTCCCTGGGATCCGGGCCATCCCTCCCCCTGCGATGCGCATCGGGCTCGACCTCGCCGCGTTCCTGCGGCGGATCAAGCCGAGCCAGGACAAGTTCGTGCGCGCGTACGAACGCCGCAAGGAGGCGGATTGAGATGGGCCTCCTGCGAGACTGGAACTACATCGAGGCGGCCACGCAGATTCCCGCCCTGTCCGAGATGATCCGGGAGGCCCTCATCCACGCGCTGTTCGTTCGGAACGACCGGGTCCTCCCGCGGGAGATCATCGGGGACCTCACGAGCACGCCGACCGTCACGGTCAAGGTCCAGGATGACGCAGACCTCCGCAAGCTCGTCCAGGTCCTGAACGGATCGGAGAGCACGCTGAACCTGGGGCTCGACGCGGCGGACTACAACTACTTCCGGACGCAGCTTGGCGTCGGGAAGGACCGCGAGATCGGCCTCACGGTCCGGCCGCACACCCTCCTGACGTACGATTGGATCGTCCCCGAGCAGCGCGGCGTTCAGGTCGACTTCTCCGCGTACGCGGGCATCGAAATCCCCGAGAAGGGACACTCGGCCATCGCACAGGTGGGGGTCCTCTGGAAGCGCCTGTACGACGAGTGCCTGGCCAAGGGCCACCTCCTTCCCACGGTCCCCACCGTTCCGCTTGGGTTCGCGATCGGCGACGCGGTCTGGGGGGACGCGCCCCTCGCCGCCTACGACGGCGAGTTCGCATCCTACGTGAACGCGCTCCGGACCGTTTCCGCATACGGCCACCGGACCCGGCTCGGGTTCGAAGAGGCGGCCAACAACGGTACGGGCTACGATGTCCTGCACGCGACCCTCCCCCTTGCCGCGGAATTCTACGTGCCCGTCGAGGTGGCTCTGCGGCTCGCGCCGAGGCCTCCCGCTCGCAAGACGCTCACCTACACGTACGACGACCCCGCGAAGCTGTCGGCGGCCCTCGACAAGCTTTCGCGATCGGGTCAGCGGTTCCCCTGGGTCCACGTGACAGATGCGGTCGCCGCGGCCGTCCTTCGACCCGGGATCCTCCCGGACCCGTTCACGGTCCAAGTGTGTCTCGCGGGGACGACGACGGGGCTCGCAGCGAGGGAGAAGGCGCTAGACGTGGCGCTCGCCGGTTTCAAGGTCAAGTCGGCGGAGGTCCCGAACCCGTTCGACGTCAGCGCACAGGATTACGACAAGGCCGCGAAGCGCACGGAGCGCAGTCTGTTCGTCGGAGAAATCCGCCTCCCGGCTTCCACCGCGGGGGATCTCGCGACACGGTTGAAGGCCCTCGGACAGCAGGTCGCTTCCAAGGTCGGAATCTGCGCGAGCCTCCGGGCCTCCGGGACCCTGTCCGTGTTCCCGTTCTTCGATCACCCGAAAGATCGGTCCCACATGTACGACCTGTCGAAGGGCGTCGCGCGCGTCGCCGAGAAGATCCCCGGCGCCGTCTTCGTCTCGCGCCTCGCGCATCTCTGGAACGAGGACCCCGCGTACCTGGAACGGATGCGGTTTCTGCGGGAAATCAAGCTCCGCTTCGACTCCGCGCACGTCCTTGAGCCGCTCGTTCGGCCCTGACGCTCAGACGCCCGTCCAGGGGACGCCTTTGTAGGGGCTCAGGACGATCTGCGTCTCGACGTGGCGGATGCCTGGCATCTGGAGGTACTTGTCCAGGAACTCGTGGAGCTCGGACATGTCCACGAAGAACATGACGCAGAGCACATCGTGCTCGCCCGTGACGCGATAGACGGCGACTGCGCGAGGGTGGGCCGTCACCTTCGCGACGATCGACTCCCGCTGTCCCGGCTCCAGGGCCAGGTTCACATACGCCTTGACGGGGTTCTCGATGAGCTGGTAGTTGAGGTAGCACGAGTAGCCCTGGATGATCCCCTTGTCCTCGAGGGCCTTGATCCGCCGGCGGATCGTCGCCTCCGAGATGGCGAGGTCCCGTGCGATTTCCACGTTGGACAGGCGCGCATTCTCGCGGAGGCGGCTCAGGATACGCACGTCGACCTCGTCGATCGGGAGGAGACGGAGGTCGAGTCCCTTCCACCGCTCGGCGAGATGAATGTTGTCCGAGGTCTGGGTAGTCATGTAACGGCCCTCCTCTCGACGGGGCGTAGGGCCGAATTGTCGCTCTAACGATTTCCGTCGGGAAGCATACGGTCATCGCCAGTGCCGTACTTCAACGTTTGCCGGACCCTGCTCACATCTGCGGAGCTCCGCAGGCAGGGCAGATCGCCGCGCCCGGCGCGAGCACGGTCCGGCACGCGATGCAGCGGTCCGTGCGGATCTTGATCGGCATCATGGACACGACGACCCCGAGCGGGATGAAGAGGAACGCCATCCACCACGTGGCCGTCACGATCCCCTCGATCCCGATCGCCACGAGGAACACGCCCGCGATCTTCATGACTACGATGAAACGCTGGATCCGAGGCAGGTTCTGGATCGTCTGGATCTCCTGCTTGTACGTGAGCCGCGGCGCCTTCCGCGCTTTCACAACCGGTGTCGAACCGGTCGCGGGTTCTGCGGAGGCCACCTACGGACCTCCCTTCGGCGCGGGCGGGGGCGGCGCAGGGTTCGGCGGGGCGGTGGACGGCGGTGACGCGGGCTTCGCGGGCGGTGCGGCGGGTGCGGCCGGCGGCGTGAGCGGCTTCGGCGGCGCAGGCTTCTCGATCTCGACGACCTTCCCTTCGCGGGTGACGAACCCGAACTTCGTGATCATGTTGATCGCGTCGACCGGGCAGACGATCGCGCACTTCTCGCAGCCGACGCAGTTCTCCACGATGATCGTCGCCTTGCGCGACGTGTATGTGTAGTCGGGGAGGGAGAACTTGCGGTCGAGGGCGCTGATGGCCTCGAACGCGCAGTTGTCGAAGCAGTGCATGCACCCCATGCACACCTCGTCGTCCACAATCGCGGTCGTCCCGCGGCCCCGGATGTACTCCTGGGTGCGGGCCTTGACGCCGAGGTCCTTGAAGCGCTGCCTCGCGAGGTCCCAGTTCGTCTGTCGCACGCCGCGATAGTAGGCCACGAGGGGATCCGTAGGGGGTGGAGGCGTCGCCGGAACAGGAGCCGCCGGCGTGGGCGTGGCAGGGGGGGACGGAACGGGCGCGGCCGGGCTGGCCATCACCAGCCTCCCTTCCGGCCGGGCAAGGGCGGCTCCTTCCGCTTCGCGTCGACGTTCCCCCCAGACGGGTATTCGCCGGGGAGCCGCTCCGCGAGGAACTGCGTGATGTCCATGACTCGGTAGTTCTGGCGCTCCTCACCGGGCTTCCACTTGTTCTCGTGGTGGAGGCAGCCGAAGTGGGTCAGGCACTTGGGGCAGGCGGTCAGGAGGTAATCCGCATCGACCTCATCCGCCTCATCCATCCGCTTGCGCGTGAGACCCTTCGTCTTGTCGTTGCAATACATCATCTGCGCGACGCCACAGCACTGCGCGTCCGCGCGGAACGTCTTGAGCTCGACGAGCTCCGCGTTGTCCACGCGCTTGATCAGCTCCCGCGGCTCCTCGTACACGGGGTCCACGGGCATCTGGCGGCACGAACGGCACGGATCCTGATAGGCGACGCGGATCTTCTGGGCATTCGCTCCCTGGGGCGGGACCCGTAGGCCCCGTTCGTACAGGATCTGCGTGATGTGCACGACCCGGACGTCCGGGAGCTTGTAGTCCAGCCTGAAGGTCCGGTACCCCTCGGCACACGACGTGATGAACGTCTTCACGCCGAGCATCTTGATGATCTTCGTGTTGTACTCCCGCATGCGCTCGAACACGTCGACCTTGCCCTGCCACAGCTGGTCGTGGCCGCAGCACTTCATGAAGGACCGGTCGAGGATCATTGGCTCGATCCCGACCGCGCGGAGGAGCTTGATCGAGGAGTCGAAGATGATCCCGTGGTTCGTGTCCCCGTAGTTGACATGGGAGAACTGCATCTCCATGTCGTAGTAGTCGACGCAGCCCGGGTAGTACGCGAACTCGGACTTGTGCTCGACCTTGATCTCCGGGACCGTCGTGTCGTCCGCCTCGCTGTCCAGGACGCGGAAGAGCATCGGGTGGGGGATCGTCCGCCCCGGCCCGTACTCCGTCTCGTCGCTCGTCATCATTTCAGTTCCCCTCCATCCGCCGCGGCCCGGGCGTGGGCCTTGCCTCGCTCCTCGAGGATGTAGTCGCTGTACTTGATGTCGAGCGGGCACACGGCACTGCAGGCGTCGCACGCGAGGCACGTCCAGAGCGGCACGCCGTCATGTTGCTTCTTGAAACTGTTGTAGACGAGGTTCAGCCCACCCAGGGCGTCGTCCTCGACCTTCGTAACCGGGCAGACCGTGTGGCACTTCCCGCACTGATAGCACTCGTTCAAGAGGTACTCGTAGGAGCTGTAGGGCCGCCTCAGGCCGAACCAGGCCGAGACGATGGCGAACCCGGGGAGCAGGATCAGGGTGTTGAAGTTCGGGTCCAGCACGGTCGCGACCCACATGTACCCGATATAGTTCGAGTAATAGAGGCCGACCAAGTAACCCAGGAAGCCGAGCAGGGTGAGGATCCCGATCCAGTGCACGACGCGCCGCGCGCTCGACTCGGGGAGAACGAGGACGGCGAGGGCGGTCGCGCCCGTGGCCGCGCAGAGGATGAGCAACCCGATCGCGAGCGGGAGCCAGTGCGGCCTCACCTCCGCCCCGAGCCAGCCCGGCACGAAGAGGATGAGGAGGGACTGCGCCGCGACGACGAGGAAGGGCAGGGCCGTCGCGGGCACGAGCCATCGGCGCATGGGCTGGAAGCCCAGCCGCCGGAGGGCGATGTACGTGGCGAAGAAGGCCAGGACGGGCGGAATCACGAACATCCACTTCAGGGAGTCGTCCGGGAACAGGGTCGTCCCGTTGGGGCCCTGCCACCGCTGCTCGATGACCTCCCGGATCGCGTACAGGGAAGCCGTGAACGTCCACACGAGCAGGAAGGAGACCCCGAGGGCGGACATGAACGGCGTCTTGGCGGGCCGCGCCTCCCGTCCACGGTCCAGGAAGGGAAGGACCAGGAGGAAAATGACCGGGATGCCGCTGAGGATGTCGCCCCAGAACGCCGCATTGAACTGGGTCTCGAGGGGCGTCCCCGCGCCGAGGATGAAGCTGGGGAAGATGTCGCCGATCTTCAGAAGGCCCCACGAGAAGAGCAGGTACCAGTCCGGGACGATGAGCTCGGAGAGATTCTCCGCGCGGGGCGGACCGAGGGCCGGCACGACCGCGGCGGTCAGGAAGAACAGGATCGCGATGAGCAGGAAGGAGACGACGACGTCGCGGGTAATCTCCTGGGGGAAGAAGGGGATCCCGGGCTGGTGGTCCGAGCGGGTCGGCCCGTACTGCCGGGTGAAGCCCGGCCGGCCCTCCATCACTTTCTCCTTGACCTTCTCGATCTCCATGACCCACCTCAGTGCGGTTCCGCGACCCCCTGGATCCAGACGAGGGCCATGTGGATGATCATCAGGCCGACGCCGACGAAGGGCAGGATGAACACGTGGATCCAGTACCACCGCAGGATGTAGTATCCGGAGAGCGTGCTCGTGCTGCCCCACAGGAGGGTCGCGAACTGGTCCCCGATGAGCGGGGAGGCTCGCGTCATCTCAATCCCGATGTTCGCCGCGCCCTCGCTCAGGTCGTTCGCCGGGAGAAGGTAGCCGGAGTACCCGAACAGGATCGTGAGCAGGAGGAGGACGACGCCGATGAGCCAGTTCAGCTCCCGCGGCTTCTTGTACGCGCCCGTGAAGTACACGCGGCACATGTGGAGGAAGACCGCTGCGATCATGACGTGCGCGCCCCAGTGGTGCAAGCCGCGGACGATGTAGCCAAAGGGGACCTGGGTCATGATCCGCGTCATGGAGTCGTACGCCGCGTTCGTGAGCCCCCCGGTCGAGGAGTACACGTAGGCGCCGTTCGGGACGTAGAAGAAGCCGAGGATGATGCCCGTCAGAGTGAGGATGATGAAGGCGACGAACGAGATGCCCCCGAGGCAGTAGAGCGGGTACCAGTACCAGATCGTCTTGAGCTCGTACTTCTCCGCGTGGCTCCGCGGCAATTGCCGCTGGTCCGTCTCGAGCGCCTTCCGGGTGAGGTCCGCCCAGGGCACGGTGGGGAAGCGTGTCTTGAACCACCCGAAGACGGTGCGCCGCCCGTCCTCCCGCAGCGACCCCGAGGCTCCCGACGCCATCTTGCCACCTCAACAATACACGTACCAGTTCGGGTTCGGCATGCCCCCGACGAGCGCCCCGCCGACGTCCTTCACGGGAATGACCACGAGGGCCCGCGGGGCGGGTCCGTGGACGCGCTCAGCCCCGATGTAGTTCACATTGCTGTGCGGATTGAAGTTCACCGTGAGGAGGAGCGGGTCGTACTGCGACCCGTGGCAGATGCAGTAGATGGGATTGACCTTGTACACGTTCCACGTAGGCGGCGGGACGACGTAGTCCCGTCCGGGCGGCGGGTTCTCGACGACGTGCCACCCGGGGTAACAGCAGAGGTGGACGCAGCGGTCGTAGCAGACGACGATTCGGGTTTCCGTCGTCTTGTCCTCGTAGTAATACTCGAAGCCGGCCGGCGGGGGCGTGATCTTGTTCGCCGCGAGGGTCGGCGCGTCGGGGAA
>JBGPGA010000081.1:0-9706 GCA_041483635.1 Thermoplasmata archaeon
GGACGATGTCGCGGTCAACGCGCTCGTGGTCACGAATCTGTCTGCATCTGCGTCCGCGGTCAGCTGGATGCTCGTGGACTGGATCCGGAAGGGCAAGCCCTCGGCCGTCGGCATTTCCGTCGGTGCGGTCGCGGGTTTGGTGGCCATCACGCCCGCCGCCGGATACGTCGGTCCCACTGCCAGCCTGGTGATCGGAGCCGGGGCGGGCATTGCCTCGAACCTCGTCTCGAACTGGCGCGCTCGAACGCATCTAGACGACTCCCTGGATGTATTCGCCTGCCACGGCATGGGCGCGATCTGGGGGATGATTGCGACCGGGATCTTCGCCGATGTCGCCATCAACTCCGGCGGTACGAACGGAATCATCAACGGGAATTTCGGACTCATCGGCATCCAGGCTCTCGGGGTGGCCGTCGTCGCGGCCTTCTCGTTCTTCGGGTCGTTCGGGCTCCTGAAGCTCATCAACCTCTTCACGCCAGTGCGGGTCAGCCCTGCGGAGGAAGAGGCAGGGCTCGACCTCAGCCAGCACGGCGAAGAAGCCTACGCGTGAAGGGCGCCGGCGGAACGGCCAGGAAAAGTCAGGCTGCCGCCTCGGTCGGGCCATGGAGTGCGGGCGCCGCACGTTCGCCCGAGGAAGAATGGGGAAGCGCGCTCGTCCTTTCGATGGGGGAGGGACGAGCGCCTGCGGTCGGGGAGATGGGTGCCGTCAGGCCGGCGGCGGCCGGATGAACCCGTCCTGCATGAGCATCCGCGTCTCGTCGTGGGCGCGCTTGATCAGGGCGTACGCGGTGTCGTGCAGATCCTGGCGGGTTCGCTTGACGCGGGCGATTCCTTGCTCTTGGGCCTTCATCGCGACGGCGACCGCCTCGCTCACGAAGACCTCGAGGTCGTCCATCGTGGGCACGATGTGCTCCTCGTCCAGGCCTCGCTCCTCTTGGAAACGAGCGAGCTCCACGGCTGCGGCGATACACATCTCATCCGTGATCGTCTTCGCGCGCACGTCGAGCGTCCCACGGAAGATCCCGGGGAACCCGAGGCTGTTGTTGACCTGGTTCGGGAAGTCGCTCCGACCTGTCGCGATGACGCGCGCGCCTGCTTCTTGGGCCTCCCAGGGCCAGATCTCTGGGACGGGGTTCGCGATCGCGAAGATGATGGAGTCGTCCGCCATGGCCGCGACCCACTCCTTCTTGATGATGCCCGGACCGGGCTTCGAAGCCGCGATGACGACGTCCTGTCCCTTCATGCCCTCCGGGATGCCGCCGTGGCGGTCCTCGACGTTCGTCGTCTGGGCGAGCTCCCACTTCTCGACGTAATCCTTGGAGACCGCTTCGATATCGGTGCGGTGCTTGCAGATGATGCCTTTCGAGTCGACCAGGATCAGGTTCTTCGCCTGGGCCCCCGCGTCGATCAAGACCTTCGCGGTGCGGATGTTCGACGCGCCCGAGCCGACGAGCGTGATCGTCGCCTCGCTCATCTTCTTGCCAACGACCTTGAGGGCGTTGATGACCCCCGCCGTGTTGATCGTCGCGGTGCCCTGCTGGTCGTCGTGCCAGACCGCGATCTCGCACTCCTTCCGGAGCCGTTGCAGGATGTAGAAGCACTTGGGCTGGGAGATGTCCTCGAGGTTGATCCCGCCAAAGTTGGGTGTGATGAGCTTCACGGTCTCGATGATCTTCTCGGGATCCTTCGTCGCGAGGGGGATGGGCACGGCGTCGACTCCGCCGAGATACTTGAACAGAAGGCCCTTGCCCTCCATGACGGGGAGGCTCGCCTCCGGACCGATGTCGCCCAGGCCGAGGACCCGCGTTCCATCCGTCACGACCGCGACGTTGTTCCACTTGTTCGTGAGGGACCACACCTTGATGGGGTCCGCTTTGATCTCGAGGCAAGGCTGAGCGACGCCGGGCGTGTACCAGATTCCGAAGTCGCTCAGGCTCCGGACGGGGACTCGCGGGACGACCTCGATCTTGCCCTGGTAGAAGGGATGATACTTCGCGCTCAGTTCCTTCGGCAGGTTCGCCTTCTTCAGGTTTTCCTCGACTTCCTGCGGGGTCGGGGCCTTGATGACCTTGGCGGCCGGTCGCTTCTTCTGTGCGAGCATCATCTCACCCGAGAACGATATGGCGCGACACCCCTGGACGCCGTTTAAACCTTTCTCCCGTCGAGTATGTTCGCGCGATACGGAGTGATGGTGTATGGAGGGAGGGCCGTACCTGCGCACTGCGCTCGGCGAGGAGGCCCAGGTTTATCCGCCGCCGCGGTCGTGATCGATTCGTGCTCGGGAGTGTGGTCGACCGCACGGGCCGCGCCGACGTCGCGGACGTGCGCGCGTCGTTCGAGGACGTGGAACGCAAGCTCGCGGCCCGACAGCTGCGGGTCGCGTGGACCGTCGACCTCGAGGTCGTTTCGATGCCCATCATGGGCGCCACGAAGTCGACGAAGAGTCACCACACCCTGTTCGCTTCCCTGGACGCCGTGCGATCGAACGCGTTCGACGGGCTCCTCGCGCACGAGATGGGCCATATGATCCGCACGGAGGCCCGCCATCCGTCCCACGATCCCGCGATCTACCGGGCGATGGGCAAGGCCGTCCGGGTGCCCCGCGCGGGCCTCGGAGCGCTCGGGGAGGCCTTCAACCACGTCCAAGACATCTACGCAGACGACCTCGCCTTCCTTTCGGGGTTCGAGGACTGTGCCCACGAGTTCTTCCGTGTGTGGGTCGAGGGCAATTCCCGGTCGCGGAGCCGGGACCGGTGGACGAACGTGAGCCGGAGCGTGACGAACGGGTTTGCGCTGGGCAACCTGAAGCGTCACGGACTACTGGAGGCGGACGATGCGCTTTGGATCCCTGCCCGGTCCTTTGATCGCCGCGCCGGGCTCAATGCGATCGATGGGTTCGCGGAATACTTCGCGACCCTGCCCGCCGATCCGAAGCCCGCGGCGTTCCTGGACCGCGTCAAGTTCCTGGCGGCATCCATGTCCCGCGCCGCCGATTCACGTAGCCTTTAATAGGAAGGCGAAGGTGAACCGCCGTCTCTCGAGGTGAGCGCGTGCCAGAGGAGCTAGACACCACCCAGGTCCCGCCCCACATCATGGCGGCCATGCGCGAGCGCATGAAGATGGCGCAGCGGATGGGGAAGATCAAGCACAAGATCGTGGTCATGTCGGGCAAGGGCGGCGTCGGAAAGAGCACGGTGGCCTCGAACCTCGCGTGCGTCCTCGCCGACCAGGGGAAGGTTGGGCTCGTCGACGCGGACGTCACGGGCCCCGACATCGCGATGATCATGGGCGTCGAGGACGCCGAGGTCGTTTCGAAGGAGGTCGGCAGCGAGACCCTGATGGAACCCGTCACGGGTCCCAACGGCGTCAAGGTCATCTCGATGGCCCACCTCATCGACCGAGACACTGCGGTCGTCTGGCGCGGCCCGCTGAAGATCAAGGCGCTCAAGCAGATGCTCTCCGACGTGGACTGGGGAGAGCTCGACTACTTGGTCATCGACCTCCCGCCCGGGACGAGCGACGAGCCGTTGAGCATCGCGCAGGAGATCCCGGATGCGGACGGAGCCGTCGTCGTGACGACCCCTCAGGAGGTCTCCCTCCTCGATGTCCGGAAGAGCATCAGCTTCGCGAAGGCGGTCAACCTCCCGATCCTCGGGGTCGTCGAGAACATGAGCGGGCTCGTGTGCCCGCACTGCGGCAAGGAGATCGATGTCTTCAAGGTCGGAGGGGGGGAGGCCGCGGCGAAGGAGCTCGGCCTGACCTTCCTCGGGCGGATTCCGCTGGACCCGCGGATTGTCGTCGGCGGGGATTCCGGGAAGCCCTTCGTGATCGAGAACCCGGATTCGGAAGCCACGAAAGCCTTCCGCGGGGTCGTCGCGAAGCTCAAAGCGCAGCTCAAGGAACCGAAGCCCCGCCCTCAAGGGCCGCTCGCGAAGTGATCAGGTCCACCGCTTGAGGACCGCCTCGATCTGAGGTCGCGGGAGCGCCCCGACGATCCCGTCCACGAGCTTCCCGTCCTTGAACAGGAGCATCGTGGGGATCGACATGACCCCGTACCGCTGCGAGGTGTGGGGGTTCTCGTCCACGTTGAGCTTGCCAAGGCGCATCCTGCCGGCCTGCTCCTTCGCGATTGCCTCGAGCGTCGGAGCGACGCGGAGGCACGGGCCACACCAGGAGGCCCAGAAGTCGACGAGGATGACGCCGGGTTTCCGGACCTCCTCGTCAAAGGTTGCGTCCGTGACGACGATCGGCTTGACTTCGGCGGGGGACGAGGCGGGAGAGGGAGACTGGGCCGACCGGAGCAGTTCCTGCAGCTTGCGGGCGCGGATGGCCTCGAGCTCGGCGTCGGGTTCCGACATGGGTTATTGAGCCTACGCGCCGGATAAAAGTCTTTCGAACGGATCGTCTACGCGGTGACCCTCGCGGTCTCCGCGAACTCGGGGGCCATGGGCCCCAGGAGCGAGGCCTCGCGCCGGATCATCGCGAACTCCCGATCCTGGAACGCGGAGGGGTCCATCGGGATCAGGAGGATGGCCTCGTGGAGGGCGACGATCTCGTTCAGATCATGGAGGAGCGCGAGTATGGAGCTGAAATCGTTGTGGGCGATGAGGTACTCGAACCCGTCCAGGAGGACGACCGCGCTCTCCCCCACGGAGATGAAGTGCTCGATCGCGAGGGCGACCTTCTCGGGCGGCGACGGCCGAACGGAGTTCTTCTCCGTGGCCACGCGGCTCAGCCAGAGGATCGGGGTCTTCTCGAGGCCGTAGTCCTGCATGATCGTTTTCGGAGACCGGCGGCTGATGCAGAGCCCCTCGGCCCCATGCGTCACGAGGTCCCGGAAGATTTCGAAGCTTTGCGACCCATCGCGCTCCAGGATCGCGTAGGTCCGGGCCCGCTCCAGGTCGTAGGCGGGCTTTGTCGCGGACTGCGTCTCGGCGGCAGGTACGATGAGCTCCTGGAGGAACGACTTCTCGCGGATTGCGAACGCAATGAGGCCGATGAGGGCCATCTCAACGACAAACCCCGGAGCGCGAAGGTCCACGCCGAAGTTGGGGAGTACGATTTCGAAGAGCAGTTCGCCAATCGCGAATCCGCTGATGCCGAGGATGATGAGGTACGTGTCGCGTCGCACCTCAGAGCCCGCGTTCGTCCGCCGCATGTGGGTGATGAACCGGTACGGGGCGTAGAGCGTCAGGGTGGCAACGGCCACGCCGTTCACGAACAGGAAGTAGGTCTCGAAGTGAATGGTGATCAGCGGATACTGCGTGAGGTCCACGGTCTCCGGCGAGATGTAGATGGCGACCACCGCGAGGGCCATGATGAAGACGTAGAACACGTAAGAGTTGGGGAACTCCTCGCTCATGTACTTCATGAAGTCCTTGCGGGTCGTGATCGCCGGCGTCGTGGCGACGACGATGAACGCCCCGATCGTGATGCTGAACGCGTAGTCGAAGGTCGCCTGGACCTTCTTGGAGAGCAGGATGCTGTTCATCAGCGCGTTCGGATCCGCCACACTCGGCTGCGTCAGGTAGATCGAGATGAGCGTGTTCGAGATCACCGCGCACATCAGGAGGAAGGTCGCGAACAGGAGCACGTGCTTCTGGAAGTCCTTGTGCGTCTTCTGCCTCGAGATCGCGATCACGACGAGCAGGGAGAGAAAGAGTGCGCTGATCGCGCTCAGGTACCCGACGATGTTTGGCTCACCGGCCAGAGGGTTACCTCCTCGGCACTTTCGACACGTTCCCGTGGGGACCCTTTGCTATTTAAGCGGTCTTCGCTTGTTATCGGTCGAGATTCCATCCGCTCCATCGCTGGGTTCTCATGATTGAGAATCGGAATGGATAACCTCACGGTGGTCCTTGATAGCCTCGAATCGCCAGCCGGGTAGTGGTTGTGGCCTTGACGGTCCAAGCCTACCAGGTTCTCGGAATCAACCGCGAGGACATTGAGCTTCTCTCCCACACGGTCCTCCGGCTCGGCGGCTACGCGGAGGGCCTGTTCGACTTCCATGACTTCGGCTTCGAGAAGCCGATCCTGCGCCAGCACGTGTCGAACGTGTATGAGATGCTCCTCCATATGAAGGAACGATCCACGAGCTTCGGCCTGCCCCTGCGGCCGCCGAACCTCCCGCCGAGCGCGTTCGGGGAGGACCAGGGGGAGACCTGGAACTACCTCCAGACCCTGCGCTTCGCGGCGGGCTCGATCATGATGTCGGAGGACTATCGCCGATACATGACCGCGGATAACCTGTACAACGCGATGACCGCGAAGGTTCTCCACAAATGCATGATCGGGATCCTCGACGACCTCATCGACAAGGGCAGCTACTCCTACCTCGAGGCGAAGGACATGCACCACATGGTCCTCAGCTCGATGGTGGACCCGGACTTTGACGAGACCGTGTATGTGAAGCGGCTCATCTCGATGCTGAAGCAGGAGCATGTCCCGCTGTTCGACCTGATGAACAGCATTACGAAGGGCTTCAACGCCCTCTGGAACCACTCGCCCCACGGGGCGGACTACTTCTACCAGATGGAGGTCCTGGACGAACGCGTCGCGCTCGGTCAGGCTCTCACAATGTTCCAGAAGGAACCCAACTTCAGCATCTCGAAGATGCACAAGGTGGCGGGCGGGTTCTACGAGCCCCAGGGTGACATGACCTGGTGGGAGAAGCTCGGCGCCCACGTGTCCGCGACCGTGCGGTACAACTTCATCGACATGGCCTTCGCGGACCGCGTGTACGACCTGAAGAAGCTCGAGAGCTTCCTCGCGGGCTGGTACTACTACGACACTGCGATCATCCTCATGGACCACGTCACGAGCATCCAGCAAGACCTCCGCAACGGCATCGGGAACCTCTCCCTGATTGCGATGCGGACGAAGGAGCTCGAGAACACCTCGAGCCTTCGCGCGTACAATCCCGCGCTGACCGTCGAGGACTACGACGGCCACCTGCAGCGGATCGCTTCCTTGACCTCGAAGGCCCTCGAGCTCGTCGACCACGACCTCCACGACGAGAACCTCTTCTACCCGTTCTTGACGATCATGATGCCCGTCGTCATGATGGCCGATTGGATCGGCAAGCGGGACGACATGATCCACACCTTCTTGGACGCCATTGCGCCCGCGATCCGCCGCGTATCTGCGATCGCCGCTGACGTCCCCGAAATCGCGTCGGCGCGCCAACCGGCGTAGCCCCCCGAGTTGGACGTATCCCGCCTCCCTGTGCGGGTGCGTACGGCCCGCTGCACTAGGTACCGCCACGTTAATAAACCGTTATATATTGCCCAACCCTAGACGAAATCGCACGCGCGCGGGGAGTGGGGCTCCATGACGAACTCGTGGGATTTCGGCGTTCTCAAGGAACTGGCCTTGGTGGAACAGAAGATCCTCGAGAGCGTCGTCTCCGAAGAGCCGCTCCTGACGGACATCGCGACGTACGTGATCGCCGCGGGGGGCAAGCGGATCCGCCCGACGGTCACGATTCTGTCCTTCAAGGCCCTCGGGGGCAAGGACATCCAGAAGGCGGTCGACCTGGCCGCCGCGCTCGAACTCATCCATTCGGCCACCCTCATCCACGACGACATCAATGATGGCGGGGAGATGCGCCGTGGTCGCCCCGCGGCGTACAAGAAGTACGGTCTCCAGAACGCCCTCGTGACGGGGGACTTCCTGTTCGTCAAAGCGTTCGGGATCGGAGGCAAGTTCGACCCGGACATCGTCGAGTTGACCGCGAACGCGTGCGCCGCACTCGCGGAGGGCGAGATCCGCCAGAAGCGGCACGCGTTTGACACCTCGGTCACGAAGGACGAGTACGTCGACATCATCCGCCGGAAGACCGCGCTCCCGATCATGGCCGGCGCGAAAATCGCCGGCCTCCTCGCGGGAGCGAGGCTGGAGGACGTCGAGGCCACCGGCGACTACGGGCTCTACCTGGGCATCGCCTTCCAGATCGTGGACGACATCCTCGATGTGATCGGGGACGGGGCCCGCCTCGGCAAGCCCGCCGGGACGGATATCAAGGAGGGCAACGTCACCCTGCCCGCGATCCATGCCTTGAACGACGGCCTCCAGGTCGACAAGGTGGAGCTCGGCCGCATCTTGCGCAAGACCCAGAAGGAGAACGGAGACCTCGAGACCGCCCTCACGATGCTGCGCGCGTCGGGTGCCGTCGACCGAGCCTGGGCGGATGCCCGGCACTACGGGGAGCTGGCGAAGCAGGCGATCGCGCCCCTGCCTCCGAGCGAGGCGAAGGTCAACATGCTCCGCCTCGTCGATTTCGTCCTGACGCGGGACACGTGAGGTGGCCGCCGTGGCCTACGACGTGATCGTGGTGGGCTCGGGCCCCGCGGGCGGCACGGCCGCGCGGTACGCGGCCCGTCGCGGATTGAAGGTCCTCCTGCTCGACAAACGCAAGGAGATCGGCGTGCCCGTGCAATGCGGCGAGTACGTCGCCTCGGACGAGGAGGTCCGGGTGATTTTCCCCATGGCGACCGACCTCGATGACCTGATGGAGGTCCCGCACCGCGTGAAGGAGATCGATACGCCGATCATCCGCATTTGGTCGCCCCGGGGTCGCGCGTACGACCTCCCCTTCAAGGGGTACACGGTCCGGCGGGACAAGATGGACCAGGGGATTGCGGACCAGGCGGTCCAGGAGGGCGCGGCGCTCCTTAAGGAGACCGTCGTGTCCCGCGTCGACGGGACCCAGGTGCACACGAACCGCGGGGTGTTCGAGGGGAAGGTGATCATCGGCTGCGACGGCCCGCGGTCCACCGTAGCCCAGAGTGCGGGACTCCCGTGGCCCGTGTCGGCCCCCGCGATGAGCGCGACCGCGGAGGGCGATTTCAGCGACGCCACGGAGATGTTCTTCGGCAACCTGGCGCCCGGCGGCTACGCCTGGATCATCCCCAAGGCGCACTGCGCGAACGTCGGACTGGGCACTTGGGAGCGTTTCCACGGCAACCTGCGCGCGCTCTACGACAAGTTCCTCACCAGTCGCGGGATCCATGGCGGGAAGGCCACCGGCGGCTTCGTTCCCGTGCTCGGGCCGATCGAACGGACGGTCGCGGGAAACGTCCTCCTGGCGGGTGACGCAGCCGGGATGGTCATGGCCACGAATGGCGGCGGCATCAACGTCTCGATGCTCGCCGGGCGGATCGCCGGCACGACGGCCGCGGACCACGTGTTGGATGGCGTTTCCCTCGAGGAGTATGAGCAGCGGTGGCGCGCGCAGCTCGATGCGCCTCTGGCCCAAGGCGTGAAGATCAAGCACCTCGCGGACCGGTTCTTCGGGAGCGATCGCCTCCTCGAGGCCTCGATGATCCTTCTAGGTCGCAGGCGGATGGCCCGGGCCATCCGATGCCAGAGGCTCCTCGGGCGAGTCGCCGCGGGCTTCCCGTGAGTGCCGGCTGCAGTCACACGTCGCACCATAACGGGGAGCGTCGTGGTCCCGGCCGCCGGATCCCGACGTCGTACCGAACCGTCACGATTGCTCATAGCGAGTGTTCATGACCCCGGCGGGTCATATTCGCCCTCGGAGGGATCGCTTGGTCAACCCGCCCGACACTTGGAGCCGACGGCTTTCGCGGCGGTGGTTTCCCACCCCGAAGGCGCGCCGACAACGCAGCTTCCAGATGGCGGCCTTGCTGGTTGGGATTGTCTGCATCGTGATGGGGTTCGAACTGATGCGGAGCGGCACGGCCAC
>JBGPGA010000082.1:0-9405 GCA_041483635.1 Thermoplasmata archaeon
CACAGCGCGGGCAGCCTGATCAACCGCCTCTTCTTCACCTTGTTCGGCCTCTTCTTCGCTGCGGGTGGCGCGGTCTACGAGAACCACCAGCGCTTCCTGAACGACGCGCTGTACTCGAAACGGTACCTCATCCAGGCGTTGTTTATCCTCGACGGAGCGCTGCACCTGTTCGCGTTCAACGACCACCTCAACGAGTCGATCATCGAAGCCGTGTTTTTCGCGATCATCGGACCCGTCCAGATTGCCTGCGGGATCCTCATCACCCGGCTGCCGGCGAAGTACGACCCGTACCTGCTCGGATGGCCCGTCCTCCTCATCGCCCTCGCCGGCCTCTCCCTAGTCGTGCCCATCTGGCCCCTCTCCAAGGTCGAGAACATCTACGACCTGTGGATCGTTTCGAAGGTCGTGGAGGCGCTGACGGTCCTCCTGATGCTCTCCCTGATGCGGGATGACAACACCTTGAACTGGGCGAGCCTCAAGCGCGCCGCGTTGTCCGTGGCGGGTCGCTGACCCGCCTCAGATCTCCCCGACCATCTCGCGCGCGAGGAGCTTGTACTCTTGCTCCTTGAGCGCCGCCGGGTTCGCCGAGATCAGGAGGTACGAGTTGTTCAGCACGATCTTCTCGTTGACCTTCTGGAGGAACCGCAGGAACGACGAGAAGCCGTTCTGCCCGATCATGTATTCGACGCCCTCGAGCAGGACCGCCGCGTTCCCTCCCTGGGCCGAGAATTCCGCGATCGCGGACGCGATGTCGACGAGCTCGCTCGGCGCAACGACGGCCATGTCCTTGCTCTTCTTGCCCGGCGTGCTGGAGAGCCAGATGAACCCGGCGCCCTCGATCTTGTATCGGGGCCTCAGGTCATCCGGATGGATGCGGGTGATGCAGAGCCCGCGGGCCCCCGCCCCGAGGAGGTCCGCGAACAGTTCGAAGATCCGCTCCGCCTTGGGCTCCCTCACGAGGTACGACCCGCGGCCGCCGAGATCCCGTTGCGGAACGCTCGGCCCGATCGTCGCGGGTTCCTCCTCCGCGAGCCGCGCGGCCATCGACTCGACGTCCCGGTACAGGACGGCCATCTTCGACTTCGCCATGACGCTGAGCTCCGTGGACGAGTACCCGCGGGTAGTCAGGAGACCGATCTCGCGCCACGCGGCCTTGAGCCCTTCCTCGTAGCCCTTCAGGAAGGCCTTTCGAAGCTCGTCCTCGCCCATCCCTTGCGGGGACCGTATCCCCGGGCCGGCGTATAGAAGTTTTCGGGACGGGTTTATCCGATGTACCCGAGGTCCTCGCGCTTCTCCGGCGTCTCGGGCTGGGCCTCGATGTCGCGGAGCTTCGAGGTGATCTGGTCGATCTGCTTCGCCTTGCTCTCGAGCTCCGTGAAGGAAATCGTCACGTCGAGGACCTTCGTCAGGATCTCGAGGACGGCCTGGGCGCTCTTCGGGTCGACGAAGTACCCGGACGTCTCGCCCATCAGGCACACGGCCTGCATGTCGTACAGCCGGCCGAGGCCGAGCATGAGGCCGCTCGCGCCGACGATGCCCGCGCCCGGTTCGCCGCGGGAGAACACGACGCCCACCTTCTCCATCTCCTTGACCAGGGCGGCGTCCGTCGCGGCCCCGAGGACCCGCGGCTTCGTGATCATCCGCCCCAGGCCGTAGCCGCCGAGGGTGAAGATCCGGCGCACGCCGAGGGACTTGAGCTCCTTAAGGATGAAGTCGCTGAGCTCGTACTGCCCCTCCGGCGTCAGCCCCTGGTAGTCGCCCGTGAGGAAGATGATGTCCTTGCCGTGGCCCCGCTTCACATAGTGCATCTCGTTGTTCACGAGCTTGATCTGGCCGTCGTCCTGGACGAGGACCTGGGGCGGGAAGTACTTGGAGAAGATCTCCGCGAACTTGACCGCCTTGAGCTCGTCCTTCAGATGCTCCGCCGCGAGCTTCCCCACGTTGCCGATCCCGGGGAGCCCCTCGACGAAGATGGGGTCCTCCAGCTTGGGCTTCTCGAGGTACCGGATCACGATGTTTTCCATGGCGATTCACCTTCCCGTTTCAGCCGACGGCGGTAGACCCCGTAGCGGTCCTCCGGAGAGTAGCGGGGCGGCATCGGGTTCCCCGCGGCCGCGCCGCAGGCCGGGCAGACGTCCTGAAGCGTGTACCGCCCGCAAGCGCGACACCGGTGCATCAGGGAACGCATGGGACCGCCTCAATCCTTGCGGTGGAACTTCGCTTCGCCGCCCTTCGTCTCGAGGGCCTTCGAGACGCGCGCGGCGGCCTTCTCCATCTCGTCCTCCGCCGTCTTGTAGTCGGGGGCGCGGACGACGAGCCGGTAGCGCGGCGCGCCGATATACTGGACCTTGACCGTGACCGTGCCGTCTTCCTTGGCGGCCTTCACGAGGGACTCCTTGAGGTGGACGGCCCCGTCCGGCGCATAGTCCGTGGCCTCGAGATACCCGTCGATCGTGACGTACGGCGGGACGATGTTCTCCCGGGCGACCTCGACGAAGACCTTGACCCAGGCGCCCTTGAAGCCCTCTTCCTCGAGCGCGTGCTCGTCCATGACGCATTCCTCGAACGCGCGGTACAGCGTGCCGAACGCGTCGAGGAGGTCGTACCCGAACTCGTCCCAGCACTGCACCGGCGTCTTGTCGAGGCGCTTCGCGACGATCCCGAGGAGGTTCTCCGCCTTCTGCTCGTTCTTCCACTCCTGGATCTTGTCGCGGCGCTGGTGCTCGTTGACCGCCTTCAGGGAGAGGTCGATGTGGCCCTTCTCCTTGTCCACGCGGAGGACTTTGCAGACGACCTTCTGGCCCTCCCGCACGTAGTCTCGGATGTACTTGATCCACCCCGAGGAGACCTCGGCGATGTGGATGAAACCCTCCTTGTTCTCGTACTCGTCGAGGGTGACGAAGGCCCCGAAGTTCTTGACGTTCGACACGGAGCAGACGACGAGTTCGCCCTCTTCGGGCCAGTCGTACCCGCGGCTGACCATCTACCCGAGGACCCCCAGGACCTCGCCTCGGATCGCGGCCTTCCCCCCCGTCGGCTTGGCGAGGGTCGCCCCGCACACCTGGCAGAGGACCACGCTCGCGGCCCGGTCGAAGACGATCTGGGTGTTGCCGCAATCCTCGCACTTGACCCTGAGGAACCGGCTCTCCGGCTTGGGGATCACTTGTGCACCTCGATGATCTCGAACTTCTTGGCGCGGATTCCCCGCCGCTGGTACGCCTTCTTGCACACCTTGCACCGGTAGCGGAGATGGATCTTCTTCGTCGGCTTCTCACGGCCCTCCGGCTTGGGGCGGGGGAAGCCCCCGTACCCGGCCGTGACCCGGCGGAATCGCCGCTGGCCCGCGCGGAGCTCCGACCTCGGGCGGTTCTTCACGCGCTCGACCTCGAGGTCGACGTGCTTGTTGCAGAAGGGGCAGTAGCCGCGGATAATCTGGGGCACCTTCATGGAGAGGAACCAGGGAGCAATAGACAGAGGAACTGCTATTAAAGGGTTACGAGGTGCGCGCGTCCGGACGGGCCGCGGGGCATCGCGCGACGCGTTCGGGCGGGCCGATGACGCGGCTCGCTTCCACGTTGTACAAGACGAGGACAAGAAATATATATTGCGAAATTAATAATTGATGAGGAGATGAAATGGGCCGGGACGTCCGCCTCAGCCGCCGAGACGAGACCCTGGTGGACCTCCTCATCGAGACCGGCCTGTCCAAGAACGTCGCGAAGACCCTTGTGTTCCTTTCGAAACGCGACGAGACGACCTCCGTGGAGATCGAGAAAGCCACGGGACTGCGGCAGCCCGAGGTCAGCATCGCGATGCAGGAGCTCCGCCGGCGGCGCTGGGTCGAGAAGCGCGACATCAAGAAGGAAGGCAAGGGACGGCCCGTGCACGCCTACCGCCTGAGCACGGGGTGGGGCGACATCCTGGGGCAGCTGGACCGGGACCAGCAGACGCGGCTCGAACGGATCGATGCGAACCGCAAGAAGCTCAAATCGTTCGCGTAGGCCGCAGGGTGCGCACGCCCGACCCCGAGGCGGCGAGGACGAGGTCCGTCATCCCGAGGAACAGACCGTGGCCCACGACGCCCGGAATCGCGTCGAGGCTCGCGGCGAGCTTCGCAGGCCGCCGGATCGGCCCGAAGCGCGCGTCGAGGATGTGATTGCCATTGTCCGTGCGGAACGTCTCGCCGTCTCGGACGCGCAACGCGACGGCGGCCCCAAGGGCCTCCAGCCTCGCCTGGGTCGCACGCCAGCCGAACGGATGCACCTCGACGGGCACGGGAGCCTTCGTCCCGAGGCGGGTGACGAGCTTCGACTCGTCCACGACGACGATGAACTTCTTTGCCGCCGACGCGACGATCTTCTCGCGGAAGAGCGCGCCCCCAAGGCCCTTGATCAGGTCGAGGCGGGGATCGACCTCGTCGGCCCCGTCGATCGCCAGGTCGAGCACGGGATGCTCCTCGAGGGAGGTGAGCGGGATGCTTAGGAGCTTGGCCGCCTCGGCGGTGGCGAAGGAGGTCGGGACGCCGCTGACGAGGAGCCCCTCGTCCGCGATCCGGCGCGCGAGCCCTTTCAGCACGTGGCGCGCGGTCGACCCGGTCCCGAGGCCGAGAACCATCCCGTCCTTCACGTACTTCAGGGAGGCCTCCGCGGCCGCCCGCTTCAGGTCGTCCCCGGCCGTCATGTCACGCCCTCCGTCGCAACTCCTCGACGAGCTGCACGAGCTCCTCCACGACGATCGAATCGAGCTGCTCCCCGTACGCCTTCGTTGCTTTCGAGGAATCGCCCGTCGCCCCGTCCCAGTACGGCGTTGCGTCCCGGACGACCGCATAGGGAGGGAGGCGGTTCAACCCGGCCGGGCTCCGGCCCTTCACGAGGTCGGGGCGGTGCAGGAGGAGGCGCGAGGTCTCGATCATCCCCGCATGCCCCTCCTTCGGCGGGAGGTCCTTCTGCGCGTAGAGGATGTCGTAGTCCGAGAGGACGCTCGCCCGGAGCGTGCCCTCGTCGACGACGTCCTGGGCCGCGGCGCGCAGGGCGGCCATGTGGTCGTGGGCCGCGTGGCCGCTGACGATCATCACCCGGTGCACGCCGGTCCGGACCAGGTCGCGGAGGATGTCCCGCGTGAAGGCGCGGAGGGAGTCGAAGGAGATCCCGATGCCCCCGGGGTAGTGCCGGGTCGTCGTGATCACGCCATAGGGGATCGGCGGCGCGAGGACGGCGCCCGTCTTGGCGCAGACCTCCTCGAGGACATGGAGGGGCTGAACCAGGTCCGAGCCGAGGGGCAGGTGGCGCCCGTGCTTCTCGACGGAGCCCACCGGGAGGATGACGACCGTGTCCGGCCCGACGTTCTTCGCAAACTCCTCGGAGGTCCATTCGTCGAGCCGCACGCCGCAGGCATTGCGACGACGGCCATAAACCGTTTGCGACCCTGGCCGCGAGTTGTTAACCTTGTTTAAGGTTGACTCGCAGCGACCGGGACCTAGGCGTCGTGGCCTCTTCCTCGGGCGCCGCGAAAGCCCTTTACCGCCGCCCGCCGCTCCCGGAATCGTGCGGGTTGCATGCCTTTTCTCCGGGGGAAAGGACTCGACGTACGCGGCGTATGTCGCGATGCAGCGGGGATGGGAGGTTGCCGCCCTCCTCACGATCCGCCCCGCGGATCCGGAATCGATGATGTTTCACGTGCCGAACCTTCACCTGACCGCCCTCCAGGCCGAGGCGATGGCCGTGCCTCTCCTCGAGGAGGCCGCGGACTCGGGCGAGGTGGGCGAGCTGGATGCGTTGCGGCGAGCCTTCCGCCGCACCGACGCGGACGGCATCGTCGTGGGAGCGATCGCGTCCGACTACCAGCATAGCCGGGTGAACCGGGTCGGACAGGAACTCGGACTCCGCGTCTTCGCCCCCCTGTGGCGGCAGGATCCGAAGCGGCTCGTCCGCGATTACCTGGATGCGGGGCTCCGGATCGTCTTCTCGAGCGTCTCCGCGGAAGGCCTCGACCGTACGTGGTTGGGTCGGACCTGGGACGAGGGCACCGTGACGGACCTCCTCAAACTGGCGGAGACGAAAGGCATCCATCCGTGTGGAGAAGGCGGAGAATTCGAGACCCTGGTCCTCGATGCCCCCTTCTTCCGGAGGCGCGTCGTGATCGACGATGCCGAGGCGGTGTGGGAAGGCACGGCCGGCGTTTGGCGTGTGAAGCGGGCCCACCTGGAGGACAAACCGGGCTCGGGGAAAGCCTGATTCATCGTCTCCGGCCGCGGGGAATCGTCTTGAGGTCCGCGAAGAACTGCTCCCGGTCCTCGGTCTCGCGGATCCGCTCCCCGGCCTTGCGCGCCCGGACGACGTAGCGGTCCCGGGCGGCCGCATGGCCTCCGACGGCCGCCGCGCGGGCGAGGGCCTCGAACGCGAACGCGAGCGGGAAGTCGCCGACGCCATGTCGGCGGCAGATCGCCAGGCACCGCTCCGCATGGTACAGGGAGGGTTCCGGCCGCTTGAGAACGGCGTAGACATGGGAAATCTGCCACTCGCCGATGGCGAGGTGGACCGGCGTGCCCACGATTCCCCAATGGAAGCGGGAGGAATGGGCCGCGTGGATCATCTGGTCGTCATCCTCTGCGGTCCTCCGCTTCTTTTCCAGGAGGGACCACACGAGGTTGAACTCCTTCGCCGCCATCTTGCGGTGCCAGCGCCTCTCGGAAGAAGCCAGTTTCGTCCCCACGAACGACACCTGCGGAGTGGTACACCGAAAGGATCGTCTTGGCTTAAGTCACGTCGCAGGCTCCCAGTTCCGTCGCTCATCCTTCAACACCGCACGACTCCACTCCGCTCGGCTCCTCCCGTGCGCTTGCCAGCAACGCTGGCAGGTCGCAGAGGGGACTCACCACATCATGGCGGAGGGCACCGGGCTGGAACCGTACAGCCCTTGCCAAGGCCTCGTTCGAGGCCAAGGCGGTCTTCAGGATGTTCAAGCCTGCGTTGTGCTGTCGATCCATCTCCCAGTCGCACATCTCGCAGACGAAATCCTGGCCTACCCTATCTCGGCGCCGCGCGCCACACACTGGGCAGGTCTTGCTGGTCCATGCGGGATGGACCTTGATGAGGGGCACGCCCGCGAGGGCGGCCTTGTATTCGATCTGACGGTGAAGTTCGCCGCGAGGCCATGACGAAAGGCGGCGTTTGGTCCGTCGGGATCGACCACCGGCGCTCCGCAGGGTCAGATTCTCCAGGACGATTGCCGCCCTGTGCGCCTTGGCGGCCTTCACCAGTCCTTTCGAAACGCGGTGAAGCCTCTGTCGAACGCGATTCCGTTCTCGTCGTCCCTCACGATCCAGCAGACGTCGCGCCACTCTCCAATCATGAGCCTTCTTCCTCGAGAGACGCCGCCGCCTGCGGAAATGTGTCGCCTGGACTCGCCGAACGCCACCCAGCGACGCAGAAACCAGCTTCAGTCCAAACGTGTTACCGGCCACGCCGTCCAACGAGTCCTCGTTGGTGTCAAGGGCTATGGCCGCCGATGGCTCATACAGCTTCGGAGCATCTCCTCGCATTACGAGGATTACTTTGCCAGGTACAACCGTTAGGGAACCCAATCTCCATGAGGGATCCCTCAGGAAAGTCCGATGCCACTCCGTGAGTGGAAGATCCAGCTCGACAAATTCGCGCCCACGAACCGGGATACGAAGCCGACCAGTCTCCCTGTCCAATCTGTATGACTGGTTCTCTGCTTTGAGGATGGGACGTCGGACATACGGCGGAGATGACTTCTTGCCCTCCCGGACCCGACGTCGGTACGCCTTCAACGCCCCGAGAGCAACTTCGAACGCTGAAGGGATGTATTGCTTGTACACAGAGTGATCTCTACTCAGGTCGGCGTATGCAATCTGCGCCAGCCTCGAACGAGAGCGAACGTCACCATGGATGGCAACTCGAATCGACTTGTTCACAATCAGACGGAACTCCTGCAGCAGCCACGCAAGCCTCGAATCAGAAACCTCTGTGAAGAACGTAAGCGCACGATAGGTGCACATTCCACAAACAAGAGGACACGATCTCTATCAAGGCGGACCTGGGAGATGGCCGAAAGTGAAAAAGTGCGGCCGCAGCCCGTGGCGGTCTCGTCCACGGGTAGATGCGGCCGGAGGTGAGCCTGAGGGGATGTTCTCGATCTGATTGGAAGGGGGATGAAGTGGGGCTGGGCAGATTTGAACTGCCGTCGCAGGCTCTCCTGCCCCCGGAGAGGGGGTCCCAAAGCCCGAAGGATGGACCAAGCTACCCCACAGCCCCACGGTCCGTCGCGCCATCGGCTCCGCCGCTAAATAAGTTCTCACCGCGCCGTCCGGCGTGGTGGCTTTGCGGTCATCCGCGCGTACGCCTCGCGCGCGGCGCGGGCCACGGCCTGCTCGCTCGTCAACGAGGGCCGCCACCCGGTCGCCTGGAGGCGATCGATCGACAAGGCCATCGTCCGCACGTCGCCCACCCAGCCCCGACCCCCTCCGGAACCCCCGGTCCACGCGTACTCGACATCCGAGAAGCCGAGCTCGCGGCAGATCGCATCCGCCAGGGTCCGAACGCTGATCGCATCCTCGCTGCCGAGGTTGTAGACCGTGAGCGGCCCGCGGGCAGACGCGAGCCCCGCGCGGTATCCCGTCAGGGTGTCCTCGATGTGGACGTAGGACTTCGAGGTGCCCGGGTCCGCACCGATGATCTCGAGGCGCTTCGGATTCCGGAGGAGCTTCGCCACGAGGTCGTGAACCACGCCGTGGCCGCTTCGGCCGCCCACGACGTTCGCCATGCGGAAGACGACGGCCTGGATCCCGTACGTGTGCGCGTACGCGGACAGGAGGGATTCGCACGCGAGCTTCGAGGCGCCGTACAGGGAGATGGGCTCGCACGGGCCGTAGTCCTCCGGCGTGGGGACCGTCTTCGCCTCGCCGTAAACGGTCGACGTGGACGGAAAGACGAAGCGCGCCACGTGGCTCGCCCGGCAGGCCTCGAGGACGCGGTACGTCATGAGCACGTTCTGTTCGATGTGGGCCTTGGGGCCGTCCTTCCCCAGGCGCACATCCGGGTTGGCGGCGAAATGGTATACGACATCCGCTCTCCGGAAGACCGGACGCAGGTCCCCCCGCAACAGGTCGCGTCGCACGACCTTCGCTCCGGCCCGGACCGCGTCCGCGACGTTCTCGCGCGTCCCTGCGGCGAAGTTGTCCAGGAGCGTGACATCGGACTCGGACACGAGCCGATCGGCCAGGTGGCTCCCGATGAAGCCGGCCCCGCCGGTGATCACGACCCGCTCGCTCGCCATGGCGCGAGGCATGGGGACCTGCGACTTCAAGGTTCCTTCGTCCGCGTCAGGTGGGCCACGAGCGCCTCGACGGCGCGGGCCCGGTGCGAGATCGCGTTCTTCTCCTTC
>JBGPGA010000083.1:0-9273 GCA_041483635.1 Thermoplasmata archaeon
GAGCTCGAGGAGGGCTTCATGGGGCACGACGCCGGATCGAAGGCTGCCGGTCGTCCCGCATTCGACCTTCAGCGCCTCGAGGCCCGCCACGCCGGCGAGGGGCACCTCGACCCATGCGGGATGCCGTCCCGGGATGAGCTCGCCGAGCCTCCCGCGGCCTCCCGCGAGATGGTCGAGCGCCTCCCGTGCGTGCTCCGTGCGCCAGGTCTTCGCGGGGCCGAGCTCCTTCGCAATCAGGAGGTGGTCGAGCCACGCGAGGTCGTGGACGTCCCGAATCGTCGCGCGCTGGGTGAAAAGGACCTTCGCGAGGAGGTTGAATCCCTCCCGCAGGGTCCGCGTCGCCTCGCTGTCCGCACCCTGCGCCTCGCTCGATTTCGCGAGGGCCTCGGCGAGGGTCGCCTGGGATGTCAGGAGGTCCTGGAAGTCGACTAGGCGCAAGAGGGCGCGCCACGTCACGGCACGGCGAAAGGCCGGCCCGGACGAAAAGGGTGCCGCCTCAGATCAGGACGACGGACTTTACGCCGTCGACCTGCTTGATCCGCGGCAGGAGCCGCTCGGGCACGGGCGATTCGGTCACGATGAATCCCTTGGGCTCGTCGAACAGGTCCGGGTCGTCCATGACGACCTGGCGGATGCTGATGCCCGCCTCCGCGATGATCGCCGCGACGCCCGCGAGGATGCCTGGTTTCGAGGCGCTCGTCGCGATGATCTCGATCGCACCCCAGTTCATCAGCGGGGCGACGTCCCGCAGATGGCACACGGGGTGGAGCTTGTCGAAGAAGGTCTTCAGATCCGGACTCTTCTCAATCGTCGCGACCGTCGCAGTGACGACGCGGCGGTCCACGCCCGTGGCGCGAGCCATCGCCGTGTCGGAGACCTTGATGTCCCCGCAGAAGACGTGGCCCTCGTGAACGCGGAGGCCGTAGAGGACCATGATCTGTGCGACCTTCTCTTGGGCCGGGAAGCCTTTGAAGTACGTGCGGAAGCGGGCCCACATAGGGTGATTCCTCGATGTGCGCAAGAGTACAGCGGAGGTTAATCTTTTGCCCTTAAGTAGTACATAACAGGGCGTCAATACACAGAAACGTTATATAGCGTGCAAGTTCTCCATTGGGCCTAGGACGGTGTCCCATGCAGACCTTGCGCGACGAACCGAGCGGCGACGCGGTGAAAATCCTCCTCGATATGGAGGACGTCCCCAGGGCGTGGTACAACATCCTCCCAGACCTGCCCGCGCCCCTGCCCCCGCCCCTCCACCCGGGCACGAAGGAGCCCGTTGGCCCGGAGGCGTTCGCGCCAATCTTCCCCAAGGAGATCATCCGCCAGGAGATGAGCGGGAATGCGACGGAACCGATCCCGGACGAGCTGCGAGAGGCGTATTTCCGCCTCGGGCGCCCGACGCCGATGTACCGGGCGAAGCGGCTCGAGGCGTTCCTGAAGACGCCCGCGCGGATCTACTACAAGCGCGAAGACCTCTCTCCGGTCGGCTCGCACAAGCCGAACACGGCGATCGCCCAGGCGTACTTCGCGCACCGGGAGGGCGTCGAAGCCTACGCAACGGAGACCGGGGCGGGCCAGTGGGGGTCCGCCCTCGCCCTCGCGACGAACTACTTCGGGATGCGGTGCAAGGTGTTCATGGTCCGGGTCTCGTACAACCAGAAGCCGTACCGCAAGCATCTGATGAACCTGTACGGCGCCGAGGTCTATCCGAGCCCGAGCGATCAGACGACCTTCGGGAAGAAACTCCTCGAGGCGAACCCGGACAACCCGGGCTCCCTCGGGATCGCGATCTCCGAGGCCCTTGAAACCGCGGTGACCTCGCCGAACACGAAGTACTCCCTGGGGAGCGTGCTCAACCACGTCCTCATGCACCAGACGATCATCGGCCTCGAGGCGCTCAAGCAGTTCGAGATCGCCGACGTCGAGCCGGACTACATGGTCGGCTCCGTGGGCGGCGGGTCCAACTTCGGCGGTTTCACATACCCGATGATCGGGGAGCGGCTTCATGGGCGGTCCGAGACGCGCTTCATCGCGATCGAGCCCGAATCGGTCCCCTCCATGACGCAGGGGAAATACGAATACGACTTCGGTGATACGGCCGGGATGACGCCCCTGATCAAGATGCACACCCTGGGCCATGACTTCATGCCCTCCCCGATCCACGCGGGCGGCCTGCGGTACCACGGGACCGCGCCGACGTTGAGCGTGCTCCTCGACGCGGGGATCGTCGAGCCTCGCGCGGTCGGGCAGCTGACCACGTTCCAGGCCGCCGAGATCTTCGCCAAGACGGAAGGGCTCGTCCCCGCCCCGGAGACCGCGCACGCGATTCGCGGGGCGATCGATCTGGCCCTCGAGGCGAAACGAGCGGGCGAGGAGCGCGTGATCGCGTTTAACTACAGCGGCCACGGGCTCTTGGACATGGAAGGATATGCGCAGTACTTGGCGGGCAACCTCGGGACCAACGGCCACGACGGACATAACGGTCCGCCCTGACCGATCTCCCTCGTCTGCGGGAGTCGTCCGGCAAAGACCATGAAGGGTTCCCGCTATCCGCGGACGTGGACGTCGGCGTCGACGTGGGCGGGACCTTCACCGACTTCGTCGGGTTCCGCGGGCGCGAGGTCGTCACGACCAAGGTTCCCTCCTCCGCGAATCCTTCGCACGCGGTCCTGAGCGGGATGCGGGAGCTCGCTGCCGAAGGCATGGCGCACGGGACCACAGTCGCCACGAACGCGATCCTCGAGCGCAAGGGCGCGCGCACGGTCTTTGTCACGACCGCGGGGTTCGAGGACCTCCTGACGATCGGAAGGCAGAATCGTCCGAGCTTGTACGACTTCCGCATCGCGCGCCCGGCTCCCACCGTCCCGCGCGATCTCTGCCTCGGCATGCGGGAACGGGTGGATGCCCGGGGACGGATCCTTCGTCCGCTCTCAATGCGGGAGGTCCGCCGGGTCGCGAAGGAGGCGAGAGCGCTCGGCGCCGAGTCCGTGGCCGTATGCCTCTTGTTCTCCTTCCTCCGGCCGCGCCACGAGAGGCTCCTCCGCGACGCGCTCGACGGCATCCCGGTCTCGGCGAGCCACGAGGTGCTCGCGGAGTTCCGCGAGTTCGAGCGGGCCTCGACCACGGTCCTTGACGCCTACGTCAAGCCGCTCGTGTCCCGCTACCTGGGCGAGTTGCGAGACGCGCTCGATGCCGACTTCTATGTGATGAAATCGGGCGGGGGCGTGGCCTCCCAGAGGGAGGTCCTTCGGCGCCCGGTCGATCTGGTCCTCAGCGGTCCCGCGGGCGGGGTGGCTGCCGCCGTGGCCCTCGCGCGTGCCTCTGGGCGCCGGAATCTCGTCACGTTCGACATGGGGGGCACGAGTGCGGACTTCTCCACGGTCGTGAAGGGCCGTCCGCAGTGGACGACCGAGGCATGTGTCGAAACGTTCCCCCTCGCCCTCCCCGTGGTCGATATCGAGTCCGTCGGCGCGGGTGGCGGGAGCATCGCGTCGATGGACCGAGGGGGCGCGCTGCGAGTGGGGCCCGAGAGCGCGGGCGCGGATCCCGGCCCGATGGCATACGGGAAGGGAGGGGGACGGCCCACCGTGACGGACGCGGACCTCGTCGGTGGGGTCCTGGGTCCGGCCCTCCTGGGCGGACGCCTGCCGCTCGATGCCGAGCTCTCAAGGAACGGCCTCGGGGCCCTGGCGGGAGAGCTGCGGGTCTCCCTCGACGAGGCCGTGCTTGGCATCCGGCGCGTCGTCCAAGCGACCATGTCCAAAGCGATGCGGCTGATCCTTGCGAAGCGCGGGCTCGATCCGAGGGATTTCACGCTCCTCGCGTTCGGCGGCGCAGGGCCCATGCACGCCTGCGCGCTCGCGAGAGAGCTCGGCGTGCCCCGCGTCCTCGTCCCGTTCCTGCCCGGGTCCTTCTCCGCCTTCGGGATCCTCATCTCCGACGTGCGCTTGGAGTACAGCCGCAGCATCGTCCGCCCCCTGGAGAAGTCGGACCGCCCGGCCCGCGAGGCGGTCGCCCACTTCCGGGCCGCGGCCCGCCGTGACCTCGAGGCCCAGGGGCTCGATTCACGTCGGGCCGTGTTCGAGGCGAGCATGGACCTCCGGTTCCGGGGTCAGAGCTATGAGATCAACGTCCCGTGGAAGGGCGACCTCGCCGCGGCCTTCCGGCGGGCTCATCGCCGCCGCTACGGCTACGCCTCCTCCACGGAATCGATCGAGGCGGTCACGGTTCGGCTCGTCGTGACCGTCGCCCGCCCTCGTCACCTGCCTCGTCCCCCGCGCGACGTCGTTCCGCACGCCGACACCCGGGCCGTCCTGTTCGAAGGTGGCTGGGAGGAGGCGCACGTGCTTCCGCGGTCGACCCTGCCCGTCGGGTTCGTCGCGGACGGCCCCCTCGTCGTGGAGGAGGACCAGGCCACGACCCTCGTCCCGCCCGGGGCCCACCTGCGGGTGGATCCCCTCGGCCTGCTCGAGATCGAGGTGGGACGCTGAACCCGATCGAGCTTGAGATCCTCCGGACCGCGTTCACCTTCGTCCCGGAGGAGATGGGGGTCTCCCTCCGTCGGACCGCGTACTCGCCCAACATCAAGGAGCGGATGGACGCGAGCTGCGCCCTCTTCGACGCGGAAGGCCGCATGATCGCGCAGGCGGAGCACATCCCGGTCCACCTGGGCTCGATGCCCCTGGCCGTCGAGGAGGTCCTGCGGGACTTCCCCGGGACGCTCCGGGAGGGAGACCAGGTCATCCTGAACGATCCGTACCGCGGGGGAACGCACCTCCCGGACATCACGCTCATCCGTCCCGTGTTCCACCAGGGCGGGCTCCTCGGCTTCGCGGTGAACCGGGCCCACCACGCGGACGTGGGCGGGATCGCCCCGGGATCGATGCCTGCCTCGGCGACCCGCCTCGAGGAGGAGGGAGTCGTCCTCGAGCCGCAGAAGTTCCTGGACCGCGGCAGGGAGCGCCGGGACCTCCTCGAGCGCATCCGACGGGAGATGCGCGAGCCGGGGGAGCGCCTCGGCGACCTCCGCGCCCAGGTCGCGGCAAACGAGCTCGGCGCGCGTCGCTACCTCGAGCTCGCGGACCGCCATGGGGTCACGAAGCTCCGATCCTTCGCCGAGGAGGTCATGGACTACAGCGAGCGGCGGGTCCGGGCCGCGATCCAGTCCCTCCCGCGCGGCACGTGGTCCGCGGAAGACGTCCTCGAGGGCGCGATGGAGGACGAAGGCCGCGATCTCCGGATCCGGGCCGCGGTCACGATCGGCCGCTCGGGCTTGTCCGTGGACTTCGAAGGGACGGACCGCCAGGTCCGGGGGAACCTGAACGCGCCGTTCGCGGTCACGCTCAGCGCATCGTACTACGTCCTGCGGTGCCTCACCGACCCGGCCGCGCCGCCCAACGCGGGCGCGTACCGCGCGATCCGCGTGGCCGCCCCGGAGGGAACCCTGGTCCGGGCCCGACCTCCCGCTGCGGTCGCCGCGGGGAACGTGGAAACCTCCCAGCGGATCGTAGACGTCCTCTTCCTGGCCCTCGCCGAGCCGCTCCGCGATCGGGTCCCCGCCCAGAGTCAGGGGACGATGAACAACGTGACGGTCGGCTCGGTCCGCGCGCGGCGCTTCTCCTACTACGAGACCGTCGCGGGCGGGGAAGGCGCCCTGCCGTACCGGGACGGGATGGACGGCGTCCACAGCCACATGACGAACACGCGGAACACGCCCGTGGAGGCC
This sequence comes from Thermoplasmata archaeon, assembly GCA_041483635.1. GTDB lineage: Archaea > Thermoplasmatota > Thermoplasmata > RBG-16-68-12 > RBG-16-68-12 > RBG-16-68-12. The sequence goes on from JBGPGA010000083.1 coordinate 5,726, forward strand.
CTCGAGCTCGCGTACCCGCTCCGCGTCGAGGAGTACCGGCTCGTGCCGGGGTCGGGCGGCTCCGGACTCCACCGGGGCGGCGACGGCGTGCGCCGCAGCCTCCGGATCCTGGCTGCCTCGGCCATCGTGTCCGTGATCTCGGAGCGGCGCCGCCATGCGCCGCGGGGGCTCGCGGGAGGAGCGGACGGGAAGCCGGGGCGGAACCTCCTCGTGCATGCGGGGAGGGAGCGGGCCCTCCCGGCCAAGGCGACGCTCGAGGTCCGCCGCGGGGACCTGCTCGTCGTCGAGACGCCCGGCGCCGGCGGATGGGGCCGCGCATCGCCGCCCCGCTAACGGTACGCTACCTGCAAGCGCTGACTCGACCCGTCCGACTCCCGTTCCGCCCTCGTGGACGGCCCGGGCTTCGGCCTCGCGTTCCTGAGTCTCGTCCTCCTGGGATTCGGGACGGGCGCCCTGACGGGCCTCGCCCCCGGTCTCCACGTGAACAACGTCGCGGCCGTCCTCCTCGCCACGCGGGCCTCCTGGGTCGCGATCCTGCTCGGTCCCTGGGCCGGGGAGGACCCGGCCACCCTGGGGCTCCTCCTCTCCTGCTACCTCGTCGCGACGGCGGTGAGCCACGGGATCTTCGACTTCGTGCCGTCCGTGTTCCTCGGAGCTCCGACCGAGGAGACCGCGCTCTCGATCCTGCCGGGCCACCGCATGCTCCTGGCGGGGGACGGTCCGCGGGCCGTCGCGCTGGCCGCTCGAGGGGCCCTTCTTGGCGTCGCCCTCTCCGCCGCGGCCCTCGTCCCCTTGCGAATCCTCCTGGGATCTCCCGTCGGCCTTGCGACCGCGTTCCGGCCCTGGACGCCGTATTTCCTCGCCGGGATGCTCGCCGCGTTGATCGCGACGGAGATCCGGTTCCCCCGCCGTCGGGCGCGTCGCGCGATGTGTGCCGTCTGGGTCCAGTTCCTCGCGGGCCTCCTCGGGCTGGCCGTCCTCCGTGGTCCCTCCGGCCTGGACTCGAACGCAGCCCTCTTCCCGCTGTTCTCCGGTCTCTTCGGAATGCCGAACCTGGTCGTGGGTCTGTGGACCCGGCCGGGCGAGGTCCCGGAACAGAGGACGGAACCGCTCGCCTCGCTGACGCGGGCCGAGGCGGGTCAGGCCCTCCGCGGCTCGTTCGCGGGCGCCGCGGTCTCCTGGCTCCCCGGGCTCAGCGGCGGAGCAGCCGCGACCCTGGCGGCCCTCGGCACCTCCCGCAAGCTCCCGCCCTCCGGGTTCATGGTCATCCTGGGGGCCGTGTCGACCTCCACGGCGATCCTGAGCGTGTCCGTCCTGTTCATGATCGGCCGCGCACGGAGCGGGGTGGCTGCGGCCGTCCGCGACCTCCTCGGAGGCCCCGGCACCTGGCCCTCGCCGTTCGCCCTTCCGTCCGCCGTCGTCTGGATCGTGCTCGCCTCCTGCCTCACGGCGGCCGTCGCGGCCCCTGCGGCCTCCCGGCTCGCCGCGATCCTTGCCCCGGGGCTGTCCAGGGTGGACCCTCGGGTCCTCTCTGCGGCCACCCTCGTCGCATTGGGCGTCCTGATCCTCGTGGCCACGGGACCCGTCGGCGTCGGCGTGGCCGGCTTGGCGTGCCTCGTCGGTTCCGTCCCCGTCCGGACGGGCGTGCGTCGGATCCAGCTCATGGCGGCCCTCTTGGTCCCGGTCCTTGTCGGGTCGTACGGTGCGTGACGGAACGGTGGGAAGGTTTTTCTAGACCCTTTTCGCATCAATCTCCTCCAAGGACACGATGGCGACCCTCCTCAGCCCTCCTCCGGAGACCCTCAAGAAGCTCTCGTATGTCTTGTCGAGCAGTCAACGCGAGAAGGTCCTCGGGGCCGTGATCCCGGGCACCCGGACCCCGGCCCAGGTCGCGAAAGAGACGGGGCTCCACCTGCCCCACGTGAGCCGGGCCCTGGCCCAACTCACCCACGAGGGCCTCGTCGCCCCCGTCAGCAATGGGTCCCGCGGCAGGCTCTACTCGCCGACCTCACTCGGCAAACTCGTCTTCGACGAGCTTGCGAACACCCGGGGGGACCGCCTCGTCGCGCCCTTGGCCCGCGGCAGCCATTTCAAGAACTACCACCACTGGCTCGTCAAGAAGTTCGGCAAGAAGGTCGCCGACGACTTCTTCTCCGAGCAGGGTGTCGACCCCAAGACAATCGACTCGAGCGGGTGGTATCCTCTCCGGAGCGTCGTGACCGTCCTGGACGCGATCGAGAAGACGTTCGGGGACGGCTCGGGCCAAACCGTGCGGACGATGCTGCGTGAGGAAGTCATGAACTTCGCATCGGTCAAGCGGTACCTGTCGATCATCATCCCGTTCAAGTACTTCCTCGAACTCGCGCCGGCGATGTACAGTCGGGAGTTCAACCACGGCCGGATCGAGATGGAGGTCCACGGTCGCCGCGCTCTGGCGAAGAACTACGACTGGATTAGCAGCCCGGCCCGTTGCTCGGCGTGGTTGGGCACGTACGAGGGGACCTTCCTGAGCTACGGATTCAAGCACGCGCGGGTCCGGAAGGTCGCCTGCATCCTGAAGGGCGACCCCTACTGCGGGTACGAAGTCGACTGGTAGCCACGGGAGCCTCCCTCCTTGCTGGCGTTACACATGGTAATAAGTTGGTAACGTGGACTTAAGTACCCGCCTGCGTCTCCTGTTGAACGGTAGGAATCCAAGGGGATGCAAGTCCTCGTTTGGGGGGATGCCTACCAAAGGACCCGTTCCCACGCGCGCTCGCGGAACGGGTCCTTTCCCCTATTCGCCGTCGTGGTTGTTCTCACGGGTCCCATAGGGCGTGGAGTACTTGTAGGTCTCCCGGATCCGCTCGATCCCGTCGATCTCACCGATGTAGGCTGCGACGACGGGCGGCACGAGGGATTGCCAGTCCCCGCCTTTCAGCATCCGGTGCCGGACTTCCGTTCCGGAGTACTTCTCCCGGTTCACGAGCGCGGGGGACAGGACCTTCAGGCCGTGCTCGCGGAAGAGGCGCACGACGAGGTCTGAGTTCGTGACGACCGCGTCGAACGGCGGCACGAGGGACTTCACGTGGCTCACCCAGACGCTGTGGACGTGCGTGTCCGGGATCGGCACGATGTGGTAGTCGTGGATTCCCGCCGCGTCCAGGGCACGCTTGATCATCTCGAATCGCTCCCCGGCCGTGAACGGGTTCTCCCCGGTGTGGCTGTACTGGGCCGATCCGATCCCGATGATGACCTCGTCGTTGTTCTCGAGAATCCGCTTGACCATGGCGAGGTGGCCGTTGTGGAAGGGCTGGAAGCGCCCGATGAACAGGGTCCGCGTCATAGGACACCCTCCCGGAATGGGGCCGCCTCGCCGGTCGGCCTGAGGTTCGGATTGCCTGCGGACGGTGCCAAGGGCTCGTAGAATCTGGGGAACCCGTCCGCCCGCTCCATGCGCGATGCCCCCTTGGCGATCAGTGGGGGACCACGGCGGGTCCGGGCTTGTCCGGGGTGATCTTGGGCACGAGGGACGAGAGGCGCTGGATGAGGCTCGACTTCTTCGGGCC
>JBGPGA010000084.1:0-9252 GCA_041483635.1 Thermoplasmata archaeon
CGAGCTCAAGGCGCGGTTCGGCCTAACGTACATCTTCATCACGCACGATTTGGCGACCGCGAAGTTCGTGTGCGACCGGATCGCGATCATGTACCTTGGGCGGATCGTCGAGATGGGCCCCGCGAAGGAGATTTACGCCGACCCGAAGCACCCGTACACCCGCGCCCTCCTGTCTGCCATCCCGGTGCCCGACCCCACGAAGCGCATGAGAAAGGACCTCCCGAAGGGGGAGGTCCCCGATGCGGTGCATCCGCCGGCAGGCTGCCGATTCCACCCGCGTTGCTCCGTCGCTCTGCCGACCTGTGGATGGGAGGGGCGGGACCTCCTGGAGTTCCTCGAGGAGCGTTGGCTCGTGGCCGACGTGGCGAAGCGGGAGGAGACCCTGGGCCCGATCGAGTCCTGGACCGTGGACGGCCTCCTGGCGACGAAGCCCCTTCGTGACTCGGGCGATGCCGTGCGGGCGCTCCTGACCTCGGCCCTGTCGGAGGCGCCCGCGCCGATGCGGGAGGCGGTGGTCTCGCTCTCCGTCGAGGAGGGCGAACTCCGCGTCCAGTTCCGGGCCGCCGCAGAGCTCGCGCCGAAGCAGGTCGACGGGCGGATCGTCGAGTGTCTGCTTTATTGAGGCCTCGCGCGAACGAGGAGAGCGCACCCGAACCCAAGCCTTAAGTCGCGGGCGCGTGTCGGGCCCGCCATGGAGGACCTCCGGGACTTCGCGTCCTCGTTCCCCCAGTTCTGCGACCGCTCGGTGGTCCAAGTGCCCGGACACCGCAAAGTCCCGGACCTAGCGGGCGCCCGGCCCTTCAACCTGACCGCGGAAAGCCTGGAGAGCTTCCGCGTCGTGGAGCCGAAAGACCCCGATGCCCTTCCTGGCATGCTTAAGCTGGGACCCGAGGCCGTCGCGTTTTACGTTTCGTTCCGTCTCGAGCCGGACCGCTGGGGCATCTACCTGAAGAGCCGCGGGGTCAAGGCCCTGCAGGAGGAGTATCACCGGATCCTGTGGCGGGACCTCGGGAAGTACGCGGACCGCGACGTGAGCGACGTGGCCGAGCGGGTCGAGTACAGCCTCGTGCTGGACTACCTGCTCACCCACGCGAAGTTCCACCACCTCGTGGACCGCACCGCCGCGGCATGGGAGCGCGAAGGGGGAGCCGCCCTGTACGCGCCCTACCAGGCGAAGTGGTATGGGCCTCCGGCCAAGCCCGTCGCGCAGCAGCCCGAGGACATCGGCAACCTGGAGGAAGCCCTGGCGAACCTGGACGCGTTCCGGACGTACATCAACCCGTCCTACGGGGAGGGGGTCGCGGCCGTCGTCGATGGTCGGCTCGATCCGCGAAACGTAGACGAGTGGAAAGCCTTCTTCATCGGCGGGCGCTTCGCCGTGGAGATGGCGAACGTGTTCTCGCGGCAACCCGCCGGCTGGAAGGATTTCTCCCGTTTCCTGAACCGCAAGACAGCCGTGGGCTCGACCAACTACGTTCGGATCCAGTACTCCTACAGCCCCGATCTCCTTGGACGCGGTCAGAAGGAGCTCGCGAAGCGCCTCGCAGGGAACACGACACCCCCTGTCGAGAATCCATTCAAGGACGCGAACCTCGACAGGCCCCCCGTATTCCTGATCTAGGTCGACTCGAGGCGAAACGCCTCAGCTTCGCTCCCTGGATGTCACGTCGAGCGTCGAATGCCGGCTGCATCTTTTTATCGAACCTCCTCCTTGCGCCGCCGTGGACGACACGCGGAAGCCGGAGCCCCGGTGGCTCCCGTTCGCGTCGATGGTCGTCCTCGTTCTCTTCTGGGGCCTCGCGTTCGTCGCGATCAAGGCCGCCGACGAGCACATGTCCTGGGTCACCCTGACCTTCCTCCGATTCCTCTTCGCGGACGTGCTGTTCCTGGCCTACCTCGCCCTCCGGAAGGCGGAGCGGGTCCGGCCGCGACGCCAGGACTGGCTGCCGCTCCTGGCCCTTGGCTTCATGGGCTTCACGGGATACCACCTCTTCCTGAACCTCGGAGAGTCGAACCCAGACGTCACCGCAGGAACCGCCGCCCTGATCATCGCGTCCGATCCCGCGTTCATCGCCTTGCTCGCCGTGCCGCTCCTCCGCGAGAAGCTCCATACCCTCCGGGCCGCGGGCATCGGGATCGCCTTCGCGGGGCTCGCCGTGATGATCCTCCTCGCGGCGCCGGGAAGCCAGCTCCGTTTCTCCGTTTCCCTCGGGGCCCTCGAGGTCGTTCCCTCGGTCGTGTTCACCGCCTTCTACCTCGTCCTCGGGAAGAACTACCTCACCCGCTACCGCCCGTTCGTCTTCGTCGCCTACACGATCCTCCTGGGGACGGTCCTGACGGTCCCGATCGTCGTCGCGGTCTGGCCCACGTTCGTCTCGGACCTGGCGAACCTGAGCTGGGCCGGCCTGCTCCCCGTGCTCTTCCTGTCCGTGTGCCCGACCTTCATCGGATACAGCCTTTGGTTCCGCGCGGTGGAGCGGATGCCCGCTGCCGCGGCGGGATCCTGGCTGTACGTCAGCACCCTCATCGCCGTCGTGGGCGGGATCCTCCTCCTTCAGGAGGGCGTCACGGAGGCGATGATCCTCGGCGGCGCGATGGTGATCGGCGGGGTCATCGTCGCGCAGCAGCTCGGAAAACGTTGAACCGCCCGCCGTCCATGCCCGACGCGGAGAGCTCATGTGGACGACACGCCGCGCCTCGAAAGCGGATCGGGGACGGCTCGTGGCTCTATGCCATGCCGCGGTCGGCGAGGATGACTACGTCCCCGCGTTCGTCGACGAGTTCCTGCGAACGGGTGCCGTGTTCGCTGCCGAAGATGCGGGCCAGATCATCGGGATGATGGTGTACCATGATGTGCCGGACGGGAGCGCGTGGCTCCATGCCGCTCGAACCGATCCGGACTATCGGCGGCAGGGTGTCGCCACCGCCTTGATGGCCGATTGCGAGCGCCTCGCGTCCGAACAGCGCAGGTCCGCGCTCCGGTTGTGGGCGGCTGCCTCGAATCGCGCGAGCGTGGACGCGAATCAGAAGTATGGCTTCCGTGAGCGGGCTCGATTCTCCCGGATGCGGGCACCGGCCTCGAAATCCGGGGAGACCCTCCCTCTTCGTCCCCTCACGCTCAGCCCGAGCACCTGGCTGTCGATTGCGAACTCCTCGCTGCTACGCAAGACCTCGTCGTACGTTTTCCATGAGTTCTACTTCTTGCCGCTGACCCGGACAAATGCCCGATGGCTCGCCCGGGATGAGGCGCTGTGGCGACTCGGCCCGAACGGGCTCTCGATCTCGGACGACTATGAGGAGCCGTCGGGCAAGGACCTCCAGGTGCAGCTTCTCTTTGGAGACCCCGCGAAAGTCCTCTCTGCTGCTCCGGCCATCGCCCGCGCTCGGGGTGCCACCCGAGTCGAATCGTTTCTTCCTCACGATTCCGGCCTCCTCGAGACGGCGCGGCGCGCGGGATTCGCCCCTATGGAATGGGGACAAGAAGCCATCCTCTTCGAGAAGCCGTTGCTCCGCCGAGCGCGTTCTATCGGATCCGCTCGAGCTGGAACGACCCGATGATGATGGCTTTGTTCGTGAACTTGTAAGGAACCCAGTCGCGGGTCTGGACCTCGCTGAGCCCCGCGACCTGCATTTGGGTCTTTTGCTTGTCTTGGCGGAAGTGCAGCGCCCCATCGACCGTGTGCTCGAGGGCCTCGATCGTCTGGTCCGTGTGCATCCCCCGCTCCAGGGCGAACAGGCTCACGACCTTCGTTTGGCGCAGGCGGTTGACGAGTTTCTGGAAGAAGTTGAGCGCGTCGCGTTCATCGGCCTGGGTGAGGCTCGAGCTCAGGGTCATGAACGCGAGTCGGAAGTACGGATACTTCCCCTTGAACTCCTCGTCGAGCTGGCTGATAATCGAGAAGATCGAGTCAAAGTCGGTGGGTCCGTTGACCCGCCAGATGTTCTTCTCCTTCACGGTTCGGCCGTTCGCCGTGGGCGCGGTGCAGTCAATCCAGCGCACGAGGCCGAGCTGGTCGTACTCGACGAAGGTGGGCAAGATCGGGGCCATGTCCCTCGCCACGTCGATCGGGAGCTTCGCAGTCGTGATGATGATGGCCGGGACGCCCTTCTTGAGGCCTTCGGCGATGAAATTGAGGACCGCGACCTCCTTGCCGACGAACGCGGGGCCGACGACGAGGAGGTTCGAGTTGAACGGGATGCCGCCGTAGAGCAGGTCGTCGAGGCGCGGGGTTCCCGTCTTGACCTTCTCGGCCTTCTTCTCCACGCTCACGGCCGCCTCGGCCTCCGCCTCGGTCGTCGGGGCGGTCAGGTGGGCCTTCAAGGCCGTTTCCCGCATCTCCAGCTCCTTGTCCTTCTGGTACATGCGGCGTTTGAACTCCTCTTCGCGCTCGCGCAGGCGCCGCTCCCACTCCTCGAGCTGGGCATCCCGGTCCATGTCCCGCATGCCCGGCGTGGCGGCCGCGGCCCTCGCTTCCTTCGCGCGGCTCTCGAGCTCCATCTCCTTCAGGCTGAGCTCGGACTCCTTCTCCTCCATCTCCTTGCCCTTCTCGAGGTAGCGGCGGTTCTCTTCGTTGAGCCGCTTGATCTCTGCCTGCAGGTTCCCTTGCATCTCGGCGAGCTTCCTCTCGCGGACCTCGAGCGCCTCGCCCTTCTGGCGGATCTCGTCTTGGCTGGAGCCCGCGGCAGCTTCCTTCAGCTTGGCCTCCTTGAACAGCTCCGCGTACTTCTTCGTCTTCCCTTGGAGCTCGTTCTGGGCCTCCTGGATCGACCCGGCCATGCGCTCGACCTCGGCGCTGCGCTCCCTCAGGTCCGCCTCCTTGTCGGAGATGGATTTCTCCCGGGACACGAGCTCGCGCTCGCGGTCCTCCGAGATCTTGCGATTGGCCTGGAACTGCTTCTCGATGCGGGTCGCGTTCTCGTAGCGCTCCCGCAGCTGGTTCTCGAGGCTCCGGAGTTCGACGTCCTTGGCGCCGATCTCCTTCTCCTTGGCCAGGATCTTGGACTCCCAGTCCTTGAGCTCCCGGATCCGGGTCGATTCACCGGAGGAGTGCGTCGCCTCGATCTGTTCCGACTTGAGCTTGAGTTCGGATTCCTTGAGCTCAAGCTCCTTCGCCTGCCTCAGGAGGGCCGTACGCTTCGAGTCGAGGGCCTTCTCCGCCTCCGCGAGGCGCGCGTCGCGGTCCTCCGCTGCCTTCGCCTTCTGCTCGAGCGTCCGTGAGTGGGAGGTGACCTCGATCTCCTTGCGCTTGATCTCCTGGTCTCGGGATGCGAACGCGGCCTCGCGAGCCGTGACCTCGGCCTTGAGCTTCTCCGCCTCCTGCTTGGCCCCCGCCACGTCGGACTCGCGCAGGCGGAGCTCTTCGACCTTCGCTTCGATCTCCGCGCGGGCCGAGGCCACCTTACGATCCAGTTCGCGCAGATCCTTCGCGGCTTTTTCCGTCGCGACCTCGCGCTGGGTCACGTCGACGAGCTTCGTCTTGACTTCGGAGGCCTGGTCGTCGAGCTCCTGCTGAAGGGCTTCCGTGTGGGCCTCCCGTCCGCGGATCGAGCGCTCGCGGTAGTCGACCGCCTCGCGCTTCTTCTGCAACTCCTGCTGGAGGAGGGCGACCTTCGTGTTGTCCGCCTTCAGGATCTCCCGCTGGTACACGCTCGTGGACGAGGCGATGATGTGGAGCAGGGCGCCGGAGAATTCGGTCGTCAGGGCGCCTGCGAAGAACACGACGATCGGGAGGAGGATCGCCAGGGATGCCGTTGACCCGGAGACGGGCGCGATCGGGGCACCCCCGATGACGAGGAGGAGCACGGAAACCGGGAGGATCAGAGAAAGAATGATGCTCGCCGCCTTGCGCATGCCCATGCCTTCCCAGGTCATCGCCATGGAGATGATCGTGAGCGGGACCCCAGCAACGGAGAGGGGGTAGACCCAGGGCATGATCCAGGGAGGCACGATCCGCCAGTTTACGAGGAAGATGAACGCCGTGACCAGGAAGAACAGGATCATGCCGAGCGTGCTCGTGATGAAGTGCCGCGACAGGTACTGGCGGCGGTACGGTTCCCGCTTCAAGCGGACCGCATCGACGGACGCGAAGGCGCCCGCGGCCGCGGGGATGAGCCAGAGGGTGAAGTCCCAGTAGCCCAAGGGCGGGGGCGGGAACGTAGTGCTCAGCATCTGGACGAGCAGGAGGGCGTTGACCAGGGCGGCGACCGCGGCGACAATCCCGTAGCCGTGGGCGTGCCGGCCGAAGGTGAGCTGGAGGAGGCCCTGTTGGGCGGCGGCCGCCGCCTGGCTGGGCGCGGCGGGTTTCTGGCTTCGGGGGTGTTCGTAGGTGGGCCGGAAGTTCGGCACGGGGCGCACCGCCTTCGGCCTCGGGGCCGGCCGAGCCGTCGACTTCCTAGACTTGGCCATGAAGCTACCTCGTCGTCACTCCCGTCGGCGAGTTCGGTCGACCAACTTGGAACACCCTATTTAAGTTGCGCGGGCCGGATATCTTATCCGATATTCTCGTGGTTGAGAGCAGACGCGGCATATGGCTTTTTCGCGCCGCGCGGCGCAACCCGTCGGCGTTAAATCGTGCGGACGCTTCGGGACCACGGTGGTTGTAATGGTCTCGGTCGGGGACAAGGCGCCGGACTTCAAGCTGCTCGCGGACGACGGACGCACCCTTTCTCTCAAGGATTTCCGGGGGAAGAAAGTCGTCCTCTACTTCTATCCCAAGGACGATACGCCCGGCTGCACGACGGAGGCCTGCAGCTTCCGAGACAACTTGGCCCGCGTCACGTCGAAGGGCGCGGTCGTGCTCGGCGTGAGCCGGGACGACCATGCGAGCCATGGCAAGTTCCGGGACAAGTACCATCTCAATTTCCCGCTCCTCAGCGACGACGCGGGAACTGTCACGGAAGCCTACGGCGTCTGGAAGAAGAAGAAACTCTACGGCCGCGAGTACACGGGGATCGAACGGACGACGTTCCTGATCGACGAGCAGGGCAAGGTCGCGAGGGTGTGGCCCAAGGTCAAGGTGAACGGCCACACGGACGAGGTCCTCGCCGCCCTCTAGCCCGGCGCAAGGTTCATTGCCGCGAGCCCCATCGCTGAACCGGAGCGCCATGATCCCGCCGAACGCGATGCCGCCGAAGACCCTCGTCATCCGCTATCCGGGGGCCGAGGCCAAGCTGCGCCAGCAGTACGTCTACCAGACGTATCTCGCGACCCGCGAGCGGGATGAGATGAACCTGGTCCCGGGGAACCGCCTCGTGATCCGCTTCGGGGAGGAGGTCGTCGGAGAGGGGCAGGCCATCCTGGTCGAGAAGACCTCCCTTGAGAAGCTGAGCGGCTACGATGCGATCAGCGCCGGATACGAGTCCGCGGAGACCCAGCGCAAGCACCTCCTCGAGACGATCCTCAAGGGCGTGCGCAAAGCCGAGCAAGCCGAGTTCTACAAGATACTGTACCGGTGGCTGTGACTGCAGGTCCGCGGCTCCGACGCAAGTGCTTATGGGGACCCGGGCGATGTGCCCTCCAGCGGAATACCAATTCCGGACGGAATGACCGGGAGGAGCGGGTCCGATGAAATGGGTCGAGCCCAGGGTGTACAAGATTGGCGAGTCGCGGATCATTCGGGAAGAGGCTGCGCGGTTCCTGAGGGACATCGGGGCAGGCGAATGGCTCGAGAAACAACCCTGGTACTCCGCGGAGTCCGAAGCGTCGACCCACTCCGCCGAGGCTCTGACGGAGATTGCGGGGCGGACCTGCTACAAGAGCTTCGGGATCGGCCTGAATCCCAACATTACCCGTGTCCGCCAGGACACCAAGGACTACTTGGCGAATGTCTTGGGGAAAGGTGACGGATCGATTTTTGAGCACTCCGTGGTTCAGTGGATCTTCGACGGAGTGAGCCGTGTGTTTACACACGAGCTGGTCCGCCATCGGGCGGGGGTCGCCATCAGCCAAGAATCCCTCCGGTATGTGAGACCGACGGAGCTGCGGATGACGATGGTGCCGGGCTCCGAACTTTCGCGAATGAAAAACCTAGATGCGCTGAGTAATGCCCTCGAGTCGAACTACTCGATGTACGAGAAGCTGGCCACGGAGACGATCCGGGATGACATGAAATTCGACGAGAAGAAGGCCTGGACGTCTGCGTTGCGCCGGATGCTGCCCGATGGAATCGCGACGACGATCGTCTGGTCCGCGAATCACCGAACCCTCCGATGGGTCCTCGAGATGAGGACGGCTCCCGGTGCCGAGGTCGAGATGCGCTATGTGTTCGACAAGGTCGGCGAGATCCTGCTCCGGGACTATCCGCTCATCTACCAGGACTTCACGACGAAGCCCCATCCGGATGGCGTGGGTCACGAGTGGGTTCCCCAGATCCGATCGAAGGTGTGAGCCGCCGCCCCGCATCTACTCGCGTATCTCGTACTGCGTGACTTCCGGCGGCTTGGTCGTCAACTGGAGCAGGGAGAAGAAGTCCCCCCCTTGCGTGGGCTCCGAGCGCAGGCGGCCCTCGTACGTCCGGAGGCCCGTTTCGTCGCGGAACCGGCCGATCAGGATGAACTCGGTCGAGGGGTGCTGTCCCTGCGCGAGCCAGGCTTCCTCGCATCCGTCCGCCGAGCGCAGGGAGGCGAGCTGGCGTTTCAGAATCTCGAGACCTACCGTCTCGCTGCCCTCCTTGAGTCGGTAGCGGCTGAACCGCAGGAACACGCCCGCCCCATGGGACGAACCGGGGAAAGACCTTTTCGCGTTGCGCATTTCGTCAACTTTATCTCCCGCCCGCACGGTCGCTCGGGCGATGTTCAGCCGGAAGAACGTGGGAGGGCAGCCCGAGAAGTGCCCCAAGTGTGGCGCGGAGAAGGTCTACTTCGTCCAGCACGCCCACGGCAACTACCCCATCCTCGACTACCTCTGCCCCAACTGCGACCTCGGCGGCGAACAGGGCGTCCCCGACTGGTACAGCTCCCCGGACGGGAAGGAATCCTCCTCCGAGTCCAAGGCCGAATCGAAGAAGGAGTGACGATCCGGAGGAGCCGAGATGGGGGAGGTCGTGATCCGCGCGTACCGGGTGAGCGGCTACGTGATCGGACCGTGCACGAAGTGCGCGAAGGAGTCCCGCGGCCTCGTCATGTTCGAGGACTACGGTCTCGGCTGGGAGTGCCTCGAGTGCGGAGAGATCGGCCGCGCCGATCGCGTGGAGTGGGTTGAGGGCGCGGATCCGAACACGGAGGAACTCGGAGGCCTCGGCGGCCCCGAGACGC
>JBGPGA010000085.1:0-9171 GCA_041483635.1 Thermoplasmata archaeon
AGGTCCTCGTCGAGGCGCTCGAGCACGCGGCCCCCCGCGAGGAGATCACCCGTCTGCGGTTCGGCGGTATCTCCGTGCCCCGCGCGGTCGACGTCTCGCCATCGCGACGGCTCGACATGGCGCTGCGGAACATCACGACGGGCGCCGTCCAGGCGACGTTCAAGAACAAGAAGCCCGTCGAGGAATGCCTTGCCGACGAAATCTTCCTCGCGGCGAAGGGCGACATGCAGAGCTCCGCGATCGCGAAGAAAGAAGAGCTCGAACGGGTCGCGTCGTCGGCGCGGTGAGCTGCTTCCCGTGACCTGACCGAAGGTTTAATTAGGAGCCGCCATGTGCGATGGCATCTCGTTGATTCGCCCCGTCAGGTGACACGCGTATGGGACGCAAAGAAGACAATATCAAGAAGGCCTCGGCCCTCCTCCACAAGAAGGAGCAGATCCGGAACATCGGGACCGCTGCCCACATTGACCACGGCAAAACCACATTGAGTGACTCCCTGATCGCGGGCGCCGGCATGATCTCTGAGGAACTCGCGGGTTCCCAGCTCTTCATGGACTACGACGAGCAGGAACAGGCGCGAGGCATCACGATCAACGCCGCGATCGCGTCCATGGTCCACGACCTCGACGGGCAGCAGTACCTGATCAACCTGATCGACACGCCGGGCCACGTGGACTTCGGAGGCGACGTCACGCGCGCGATGCGCGCAATCGACGGCGTCATCATCCTCGTCGACGCCGTGGAAGGGATCATGCCCCAGACGGAGACGGTCATCCGCCAGGCGCTCAAGGAGCGCGTGCGGCCCGTCCTCTTCATCAACAAGGTCGACCGCCTCGTGAACGAGCTCAAGATCAGCCCGGACCAGATGCAACAGCGCTTCGTGAAGATCATCACCGAGGTCAACGAGCGCATCCGCAAGCAACTGCCCGACGAGCTCAAGGAGAAGTGGCTCCTGAACGTGGAGGCGGGGAACGTGGCCTTCGGGTCCGCGTTCCACAAGTGGGCCATCTCCGTCCCGTTCATGAAGCAGTCCGGGATCACCTTCCGGGACGTCTACAAGCACTGCACGGAGGGCACGATGAAGGAGCTCGCCAAGAAGGCGTCCCTCCACCATGTCGTCCTCGAGATGGTCATCAAGCACCTCCCGAACCCGCTCGAGGCCCAGAAGGTGCGAATCCCGGTCATCTGGAAGGGAGACCTGGAGTCGCCCGTCGGGAAGTCCATGATGAACGTCGGAGAGAGCGGCCCCGTCGCGTTCATGGTCACCAAGATCATTGTCGACCCGCAAGCAGGCGAGGTGGCCGCGGGTCGCCTCTACTCCGGGAAGGTCGTCCGGGGCCAGGAGCTCTGGGTCATCGGGATGCCGAAGCCTCAGCGCGCACAGACCGTCGCGATGATCGTCGGGCCGGACCGCATCCCCGTCGAGGAGATCGACGCAGGCAATGTGGTCGCCGTCGTCGGGCTGCGGGACGCCGTCGCGGGTTCCACGGTCAGCGACGACAAGGACATGCAACCCTTCGAGAAGATCGTCCACTACTCCGACCCCGTCGTCACGGTCGCCGTCGAGGCGAAATCGACGTCGGACCTGCCGAAGCTGGTCGAGGCGCTCCGCCTCCTCGCGAAGGCGGACCCGAGCATCCAGGTCGAGATCAACCAGGAGACGGGCGAGCACCTGATCAGCGGGATGGGCGAGCTGCACCTCGAGATCACGATCTACCGTGTCCAGAACGACTACAAGATCCCCGTCACGACGAGCCCGCCCATCGTCGTGTACCGCGAGGGCGTCCTCGGAAAAGGCGGCCCGTTCGAGGGCAAGTCCCCGAACAAGCACAACCGCTTCTACATGGAAGCGGAGCCGCTCGAGCCGAAGGTCGTCGCCGCGGTCCGTGCGGGCGAGATCGCGTCGGGGCAGCGCATCAAGGATTCGAAGGTCCTCGCGAAGAAGCTCGAGGAGCTCGGGATGGACCGCGATGACGCGAAGAACGTCGTCTGGTTCCAGGACACGAACGTCCTCATCGACTCGACGAAAGGGATCCAGTACCTGAACGAGACGATGGAGCTGATCAAGGAGGCGTTCATCGAGGTCATGAACCGCGGCCCGCTCGCGGCGGAGAAGGGCATGGGCCTCAAGATCTCTCTCGTCGACGCCAAGCTCCACGAAGACTCCGTGCACCGCGGCCCAGCCCAGGTCATCCCGGCCGCGCGCAACGCGATTTACGGCGCGATGGTCCAGGG
This sequence comes from Thermoplasmata archaeon, assembly GCA_041483635.1. GTDB lineage: Archaea > Thermoplasmatota > Thermoplasmata > RBG-16-68-12 > RBG-16-68-12 > RBG-16-68-12. The sequence goes on from JBGPGA010000085.1 coordinate 2,236, forward strand.
CGGCCGCACCCTGCTCGAGCCGATCCAGAAGGTCTTCATCAACGTGCCCCAGGAGTACATGGGCTCCGCGATCGGCGAGGTCCAGAGCCGCCGCGGCGTGATCGAGGACATCAACCAAGAGGGCGACGTCACGGTCATCCAATCGAAGGCGCCCGTGGCCGAGATGTTCGGGTTCGCGTCCGCAATCCGCAGCGCGACCCAGGGTCGCGCGCTCTGGTCCACGGAGAACGCCGGGTTCGAGCCCGTGCCGAAGGACCTCCTGAACGAGGTCGTCCGATCAATCCGCACGCGGAAGGGGCTACCGCCCGAGCCGTACGACGAAGCGTACTACTCTGCGTGAGGGGCCGCTCAGGCCTCGCGATTCCCGACGAGGCTCGGGCGGCGGCGAACGGGCGACCCTATCGCGTCATCGCGCGCTTGAACGTCGGGACGGCGATCGCGAGCATGGCGACTCCGAATCCCAGCAGGATCAGGATCTCGGGGAGGACTGCCGACATCGGCGCGCCGAGAATCATGACCTTCCGCATCGCCGTCGAGGCGTAGGTGAGGGGCAGGAGGTACGCGATGCCCTGCATGAATCCAGGCATCTGCTGAATCGGGAAGAAGACCCCGCTCAGGAACATCATCGGGAACATGAGGGTCATCATCACCATCGTCGCGGTTTCCTCCCGGTCCGTGAAGGACGTGATCAGGATGCCGAGCCCGACGAAACTGAAGACCGTGAGGAACACGAGTCCCACCAGGAGGAGCACGCTCCCGTAGATGACCACGCCGAAGAGGGCGACGGCGAGGACGAAGATGATCGCCGCCTGGATGAGCCCTCGGACGGTCTGGGCCATCACCTTCCCGAGGATGATCGAGAGCCGGGACGTCGGAGAGACGAGCATCCCATCCAGGGTGCCCATGTCCTTCTCATAAGAGATGGCGTGGGGCAGCCCGGTCATCAGGGACATCATCACCGTCATGGACATGATCCCGGGCGCGATGAACTCGAAGTAGTTCGGATTCCCGGGGACGATCCCCGTGAACTGCACGTTGAACGGCTTGACGGCCGCGAAGGTCAGGTTGATCGGAACGTGCCAGGTCTGGTTCAGGTTGTACGACGCCCATTGCGTCCCCATCGCGCTGATTGTCTGGGAGAGCACGGTCTGCATCATGGCGGACATCTGTGGATTCGACTGGTCCGTGACGATCGTGACGTTCCCCTGTTCGTCCGTCATGAGCCGCTGCGTGAAGTCGGCAGGGATGAGGATGCCGCCGCTGATCTCGCCGCTCTGGATCCGGCCCTTGATGTCGTCGAACCCGCTCGAGGCCTTCAGGTCCATCATGCCCGTCTGGTTGTTGATGATCTCGAGTTGGCCGACGAACTGGGTCCCGAGGTTCATTTGTGTCGTGGCGTTCGTGGGCGGGACCGCCACGGTCATGCCCGCATCCTGGTTCGACAGGGCGACCGGCTGATTGCTGATCGTCGTCCCCGAGGGGAAGATGAACCCGACCATGACCATCATGAACAGGGGCATCACGACGAGCATCACGAGCCGCAGCTTGCTCCGCCCGAACTCGAGGAGGTCCTTCCAACAGATCCATCCGCTGTGCCGCATCACTTGCTTGACGGTCAAGGTCTCACCTCACTCTCTGGCTGGGACTCCGCACCCCGTGCCGGGGTCCGCCGCGCGCCGCGATGGGGACGTGGTCCGTCACCTGCTCTCGGACCTCCCGCCCGGTGATTCGGAGGAACACATCTTCGAGGGAGGGCTCGAGGTTCTTCACGCCCTTCACCCGCGCCGCGGCCCGCCGGAGGCCGTCGATGATCGCATCGAAGCTGCCGTCGCCGTGCGCGCGGATCTTGATGTGCGCGTCGTCCTCCTGCACGATCGAGTCCACGCACTCCAGGGATTGAAGGGCGGTCAGCATCGCCGGGGTCAGGTTCGGAATCTCGAACTCGAGGGTGTTCGCGTCGGTCCCGGAGATGCTGCGCTTGAGATTCGCGGGGGTGTCCAGGGCGACGATCTTGCCATGGTCGATGATCCCGATCCGGTCACAAAGGAGGTCCGCCTCGACCATCATGTGGGTCGTGAGGATCATCGTCGTGCCCTGTTCGAGGTTGATGCGCCGCACGAGTTCGCGGATCTCCGCCGTGGACTGGGGGTCGAGCCCCAGAGTGGGCTCATCGAGGAACAGGATCTCGGGCTGATTCACCATCGCACGGATGACGTTGATCCGCTGCTTCATCCCCGTCGAGAACGTCCCGATCCGCGCGTCGGCCCACTTCTCCATCCGGACGAACGTGAGGAGCTTCTCGACCCGCCGCTCGAGGATCTCCCGCGGGATGTCGTACAGCCGCCCGAAGAGGCGGAGGTTCTCCCGCGCGGTGAGGTCGTTGTACATGATCAGTTTCTCGGAGACGAGGCCGATGTGCTGACGGACCTTGCTGTCTTCCTTCACGACATCGAAGCCCGCTACGGTTGCCGAACCCTCCGTCGGCCGACTCAACGTGCACAGCATGCGGATCGTCGTGGACTTCCCCGCACCGTTCGGACCGAGGAAGCCGAAGATCTCCCCCTTCTTCACATCGAAGTCCACGCGGTCGACGGCCGTGAACCCGTTGAATCGCTTCGTCAGGCCGGACACCTTGATGATGCTCTCACTCATGGGGATCCCCCTCGGATGATTCTCCCAGAATCGACACGATCCGCTTGCGCATCTCCGCGACGGCCGATCGGAGCTCGACGGCCTGCCGCGGCGTCAACGAACGCAGGTTCATCGCGAGGAGTTTCCCCGTGTCGCGGAGCTCGCGCAGAAGGGCCGCGCGCTCCGGGCCCACGGCGGCCTGGAGGGACTGGAAATGCTTCTCCATCTCCAGCCGGTGCCTTCGGATGGACGCCTTGCCCTTCGCGGTGAGCCGGTAGGTCTTGCGTCGTTCCGATCCGGTGACGGCGACGAGACCCTCGCGCTGGAGGGACCGCAAAGCGGGATAGACCGCACCGGCGCTCGGGCGGTAGAACCCCTGGAAGCGGGCCTCCAGCGCCTTCATGACCTCATACCCGTGCATGGGCTTCTCATCGAGCGCCCTGAGGAGGAGGATGCGGAAACCGCCCTTGGCCAGGAAAGGAAGCGTGGGCCGCAGGAGAGGACCGGATTGCATAGGTTGACGCTATATCGCGATATACTTGAAACCGCCGTACGAAGTGTACATATCGCCGACGGGGGGCGCCGGACGCCCTCACGAAAGGGCGCGCCGGCCGCCGCCGGGTTCATAAACCCGAGGGGCCTGGAGGAGACGGTCGACCCCATGACGACAGATCGCCGCTTTTGCCGGTTCAACAGGCTCGGGGACGTACCCTTCGGGATGCCTGAGGTGCCCGAGGGCGGACTCTGCCTGTCCGCGTTCCTGATCATCCACGAGCGGGGCCACGCCAACCGGTTGCTGATGGGGCACCTCAACCCCGCGGCCCCCTGGGACCACATCGGAGCCCTCGACGACGCCCGGACCCAGGTGCACAGCCAGGGCTGGATGCTTCCCTCCTCGCACCTGATTCTCAACGAGTCGCCGGAGGCCGCTGCCCGGCGCATCGCCTCCGAGCAGCTGGAACGGACCGACCTGTCGTTCTCGAAGCCCAAGGTGGTCTCGGAGGTGTACACGCCCCGGCGCTTCCCTGACGTCGTCCGCCACTGGGATCTCGAGTTCCTGTTCCGGGGCGAGTGGCCTGGCGGCGCCTCGCCGAAGGCCGCCGCATGGACGGAGCTGCGGTTCGTCGATCTCTCGACCACGTCGAAAACCGCGATGGCGCGATCGCATGAGGACATCCTCGAGTCCGCAGGACTTCATCCCGCGAGCGCCTGAGAGACGCGGCTTCCCGATGTCCCGGATTTCCTCCGAGGAAATGCGCTCGCGCCGTAAGGAAAGCATAAATACGACTGGATGATAAGGTGCGACCTACGGGGTAGAAGACATGCCCGCCAAGCCACACTTGAACCTCGTGTTCATCGGTCACGTCGACCATGGGAAGTCGACGACCGTCGGTCGGATTCTGTACGACACGGGAAACATCGACCCGCACGAGCTCGAGAATTTGAAGAAGCTCGCCGAGCAGATGGGCAAGGCCACCTTTGAGTTCGCCTTTGTCATGGACCAGGTGAAGGAGGAGCGCGAGCGCGGCCTCACGATCGACGTCGCGCACAAGCGCTTTGACACGGACAAGTACTACTTCACCATCATCGACGCGCCGGGCCACCGGGACTTCGTGAAGAACATGATCACGGGGACGTCCCAGGCTGATGCGGCCGTGCTCGTCGTCGGGGCCGCGGAGGGCCCGCAGACCCAGACGCGGGAGCACATCTTCCTCGCGCGCACGCTCGGCGTCGAGCAGCTCGTCGTCGCGGTCAACAAGATGGACGCGACGAAGCCGGAGTACGCCGAGGCCCGCTTCAACGAGATCAAGACGGAGGTCTCCACGCTCCTGAGGAGCATCGGATACAAGGTCGACAAGATCCCCTTCATCCCGATCAGCTCGTACAAGGGCGAGAACATCGCCAAGAACTCGACGAAGATGCCCTGGTACAAGGGGCCCTTCCTCGTCGCGGCGTTCAACGACTTCACGGTACCGCCGAAGCCCGTCGACAAGCCCCTCCGCCTCCCCGTGCAGGATGTCTACAGCATCACGGGCGCGGGCACGGTCCCGGTCGGCCGCGTCGAGACGGGCATCCTCAAGTCCGGGATGAAGGTCCACTTCATGCCCGCGGACAAGGTCGGCGAAGTGAAAAGCATCGAGATGCACCACGAGCAGATCCCGCAGGCGGAACCGGGCGACAACGTCGGGTTCAACGTGCGCGGCGTCGACAAGAAGGACCTGCGCCGCGGCGACGTCGCGGGGCCCGTAGACAACCCGCCCACGGTCGCGAAGACGTTCACGGCGCAGATCGTCGTGCTCAACCACCCGTCCGTCATCACGGTCGGCTACACGCCCGTCTTCCACGCCCACACGGCCCAGGTCGCGTGCACGTTCGAGGAGATCATCGCAGCCCTGGACCCGAAGACGGGTGCGACGAAGCCCGACAAGCCCGAGTTCCTGAAGACCGGGGATGCGGCGCGGGTCAAAATCCGCCCGACGAAGCCCATGGTCATCGAGCCCGCGAAGGCGTTCCCGCAGCTCGGGCGATTCGCCATCCGCGACATGGGCCAGACCGTCGCGGCCGGACAGGTCATCGACGTCGAGAAGCGGTGACCTCCTTCCTCCTTTTCCCTTCCTTTTGGTGATTCAAGACATGGCACAGAAGGCCCGGATATCCCTCAGCGGAACCGACCCGAAGAAGGTCGACAACGTGTGCCAGCAGATCAAGCTGATCAGCGAGCGCACCGGGGTCGCGATGTCCGGGCCCATCCCCCTCCCGACGAAGCGCCTCGTCGTCCCCGTGCGGAAGAGCCCCGATGGCGAGGGATCCGAGACCTGGGACCGCTGGGAAATGCGGATTCACAAGAGGCTCATCGACCTCGACGCGGACGAACGCGCTCTGCGGCAGCTCATGCGCATCCAGGTCCCGGACGGCGTCAACATCGAGATCGTGCTGCGCTCCTGAGCACAGCTCGAAAAGCCCTTCCGGCCGATTCTACGGCGAGGAGGGTTCGAACGACGATTGGACGAGCGCAAGCAGGAAGACGGCATCGATCACGAAGAGGACGAGGGCCGCATAGACGGTCCCCACGCTCAGAGGCGCGAACAGGAGAATCGTGGGGCCGAACCCAGTCACGGACGCGAACGCGACGGGCCACGACCAGGGGCGGCGTGCCAGGAACCCGAGCCCCGTGAGGAAGGCCACGAAGGGGGCGAATCCACTCAGGAACAGGTGACCCGGGTCCGCCTCGTGGGCCCACACGAGGCCCAGCATCAGGAGCAGAATCGGGACGGCGGCGGGGGCATACCACGGCCACGCGGGAGGCCACGCGGTTGATCGTTCGAGAGCCGCGAGGACGGCCATCGCGAAGACCGCGATCGCGATGAGCAGGTCGAGCCACGGGTTGGACGGGGACGAGGCCTGGAGCGAGATGGCCCCGGCCAAGAGGGCGAACGCCCCGAGGATCAGGCTGAGTCCGACGAACCACCGCAGCAGCTTCGAGACACCCTCGCGCATCGTCGCGGCATCGCGCGAGCGGGGAAAAGGATTCTGGCGGAAAGGGAATAAGAGGAGAGCCCCGCCCCGGAGGGCAGAGGCTCCGTCAGTTCAGGTCTTCAGCTTCCTGCGACGCCGCACGACATAGTACGCGGAGCCGACCGCGATGGCGAGGATGATGACCAGGATGTAGAGGAAATCGAGCGCGGGCAGGCTCGAACCGCCGGCCGCAGGAGGCGCGACCCCGCCGTACAGGAAGGCGACCGTGGCCTCGTTCATGTTCCCCGCCTTGTCCCACACCTGGACCGTGACCGCGTGGGGGCCGACGCTTAGCGATCCGGGCAGCGTCGCGGTCGCCTGGGTGATCGAGGCGTCCCGGCTCGCACCGTCCGCCACCACGGCGACCCGGGCAATCCCCGAGCCGAGATCCGTGGCCGTCCAGTTCACGGATGGCGTGCCGTACACCGTCGCACCCGCCGCGGGCACCGAGATCACGACGCCCGGGGCCGTGTAGTCGACCGTCACGCTCGAGGTCGCTTGCACGCGGTTGCCCGCACGGTCGACCGCGGTGACGGCGACCCCATGCGATCCTTCCGCCACGTTCGGGAAGATGTAGCCCGCTGTGTTGGCCAGGGAGATCGGGGAGCCGCCGTCGAGCGAGAGCTCGTAGTGGTCGATCCCCGAGCCCAGGTCGGAGCCCATCCAGAGGGCCTGCAGCTGGTGGGCGTTCGAGAAGGTCCCCGCCACGGGGGAGACGATCTGTAGGGACGGAGGGGTCGCGTCGATCCCGAAGGAGAGGGTCTCCGTCGCGATGTTGCCCGCCGCGTC
>JBGPGA010000086.1:0-9159 GCA_041483635.1 Thermoplasmata archaeon
GATCGACAAGAAGACGAATGCCTTCTTCGAGAACGCGCGGAAGAGGCTCGAGGGGTCCTGAGCCGCGTCACGCCAGGAAGGCCGCAGGGGACTCGAGGAAACGCGTGCGGCACATCTCGGAGCAGAAGTAGTAGGTCGTGCCCTCGTGGGCCGCCCTTAGCGGCGTGTCCGTGTCCACCTCCATGCCGCAGACCACATCGATGGCCTTCCGGCTCGGGACGCCGGTGGTCTCCAATTCGGCTGGGCTCGACTCGGCCGGCCCGGCGGTCCTCCGCACCTGGACAATCTGGGCGAGGATACTCAGGGCGATCTCGTTCGAGGTCTTCGCCGCCAAGTCCAGGCCGGCAGGGCTGTGGAGCTTCCTCAGATCCGAGTCCTGGATCCCGGCCTTGCGCAGGGCTGCGAGGACTCCGGCCCCGCGACGTCGGCTCGCCACGAGACCCACGTAGGCGACCGGAGAAGGGACGAGTGCACGCAGCGCCATCTCGTCGTACTTGCCCATCGTCGCGACGACCGCGTACGTTTCCCCGGCGACCAGGCCGGCCAGACCGTCCAGGTCTACCACGACGCTCTCTGCATCCGGGTACGCGCCGGGCAACGCCCGTGGGGCCGCGACGACGACCCGGTATTCCATCGCCGCACCCAGGGTCGAGAGCGCCTCGGCGATGGGAGAGGGACCGACGATGAGGAGGGTCGGTTTCGGACCCCGGGGCTCGATGTAGATCTCGAGGATACCACCGCTGAGGCATTCCATCGCGTATTCCACGACCCCCTCGGGTGTCGGCTCGAGCCCCGCTTCAGGCGTGAGACGCAGGAGCCGCGGCTGCCCATCTCGGATCGCCTTGAGCCCCTCCGTCAGGACGGAGGTTCCCGTACAGCTCCCGCCGACGAAGCCGATGATCTCCCCGCTCCCGCGGATGATGGCCTTGTCGCCGGGCTTGCCCGAGGTCGGACGGACCACGCGGACGACCGTCGCAAGAGCGAAGGTCTCGCCCCGCTCCGTCATCGCGTGGGCCAGGGAGTCGATGTCGACCCGGGCGCGCCGCGGGTTCCTGCGCGAGGTCGGCTCGTCTCCCGTGGATGCGCCGCGGACCCGGTCCGCCACGAGCCCGTCGAGAGGGCTCCCCTCGGCGAGCACCATCTCGACGCGGCGGACCTCCTCGGGCGTGTCGACATCGATCAGGATCCCCGGGTCATCGACGGAGACCTCGACGATCTCGTCCGCGTGGCCGTTCACGACGTCGCGGCATCCGACGTCGCCGTGAATCGTGTCGATGTCCTTGGACAGGGAGCGGTGGAGCAGGACGGGGTTCCCGCGGACGCCGCAATACGTCGGCACGAGGATCCTCGCGCCGGTGGCCTCGCTCCTCGCGACGAGCGCGTTGATCGTGGCCACGGAGACGAGGGGCTGATCCCCGAGGACAATGAGGAAGGCCTCGCCCTCCGGAGCGGCCGCGCGCACGCCCGCGCGGATCGAGGTGCTCATGCCTTCCGCGTAGTCCGGGTTCACGATCGTCCGCGTCCCGTCGAGGGCGATCTCACGACGCACACGGTCCGCCTCGGCGCCGAGGACGACGACGATCTCGCTCACGTCGCTGTGGCGGAGCGCCTCAAGGGCGTGTACCAGGAGCGGCCGGCCTGCGAGCTGGACGAGGGGCTTCGGTTCCCCCATTCGCGAGGAGATGCCGGCCGCAAGGAGGATCGCGGCGACTCCTCCCCTCCCGCGCTGCACCGGCGGTTCCCGAGATTTGATCATGGTGGCGACAGCCACGGTCGCTTCTCCCCGGACGTCGATAGGTGCCGTGTCAGGTATAGTTTTGCCACGATGGCCCGGGGGAGGGCAGGCGATTTCGGTCGCCCTCACAGAGCCATTCGCCGACCCCCCTCCGAAAGGGATATGGCGACGACCCGTCCTCGTGGCCGCCGATGAGTCAGGTCGAGCTCGTCCGGGAGCGCTGGATCTTCGACCACGTCACCCCGGACGTGCGCTCGATCACCCTCGAGTACACGGTGCGCAACACGGGACCCGAGGAGCTCTTCCAGGTCTTCCTGCCCCTCAACGCCTTCCTGGCGAACCTCGAGGTCCGGGACGAGGACGGGAGGGAACTGAACTACCTCCCGAACCGCGAGGTCGAGCGGGCGCTCCAGGAGGCGAAGAAGGAGAAACCCGCGGCGTACGAGCGCGTGGTCGCCTCCACCCCTCATCCGCAGTACCGGATCAGCATCGTCCTCCCGGAGGATGCGCCCCTCCGCCCCGGGGAGATGCGGACCCTGCGGCTCGTCCACACAGACGGCGAGAAGCCGAAATACATCCTGTGGCGCGCCCTGACCCTTCCGTCCTACCACATCGCCCACGTGCGGCGCGTCGGCCAGCCGTACGGGATCCACGTCGCGGTGAACGCGCCTCCGGACACGCATCTCGTCGTCGACCTAGACGACGAGACCGTGCGGAGCCGGGAGCACTACCATTCCACGCCTCCGCAGGACATCGATTACCATTTCAACACATACCTTCCGCCGCCGGGCGACGAGCCGTACGTCTGGCGGGCGAACTACCACATGGGGCCGACCATGATGGAGGAATTCATCCTGACGGCGTGGCTCGTCCTCGCGGCGATCGGCGGCGTGTGGGTCTTCGCCGCCTCGCTCTCCGGCGGGTCCTCGGCGACGCCGGCCAGGGAGATGCTCGCGATCGCGGGTGGCCTGTCCGCGACCTCGGCGGGACTCCTGCTCGGATTGCGGAACGCGTGGGCCTCGCGGTACCTGAAGCTCCTCCTGCCCGTCTTCGCGGTCGCCGCGGTCGGGTGGCTCCGGTGGTTCGTCCTCGGTGGCTGATCCCTTGGACAAGCCTTTATACGAGGCCGCGGATACAAATGACGGGATGAGCGGCGATTCGGAGACCTCGAGCGCGAAGTATCTGAAGGACCACCTCGAGCAGATCGTCGTCGACACGTCCGAGACCTCCTCGGCCCCGGGTCGGCTCAAGCTCCACGAGAAGAAGCCGGCGCCAAAGCAACCGTAACGCCCGCGTGAGCTTCGGACCACTCCCCGAGCTACGGCGGCAGGACGCCCCCCGATTTCTTCGCTTCCTGGATGAGAATGACCCAGGCATCCATCCCCAGAAAGGTCGCGGCCAGGGTCGGCACGACAAACGTGTGCGCCTCTTCGCCGGAAGCGGCCCGCAGCTTCACCCCGAGGCGCGCCTCGCCGCCTCCAATCGCCACGCCGACCTGAGAATCCGTCACGGCCTCCGCGATATCGCGGAGCGGGAAGGAGAAGCCGCCGCGTCGCGCGAGGGCAGCGTTCATCTCCGGCAGGTCACCGAACCTCCCCCGAACCGCCCCCTTGACGAAGACGAGCCGCTGGCTCGTGAGGGCCAGATATCCGGGCGTCCCCGCGAACGGCATGGACATCCGGACGCGATCGAACCACCCCTTGTAGGCGATCGCGGTCTCCTTGAAGAGAATCCGCTCCGCCTCGGGCACAGGGGAGACGGAGACGGGACCTGTACTCTCGCCGCAGGAGGGACAGAAGGCCGCCTGGGCCGGCAACGCAGCGCCACATCGACCGCAACGGGAGGGCTCGGCGGGTCGCACCAGGCCGCCATCGGACGTACCCGCGATAATGCTTTCCCTGAGACGGAAGAACGAAGGTCGCCCCGACGCGCCAGGGTCTACTTGAGACGCCGCCAGCGCAGCGGTTTCGCGTTCTTGTCGCGGGTGAGAATGCCTTTCGCCTCGAGGTCTAGGTGGACGCATTTCATCCACCACCCGACCTTTCCCCTCCCGGGGAAGAGTCTCGGATCGGCGAGCTGTTCGGCCTTCGCGTGCATCTCGCTCTGCGTGAGCCCGGGGGCTTCCTTGGGAAGAATCTTCAGGAGGACCTTCTTCATCGATTCGTAATGTGCGGCGTCGACGGAGACCGTGTATCCCGGGACGTTCACGTTCTCGACGATGATCTTGGGACGATCCGAGTCCTTCGCGGGCATGGAGTTCCGACCGGCGCGGGGGACGGACATAGCGTGCATAATCCTTTCCCCAATGACGCGTCCCCCCACCATTTCGGTTCGGATTCCTGTCGCCGTCATGTCCCAGAGATACCCTTAAGGGAAGGACGGCGTACCGCACGCGATGCAAGACAAGGTAGCGTTCGACCATCTCGGCCTCGAACCCGTCCTGCTCAAGGCCGTGTATGGGATGGGCTATGAAGCCCCGACGCCGATCCAGCGCGAGGCGATCCCCGCCATCCTGAAGGGGCGGGACGTGATCGGCACGGCCCAGACGGGTTCCGGCAAGACGGCCGCGTTCGTCCTCCCCATCCTCCAGCGATTGATGAAACAGCCGTCGGGCAAGACCCGTGCACTCATCCTGTCCCCGACTCGTGAGCTCGCCGCGCAGACCGAGATGGCCTTCCGCCATCTCGGGAAGGGGACGCGGATCCGGGGCCAGTCCGTGTACGGCGGCGTCGGGATGGCACCTCAGGAGCATGCCCTTCGTGGCGGCGTGGACGTGGTCATCGCGACCCCCGGCCGCCTCCTGGACCACATGAACCGCCGGAATGTCGACTTCCGCGGCCTCCAGGTCCTCGTCCTCGACGAGGCGGACCGGATGCTGGACATGGGCTTCCTGCCGGACGTGCGCCGGATCATCAGCGCCCTCCCCCGGGAGCGGCAGACGCTCCTCTTCTCCGCGACGATGGAGCCGGAGATCGAATCCCTCTCCCGGAGCATCATGAAGGACCCCGTGCGCATCGCCGTGTCGCCCCCGCACCGGCCCCCGCCGAAAATCCGACACGAGGTCTACCCGGTGCCCCAGCACCTGAAGACCGCCTTGCTCGCGGAACTGCTGGGCCGGGAGGACATGCTGTCCGTGCTCGTGTTCGTCCGCACGAAGCGACGCGCGGACCGCGTGGCCCGCCAGCTCGGGGCCGCCGGGTTCCCGGTCGGGCGGATCCACGGGGACCGCAGTCAGAGCCAGCGGGACTCCGCCCTGGAGGGATTCCGGACCGGCCGCCACCAGATTCTCGTGGCCACGGACGTGGCCGCCCGCGGCATCGACGTCGAAGGGATCACCCACGTGATCAACTACGACATCCCGACCGTGCCGACGGACTACATCCACCGGGTCGGGAGGACGGCCCGTCTCGAGGCAGAAGGGGATGCGATCACGTTCGTCACGCCCGAGGACGAGGGGGATCTTCGCGGGATCGAGAAGGCCCTCGGCCGGACCATTTCCCGGGTGACGCTCCCCGACTTCGACTACCGGGCCCCGCCCCCGCCGAAGGTGCACGGCCACGAAGGCGGGCGCCGACCGCCTCCCCATCGGAGGCCCGGTGGCCGAGATCACCGCCGGTACCGATGAGCCTCCACGCCTAGTCCAGCAACTTCTCCGCGTCCTCTCGGCGCAGGGCGACCATCGTTTCCGTCGCGACGTAGTCGGGCGCCTTCGTGAGGGCTTTCATCGCAACCTTCTCGTCGGGGGCTTCGAAGATTCGGATCGCATCGTACCGCCCGAACGTCCAGTAGAGGCTGAGGTTCTTGATGCCCAACTTCTCCTGCTGCGCGAACATCTTGGTCGTTTCCGCTTGATCCGCCTTCGTTGGCTTCCTCCGGAATTTCGCCAGGGTCACGAAGATCATGAAGATACGGATGGGGTCCCGTTATTTAGGGTTACCTAAGAGACCGCGGATTTCAGCCGTCGGCTTGCGGAGAGGAACGCCCGTCCCAAACGGCCATCAAATCATGGGGCCCCTGCCATCCCGGGGGTCCGGGCCCGGATCGACCGTGTTCGCTCGTTACGCCGTCGAGGCCCCTTCGACGTACGCCTTGAGCGACTCGAGGATGGATTGCCAGAGCGCGGTCCACTCCCCAGGGACCTCTCGGGGGGCACGGTGGGCGACGTGCACGGCGGTTTGCGGGCCCCTTGGCGCAAGGGCGTAGTGGACGCTCGTGGCGACGGAGAGGTCCCCGGCCATGAGGGGCCAGGTGAAGGCGAGCGTCTCGGGCCCGTCGATCGCGATGATTGTTCCTTCGACACGACCGACGGAGAGCGTGGTCTCGTACCGACCCCCCTCGTCTGCCTCGACGAGCGCGTCCTGGCCCCACCACGCGGCGAGCTGCTCGGGTTCCGTGAGGGCGGCGAACACCTTGAAGGCCGGGGCGTCGATCGTAATCTTCGCATCGGCCAAGACGGCCGCGTGGGGCACCGCGGGCTTGGCAGGCGACGCGGGTGCTCCCGCTCCGGGAACTTCAGGTTCGGGCACGGTCCGGTCAACCGCGGTCGACATCAAAACCCTAACGGATTGGATTCGGGCCACAACCGTGTGCCGCAGCGTAACGGGCCGCTCCCGCGCAACGTACCGGGTGGTCATCGTGCCCGTGCGAAGAACAAGCGTAGAACTATGGCCTTTGAGCACTTTCAGTAAGAACCAAGTCTTAAAACCGGACCCCTTAGGGTCTCCCCTGACGACTCGGAGGCGGCACGCGTAGGTGAGTGGGCACGAGACGAGCGACCAGCGCGATCCAGCCAGCGCCTGATGCGAGGGAACTCCTCAGCCTGCCGACCGACGAGCTCTACCGGCGCCTCCAGACTTCGCCTCAAGGCCTGAGCACCGAGGAGGTCCGGAAACGACTCGAGACGTACGGACCGAATCTCCTCGCCCGGCGGAAGAAGCGGACGGGCCTCATGGCCTTCGTTCTCCTGTTCCGCAACCCGCTCGTCATCATCCTCATGGCCGCGGGCTTCGTCTCGGGCTTCCTTCCGGGGGGGCAGATCAACGCGATCATCATCTTCATCATGGTCCTTTTCAGCGTGTGCCTGAACTTCTATCAGGAGCGGAAGGCGGAAAAGGCCGCGGAGAGCCTGTCTGCGCGGATCACGACCACCGCGAGCGTCTTCCGGGACGGCGTCAAGAAGGAGGTCTCCCTAACCGACGTCGTGCCCGGGGACATCGTGTACCTGTCGGCAGGAGACCTGATCCCCGCCGACGTGCGCATCGTTTCGGCGAAGGACTTCTTCGTCGACGAGTCCGCCATGACGGGAGAGTCCTTCCCTGCGGAGAAGACCGCGACGGCCCTCACGGACGCCTCCGCGGGCCTGGCGGAGTGGCACGACGAGGCGTTCCTCGGCACCTCCGTGGTGAGCGGGACGGCGACCGCGGTCGTCGTGAAAACCGGGAGCGCCACGGAGTACGGACAGATCGCCCAGAAGCTCGTTCCCCGCGATCGGGAGGCGGAGTCCGCACGGGGCCTCCGTCAGTTCGGCATCCTGATCATGGAGGCGACGATGGCCCTCGTCCTCTTCGTCTTCTTCGTCCTCGCGCTCCTCCGGAAGGACGTCCTGGAGTCACTCCTGTTCGCGGTCGCCCTGGCGGTCGGGCTGACGCCAGAGCTCCTGCCGATGATTCTCACCGTGAACCTGGCCCGAGGCGCCGTGAACATGTCCCACAAGGACGTGATCGTGAAGCGCCTTGCCTCCATCCAAGACTTCGGCAGCATGGACGTCCTATGCACGGACAAGACGGGCACGCTGACGGAGAACAAGATCAAGCTCATCCGCCACCCGGACGTCGAGGGGAACGAAAGCGAGCGCGTCTTCCGCTATGCCTTCCTGAACAGCCGCCATCAGACGGGGCTGAAGAGCCCGCTCGACGAGGCCGTGTTGTCCCACGAGGCGCCGGACGTGTCGACGTACGTCAAGATCGAAGAGATCCCCTTCGACTTCATCCGCAAGCGCGTTTCCGTCGTCGTGCAGCACAACGGCGAGCGCTTCTTCGCGACGAAGGGCGCCCCGGAGGAGATCTTCCGGGTGTGCACCCAGGCGGAGCTTCGTGGCCAAATCGTCGTGCTGAAGTCAGACCTGCGCAAGCGGATCGAGGAGATCTATTACGACCTGAGCCTCCAGGGATTCCGCGTCCTCGGCGTGGCATACAAGCCGCTGACCGCCGAGGAGACCAGCTACACGATCGACGACGAGCACGACATGGTCTTCCTCGGCTTCGTGGCCTTCCTCGACCCGCCCAAGGTATCGGCGAGGGAGGCCCTCGCCCTCCTGAAGCGCGCGCGGATCGAGCTGAAAATCCTGACGGGGGACAACGAGCTCGTGACGGAGAGCGTGTGCTCTCAGCTCGGCTTCCAGATCAAGAGTATCGTCACGGGGAACGAGATCGTCGGCATGACGGACGAGAAGCTGTCCCTCCTCGTCGAGGAGGCGAACGTCTTCGCGCGCGTGACACCGGACCAGAAGGACCGGATCATCACGATCCTGAAAGAGAATGGCCACACGGTCGGATTCCTCGGGGATGGAATCAACGACGCGCCGTCGCTGAAGGAGGCGGACGTCGGCATCTCCGTGGACACGGCCGTCGATGTCGCGAAGGAGTCCGCGGACATCATCCTCCTTCGGAAGGACCTCACCGTGCTCGGCGAGGGCGTGCTCGAAGGCCGCCGCACGTTCGGGAACACAATGAAGTACATCATGATGGGGACGAGCTCGAACTTCGGCAACATGTTCAGCGCCGCCGGCGCAGCCGTCTTCCTCCCGTTCCTCCCGATGCTCCCCACGCAAATCCTCTTGAACAACCTCCTCTACGACACGTCCGAGCTAGGCATCCCAACGGACCACGTCGATGCGGAGTACGTGGAGCAGCCGCGGAAGTGGGACATCCACTTCATCCGGAACTTCATGCTCGCCTTCGGGCCCATCAGCTCGATCTTCGACTTCCTGACCTTCGGCATCATGATCTTCCTGTTCTCCGCGGGAACGCCGGACAAGGCGGCCCTTTTCCAGACGGCGTGGTTCGTGGAGTCCCTGTCGACGCAGACTTTCGTCATCTTCGTGATTCGGACGAGGAAGATTCCGTTTTTCAAGAGCCGCCCGAGCCGAATCCTCGCGGCCGGGAGCATCGGCGTCGTGGCGTTCGCCTGGGTTATCCCCTTCACGCCCCTCGGCGCCCTCTTCGGCTTCATCCCGCTGCCCGCGGAGTTCCTCCTACTCCTCGTCGCGATGGTGGCCGTCTATCTGGTCCTCGTCGAGCTAATGAAGCACTGGTTCTACGGGCGCACGCCCTTTGAGAAGGGGGGGCACCGCCCCCGCGGCCGCCCGCTGCCCGTCGAACTCCAGACGTGAGCTCGCCGTGCCGGATGAATCGGACAGGAGTCGA
>JBGPGA010000087.1:0-9115 GCA_041483635.1 Thermoplasmata archaeon
CAGGAGGGATTCTGCCAAAGCCTCGGTCTCCCGAAGCGGTCGGTCCGCGTGATCCAGATGGACACGGGGGGCGCGTTCGGGAGCAAGGGAGGGATCTACCCGGAGTACATCGTGGCGGCCCACGTCGCGATGACGGAGAAGCGACCCGTGCGCTGGATCGAGACGCGGTACGAGCACCTCCAGGCCACGGAGCAGGGCCGCGGTGCCCGGGCCCGCATGACCCTCTTCGCCGACCGGGACGGTCGCGTCCAAGGGATGCGAGGAGACCTCCTCATCGACGGCGGGGCGTACTCCGCGGGGATGGCGGAGTGGGCGCCGCGGTGGATCGGGATGCAGATGACGGGACCGTACTCGATCCCGAGGGCCCAGGTGACGGGCAAGGCCGTCTTCACGAACAAGGTGCCCTTGGGCCCGTATCGCGGGGCGGGACGACCCGAGGCGGCCTACTTCATCGAGCGGATGCTCGATTTCCTCGCGGACGAGCTCTCTATGGATCCCGTGGACGTCCGCCTGCGGAACGCGGCCGACGGACCCTGGAAGTCCCCAACGGGCCTCCAGGTGCCCCCGTTCCGACCGTTCCTCGAGGATGCGATCCGCGAGCTCGACTACCGCCGGCGCGCGGCCGAGGGGAACGCGGGGTTCTCCTCCTTCATCCTGATCCCCGCGGCGAACAGCGGGGAGGGCGCGCGCATCGCGATCCGGGACGGCCGCGTCCTGGTCTGGCTGGGCGGGAACCCGCACGGTCAGGGCCACGAGGTCTTCGTCCGCAAGCTGGTCTCCCAGGAGCTCGGCGTTCCGCCGGAGATCATCGACCTCGAGAAGAGCGACACGGACGCACTCGCGAAGAGCGTCGGGAGCTGGGGCAGCCGAACCGCCATTGTCGGCGGCGGCGCGGTCATCGAAGCCGCGCGGAAGATCAAGGAGCGCGTGCAACGCTCCGGACCCTACTCGACGAAGAAACTCTTGTCCGGGAAGTACGACGTCAAGGTATTCTACAAACCGGAGGGGAACTTCAACTCACTCGGTGCGAACCTGGTGACCGCGGACGTCGACGAGACGGGCCTCGTGCGGGTGGGCGAGGTCCTCTCGTACTACGATGCGGGCGAGGTCCTGAACCGTCCGATGCTTGAGAGCCAGGTCATGGGAGGATCGACCCAGGCCATGGGGCAAGTCCTCACCGAGGGAGCCCTCTACGACCCGGACGGGCAGCCCCTCATCGGGACGATCGGGGACGCGGGCCTGCTGTCCGCCACGGAGATGCCGACCTTCAGTGTCAAGACAGCCCACACGCGGTCCAACACGGCCCACGGTGCCAAGGGCGTGGGGGAGAGTCCCGCGATCGGAGTCCCGCCCGCCCTCATGCGGGCGATCGAGCGTCGAGTGGGTCGGCGCCTCACGCACACGCCTCTCAAACCTGAGGAGCTCCTCCCCTCCCGCGCACCGTGACCACGTCGTCGCGTACCGCGGCTTCAAGAGGGCGAGGGGCTTGGGGTCCGCGATGCTCCATCTCACGGAAGACGAGGTCGGAGGACTCCTGACGATGAAGGACGCCCTGCGTGAGGTCGAAGCCGCGCTCCGGGACCTCGGGGAGGGAAAGGCGGAGAACCGGCCCCGGCAGAGGGTGCGGGGCGCGCACGCGATGCTGAACGTGATGCCCGCAGCGTGGCCCGCGCGGGGCTACTACGGCTTCAAGTATTACACGTTCTCCCGCAGCGACATCCGCTTCTGGTTTCACCTGTTCGACGGCAGCACGGGCGAACTCCTTTCCGTCATGGAGGCGAACCGGTTGGGACAGCAGCGGACGGGTGCCGCAAGCGGGGTCGCGACGAAGTTCCTGGCCAGGAAGGAGGCCGCCACGGTCGCAATCCTCGGGACCGGCTGGCAGGCGGAGAGCCAGCTGGAGGCCGTCTGCGCGGTTCGCGACGTGTCGCGAGTGCGGTGCCACGGTCGGCAGGGCCCGCAGCGTGCGGCCTTCGCGGAACGCATGACGAAAGCCTTGGGCGTCGACGTGAAGGCGGCGGATTCGGGAGAAGCCGCGGTCCGGGGCGCCGAGATCGTGATCGCCGCGACCAGCTCTCCGGAGCCCGTGGTCCACGGAGATTGGCTCGAGCCCGGGGTGCACCTCAACGCGATTGGGGCGAACCGGCTCGACGCCCGCGAGCTCGACGATTCGACGATCCGGCGATGCACGTTCATCGCGGCCGACTCGATCGAGCAGGCGCACATGGAGGCGGGCGATCTCGTACATCCGATTTCCGGAGGCCTCTTGCGATGGGATGCGGTCCATGAGCTCTCTGAAGTCGTTGCCGGGAAGGTGAATGGGCGAGAGGGTGCACGCGACATCACCCTCTTCAAGTCACTCGGCCTCGGGATCGAGGACGTCGCAGTCGGGGCTCTGGTCTACGAGCGCGCCCGCGAGCGGGGGATCGGGACTGAGATGGCGCTTTGAACGGGCCCTCTGGCCAGGCGTCAAGTCTGGGCCCTAGGTGTGCTATCCGGTGCGAGTTGCTTCTCCGATGATCTTGCCGTCCTCGATCTGCAGGATGCGGTGCGCGATGTTCGCGACGCGCTGGTCGTGGGTCACCACGAGGATCGTCTTCTTGAACTCCTGATTGAGCCGGCCGAACAGCTCGAGGATCTCGTGCCCCGTCTTCGTGTCCAGCTCCCCGGTCGGCTCATCCGCAAGGATGAGGGGCGGGTCGTTCGCGAGCGCGGTCGCGAGCGCGATCCGCTGCTGCTCCCCGCCACTCAGCTCGTCGGGCCGGTGGGTCGCCCGCTTCCCCAGGTCGACGAGGTTCAAGAGGTACTGCGTTCGCTTCTCTCGTTCGCCCGCGGGCTTCCCGGCAAGCCGCATCGGTATCTGGATGTTCTCCTCCGCGGTCAGGGTGGGCACTAGGTTGAAGAACTGGAAGACGAACCCCACGCGGTTCCGCCGGTACTTGACCAGGTCCGCGTCGCTCAGGTCGGGAACGTTGGTGCCATCGACCTCGATTCGGCCCGCCGTCGGGCGGTCGATGCCCCCGACGAGGTTGAGCAACGTGGTCTTCCCACACCCGCTGGGGCCCTGGACCGCGACCAGCTCGCCGTCCCCAACGACCATGTCGAGGCCCCGTAGGGCGATGACCTCGGACTTCCCCGTGCGGTACACCTTCATCAGATCCCTCATGATGATATTCGGCATATCAGCCACCTCGCATCTTGAGCACCCGAGCGACATTCATCCGCGCAATCCTCCAAGCCACGAGGACCGTCGTCCCGAGCATGGCGGCAGGAGCGAGGATGACGAGGAGCAACGCGTCAAGCGGGAACACGAACAGGTTCGGGATGATGGGCTCCGAACCTCCAAAGGTAGGCACGGTGATGGAGACGGACAGGTATCCCGTGAGGAGCCCGGCCGCAAGGCCAATCAGGACTCCGATGATCATGATGGAGAAGGCCTCTCCGACCAGGAGAGACGCGGTCTGCCAGCCGCTCGATCCGCGCGCGGTGATTCCCGCAAACTCGACCGTCCGTTCGAGGCTCGCGGCATAGATGATGAGCCCGAGGCCCGCGGTCAGGATGATCACGATGAACGCGATCTCCATCCGGATGAACCCGAGGAACGAGCCGTAGAATGCGCTGTTGTTGAGCTGGTCGAGCTGCTCCTGGTAGACGGTGACGCTCTGGGAGCCCAGGGCCAGCACGTCCGCCTTCACTGTCTTCCAGTCTGCCCCGGGCTGGAGAGAAACAAGGTAGCGGTCCGAGCTGGAGTAATACGCGTACTGGTCGTTCTGCGCCGCGGCGATCAGCTTCGCAAAGGTGGCGTAGCTCCCGTAGACCTCGTCCTGGGCGGTCGCCGTGCCGAAGAAGTAGCCATTGAACGTTCCCGGAAGGAAGCGGACAATGCCACCGATCGTGACTGTGATCGAAACGCTCGACGACGTGCCGTTCCTATAGATCGACGTCGTCAGGAAGAGAGGGTCCCCGACTTGGAGGGCCGCATCCTTCGCGAACTGGCCCGTGATGAGCACCTGGCCAGACGTCGCCAGAATCGCCTGGGCCCCAGCCTGGTTCGCCGGATTCTCGAAGTAGAACGATGCAGGGTGAGCGACGGAGAAGTAGGTCGAAGGATCGAGCGCCATCGCGGATGCGGACTGGTATGGGCCGTTCGGTGTCACGAGCGTGTTGAGCGGGTACACGTGGGTGATCTCGGTGATTCCGGCAACCTTGCTCAGGTTCCCCGGGAAGCCCGGGTCCGACGTGCCGTTGAACGAGAACGAGGGAGATACGGACATGTCTCCGCCGATGTTCGCGCGCAGGCTCTCTGCCTGCATCGCCTGCTGCGAAGCGAGGGTCGTCATGATGAAGACGCCGAACGCGAGGCCGAGGGCGATGATGATTGCGATGTTCGAGGACCGCCGAGGGTTGCGGGCGAGATTGCGGCCCACGACGTACTCGAGGTTCTTCGCGAACGGACGGATGACCCGGCTGGTGGCCTCGTACACCTTCCCGGTGGATCGGGTCATCAGACGGACGGACCCGATGATCAGGAGGATAGGCGTGATCGGGAGCGTCAGGATGAACAGGCTCCCGATCATAAGGATGAAGAAGTTCGACGGAGTGGACACGACGTACCAGTAGACAAGGTAGACGACGACACTGTATCCGATGAAGATGATGTCCCAGACTGGGGAGTAATGGATGCGGGTCTCGCCGGGCGCATAGTACCGCAGGGTCTCGATGATCGGCAGGCCGGAGGTCCGCCGCGCCGAGCGGTAGCTGACAATTGCCATGAAGATCGTGCTGAGGATCGCGACGATGATGACCGTATCGAGAGTCAGGTTGACCGTGCCGTATGTGGCCGATGTCCCGAAGGGGGTCACGGCCCCGATCAGAATGCGGCTCAGGCCGAGCCCGAACAGGAGGCCGAGAATCGTCGCGACGAACCCGCCGAGCAAGGATTCGAGGATGAGGAGCAGCGCGACCTGGCGCCGGCTCGCGCCCCGGGTCTTGAGGACGCCTAGCTCCCTCCTCCGCTCGGCGTGACCGAGGTCGACGCCCACCGCGCCCAGATACAAGCCCAGCAGGATCACGGGAAAGGACAGGAGGAGGTACTCGATCCGCTGAACCAGAATCATCGTGGAGAAACTCTGAATCGCGCTGGAGATGTTGTCGTTGATGTTCCCTGTGTACCCGGCTTGGATCATCACGGTGGAGAGCTGGCGATCGAGACGGGTGAGCTGGAACGTCGTCGACTGGGTGTCGTAGGGGTTGACGAACCGGCCCCGGTCAATCCAGATCTCACCCTGGATCTGGGAGCTGAACGGGTTGGAGAGATTCAGGCGGCTCTGGTACCACGTCAGGTCCCTCAGGTTGAAGGCGACGATACTCCCGTAGTACGGATAGAACGGGCCGGAAATCGGTCCGGGGGGGTAGCCGTAGGACGAGGAAGGGAGGGTAGCGATGGCGCCCACGGTGACTGTCATGGTCAGGTTCACGGGGCCGGTGCCATTCCACTGCTGCGAGAGTAGGACAACCGTATCCCCGATCTTCGCCTGTACCGTGCTCGCGGTCTGACTGTCCAGAATCACTGTTCCGTTCGGCAACAGGGTCGAGCCGGAGAGCGTTGCCTGCCGGACCATGTTGGGCAAGTGGTAAGGATCGATCCCGAGGAGGCTTCCGACACCCACCGTGGCATTCGAAGCCTGACCTGGATTGTAGAGGAGCAACCCTCCCCCATTCGAGACAAGCGAGAGGTAGACGGAGACGTCGGTGACGCCAGAGATTGCGGCCAGAGCCTCCCGGAGAGCCGAGCCGTTCTCCTGACCCACCGGGGTCGAGGGCCCAGAGTTGAGAGGGACCGCGTAGTAACTGAAATCTCCCGCGAGGCCCTGGAGCGACGCGTCCAACGTCGCCCGGGCCGACGAGTCGATGGCGATGAAGGTGCCCGCCACGAACGTAACCGCGAGGAGAACGCCGAGGATAGACGACAAGGTCCTCCGTCGATTCCGGAGGATTCCGGATGACGCGTAGCGTAGGAGGCTCAAGGCACCCCTCGTGCGCCTCCTCATCCTGATATCCAGGGATATAGCTTGCGTTATTACGCGGGATTTCCCGCTGGGGCTCGTCGTGACCTGCCCATCAGCCCCGCGCTCGGGCACGGCGCCGAAGGCGAGGTCAACCGTGTGGACGCTCCGTGAGGAGCCGGTGCTCCAGCGGTGCGAGTTTTGGGTGGACGAAGGCGCCGTCCCGCTGGATCGTCAGCCCGTCGAACGCGATGGTGGGCTTCGTCGTGACCCCGTCGATGTGGCTCTTCGCGAGCGTGAACCCTCCCTTGAACGAAGCCATCTGGGATCCAAAACCGGTCACAAAGACGCCGAAGGCCCGCTCGTCCTCGAGGATCTTCCCGCAGATCTTCGCGCCCGGGTTGAATCCGAAGCAGAAGTGGGCTACGTTGTACATCTTGCGGTCGCGGAAGCGTTCGATCCAGTCCCGGAGGACCTTGGCGGCCTCGCCCCCGCCGATCGACGCGATCCGGCCGCGGGAGAGCTCGAGGCGGATCGGCTCCCGGAGGGGCGCGAGCGGATCGGGAGGCCACACGGTCCCGTCCAGGACGAGGCTCCCCTCGATCGTGCTCTCGACCGCAGCCCACGAGATCTGGCCGCCGAGGTAGCAGTCCCGCCCCGGCGTGACGCACTCCCCCGTATCGAGGATGATGGGGCGCTTGCCGAGATCGAACGTCAGATCCGTCCCTCCCGGCGACGTGACGTGCGCCACCTTGGCCCGCTGAGTCATCCGCTGGAGCGACGACCCGAACGCCTTGAGAGCGGGCAGGGAGACGTTCCCGATGCAGCGGGTCATCATGTCCGCGTCCATCCCCGTCAGGCAGAGGGCCCTCGTCCCCGCGTCCATCGCACGCTGGAACGCCTTCGTCGTGATCAGGTAGGTCCGGGCGAACTCGACGAGGACGTCCGCTTTCCGCATCGCTTCGGCGAACGGGGCGGGCGGCTCCGTGCCGGGGGGTCCCTTGATGCGGTACCACGCTTCCAGCGGAACTCCTCCCCGGGCCTCGACCGCGTCCGCCGTCGCCCGGACGACGCTTGGATCCGTCGCGGGGTCTCCATAGACGATCACGGTCTCCCCTTTCTTGAGCCGCAGCATGTCTCGCGCGAGGCCCGTTGCGGCCCTCTGGATATCCGTCATCTTCAACGCCTTCCTTTCTTGTGCCTCTTCTCGATCGGTACGAACTTGCTCTTGTATCCGAAGTAGCCCGGTCCGAACCCGTCCACCCCGCGCGGGGTCCGCCAGATCTCGGGCGCGGGAAGTCCGAACGCGGCAATCCGCTGGCCCTTCTTGACCCAGGGGTTCAGGATCGGCGCACGCCGATCCAGGTCCAGGAGGCACACGAGGTCCGGGGCCGTCACATCCACCTTCCCGTTGCGCCAGGCCATGATGTTCTCGTTCTTGAACCAGATGCGATATCGCGCGCCACGGTCCGCGTCCGTCCCGCGGATGTCAATCGTCCCGAACGTGAAACCCTCCTTGTCCTCATACTTGCAGTTCGAGGGCGCGACGCCCCGGAAGAGGAGGTAGCCGTCCGTGGCGGCGAGGACCGCATCGATCGCGTCGCCTCCCTTGCGGCGGATCGCGTGGCCCACCTTCTCGGAGAAGGAGAGGGACCGGAGGACGAGCCCCTTCCGCAGATCCCCGATGCGTCCCGGATGGTCCGCGACGCCGACGTGCCCGCCGCTCGCGACGGCCATCGCGCGGACAAGGGCCTCCGCGTGGAAGTCGTCCGCCACCTGCTGGACCACGATCTGATCCCCGTACTTGTTCGCGACGCCCATGGGCGCAATCGGGATTCCCGCCACGAAATACGTCGAGTGCTGCAAGTCCGGAACAGACCGTCCCGCGCCGTCCGCATCGAGCGCGGGCAGGCCGAGCTGGGCCGCCACGGAGAGCGCCGCGGCCGTGTTGCCGCCTCCGAGCTCCGTGGCCACGGTCGTGCCGAAGGCCACGCCCAGGTGCTGCGCGAGGGTGTTCGCCGCAAGCAGGCACTCCGTGCCGTCGTAGGGAGCCTCCTTTGCCTTGAACGCGGTCTTCCCGGTCGGAGCGAGGCTGCCGCAGTAGTACGGCGTGCACGCCCACGTATCTGGGGCAAGCTCGTCCGGGTCGGCGAGGTGGATCGAGCGCCCCGCTTTCAGGTCCGCGGCGACGGTCTGGATGCCTTTGTCCAGAGAGCCCCCGCCTCCGGTCCCGAGGAACGCGGCGCCCACCAAGATGTCCTGCAAGCTGTCCAAGTCCAGGGTCCTCATGTCGCACTCCCCTTCTCCATTTGAGTCCGAATCTCCTCGACGAAATGACAGGCCACCCAGGTCTCGCCGACCTCGCGGAGGGGCGGCTCTTCCTTCGCGCAGCGGTCCTGAGCCCAAGGGCACCGCGTACGGAAACGGCACCCGGAGGGCGGCTCGAGAGCGGAAGGGATTTCCCCCTTGAGGGGAAGATGGGTCCGTTCGCGCTCCGGGTCTGGCAGAGGTACGGCGTTCCTCAGCGCCATGGTGTACGGGTGTTGACCTCGCTCGAGAACCTCCACGGCACCGCCAACCTCCGCGATCTTTCCGAGGTACATCACGCCGACGTGATCGGCAAGGTAGCCGACGAGCGCGAGATCGTGCGTGATAAAAAGGTACGTGAGCCCCAAATCCTTCTGGAGTTCCTTGAGGAGGTTCACGATCTGCGCTTGCACGGAGACATCCAGGGAGGAGGTCGGCTCATCGAGGACGATGAAACGAGGCTCGAGCGCGAGCGCTCTTGCCATGGCGATCCGCTGGCATTGGCCTCCGCTGAGCTCGTGGGGATAGTGAATCGCGACCTCAGGGTGCAGGCCGACGCGGCGGAGTAGTTCCTTCACCCGGTCCTGAGCTTCCTGACGCGATGCACCGCGATGCACCACAAGCGGCTCGGCGACAGTCTGTCCCACGCGCATCCTGGGGTCCAACGAGGCCATCGGATTCTGGAACACGATTTGGAGGCGGGGCCGGGTTCTGCGAAGCGCTTCGCCCCGCATCGCGGTGAGATCCTGGCCATCGAACCAAACCCGCCCCGACGTCGGCTTTAGGAGCCGCAGGATGCATCG
>JBGPGA010000088.1:0-9030 GCA_041483635.1 Thermoplasmata archaeon
CGCCGCCGGCGGGCGAGGTGCTCGAGCACCGGGTTCTTCGTCGCGTGGTACGCGCCCCCGATCGCGTCGGGATAGGCCTTCCGGCCTTTCGTGAACTCATGGTCGTGAATCGGCGTCGGGCCCGAGGACAGGTTCCAGGCCTCGAGTCCCTCGAACATGAACGCCTGGGGGAAGAGGAGGATCGCGACCGTGTTCGCGAGGCCTGTGGCGCTGTAGACCTCGAACTCCCCGATCCACGGGTGATCCTGTACCTGGTCGATCAGGTGGCGCCCCAGGATGTCGTCGACCGCCGTGATGGACCATTCCGTGGGAACGAGCCTCCGCCGTTCCTGGCCGCCCAGGAGACCGACGGAGAAGATGCGGGTGATGTGGCTCTGGCTCACGCCGTGGGCGTAGAGGTCCGTGACGGCCTCGCCCGCCCGCACATCCGTGTCGGAGACGAGGTCGTCCACGCGACGGGGCACGGACGGGTTCGAGGCGAGCTCCACCTTGCGGATGTTCGCGCTCGGGCCGCTCGGTGGCGCCCGGGCGGAGAAGGGGCTGACGAGGGCCGGTGTCTTCTCGAGCCACATCTCCGTGTCGACGGGCTTGGAGGCCATGGCCCCTTCCTGGACGACGGACAGGATGCGGTCCGGCTCGCGAGCCTCGATCACTCGGCGCGGCGCCTTCCCCCGGACCAGGGAGAGCCGGAACCGCAGGATTTCCGCGAGGTCGTACTGAAGCCAGGTCTCGGACGCGTCCAGGATCGATGTGTCCTGATCGCGCAGCGGGGGCACGAGGGGACCGACGAGGACGCGAGGATAGCCCCATGAACCGACGAAGGCGCTCGGCGGGGATGCGCCGAAGAGGTCCGTGGACCGGAGGTCCTTCTGCTCCGTGAACCACTTCCGGACGTTGCTCAGGTACGGGCAGATCGCGAGGCGGCATCGCTTGATGTCCCCCCCGCAGACGCGGCAGCCGATTTCCCGCTTGACCTCAGAAAGACTTGCGCGGATCCCGTCCTCGGGAGAGGTCATGGCCCTCCGCGCAGGGCGGATCCCTCCTCAGGTCGCCGCGCTCGGGCGGGCCGGCGGAGCGGCGGTGGCGCTGGGAGTCGGGGGCAGCGCCGCGGCCGTCGGGAGGAGCTCGCCCGTGTCGGCGTACCACTGATGGGCGAGGTACGTCTGGGAGTCCACCAGCACGAGACGTCCCTGGACGCGGCGGAATTCGCTCGGCTGAGCCAGGCCGTCCGATTGGCACTTGGGACACCGCTTGACCTTCGCCTCCTGGAGGACATCGGAGAGGGTCATGGCCGCCTTGGGAGCAGGGGGCGACCCGCCTCCCGCGGGCGCCGGCGCGGCGGGTGCGGGTTTGGTGACGGGGGTCGGGCTTGGAACGGGCGTCGCAGGCGCGGAGGGGGCCGCGGCAACGGCAGCTGGGGTCGGCGCCGGAGGTTTCGGAGCCGCCGACACCTGCACCGGAGCGGAGAGATCCTCTTCCCAAATGGCGGCGCACACGCCGCAGGTGTGAATCTTGCTCGTAGATGCGTTGCAGGGCTGAGGCCCGCAGTTGGGGCAGTGATGCTCTCTCGCCATGCCGCCTCTCCGGAACCCTGGGAGACACTTATCACTTTCGGGATTCCGCGACGGGGTCGGACTTCCCCCTCTAGCTTTAAGTCGCTGACCGACGGTTAGGCGCCCGCGGAGGAGCTTGGAAATCCTATGACGCGGCGACGTCTGCTTTCGCGTCGATTTGTCGTGATGAGCAGCCTCGGGCTCGCAATCGCGCTGATCCTGCCGCTGATCTTGTCCATGGGCGCACTGGCGCGCACTCCTCGGGCTGGGGACTTTTTCGAATACGACTCGAACAGCTACGTGGACCAAGGGGCGCAGGCGTACCAGGGTTATTCGGACAGCATGCACTCCCACTACCGCTACTCCGTTGTTGGCGCAAGTGGGGACACGGTCACGATGGTCGGTACGGGCAACTGGAGCTACCAGGATTCCAATGGGCTCGTCCTATCGGGCTCCGACCCCTACGATCCCATGTTCTCCATCGCCTCGCGGGAGTACCTCGCCGGGATCGACGTCAACCTCACGGGCCCCGTGTCCGTCTGGTTCTGGATCCCGACAAACGTAACCCCCGGCCAGGTCGTCTACGTCTTGGACGAGCCCCTCACGGTCGCCACGTTGAGCGCCACGGTGTGGCTGGGCGCCGTTCCGCACTCGGCCGTGCTCCTCCAGGGTTCGGGCACGTACACGCGCAACGACGAGTACGGCGTCTACTCAGCGGACTACCAGGACATGTACTACTACGACCGCGACACGGGTTACATCATCTCCGAGCAGTACACGGAGCAGGACGCTGGCACGTGGCAGGGCCAGCCGGCTTCGTTCAGGTACCGCGCGGACTTGGTCGTCTCCGCGAGTAGCTACGCGATTCCCTTGGACCTCCTGACCTTCTCGCTCCTCTACCTCGGCGTGCCCGCCGCGGTCGTCCTCGTCATTGTGGCCGCGATCCGGGTTCGGCGCGGGCCTAGCCGGCTCCGCATCGGATCGGGGAACCAGGCCACGTACGTCCGGATTCGAAAGGCGAAAATCCCCGCCGATGCCACTGGCCTCATCCCGGACGGCTCACCGTTCTTCGGTCCGTTCCTCCCGGTGTTCGCGGAGCGGTCCATCTCCGAAGGGGATCCGGTCGTCCTCGCCCTCGACGAACGCAAGGTCGTCGGGATGGCCCTGCTCGACCGCGAGTCGGGAATGGGAAGCCTGTTCGCCTCCGAAGAGACGGTCGCGCGCGCCCTCGTCAAGCGGGTGCGGATGAATGACTTCTTCGCGGATGCGACAATTCCGGGCCGAGTCCTCCGTGCCAAGGAGATTGACCGGTTCACGATTCTCCAGCTGCGCAACCCGCAGCCCCTCGACTACGACTCGGGAGTCGTGCGGCCGATGACGGCCGAGGACCTCCCCATGGTCACGGCGATCGCCCAGGAGGCGTACCGGAGCCGCGCCGCGCACTTCATCGAATCGAGCTTCAAGGCGGGCGACCTCGGGTTCGTCGCGACGTCGGGTGCCCGGGTCGTCGGGTTCGGCTTCGCGATGGTCGTCGGCAGTGTGGCTCGGCTCCACACCCTCACCGTGGCCGCGACCGAGCGGGCCCGGGGCCTCGGCACGGAGCTGACCAAGGCGCGTCTCTCCACCCTCGCGGCCCTCGGCGTGGACCGCGTGATCGTCGAGATTTCCCGCCAGAATGCGGCCTCCCTGCGGATCGCCGCGAAGGCGGGCTTCGCCCCCGTCGGGGAGAGCATCTACTATTCGCGGAATCCGCCCGCCGCGCCCTCCGCCGTCCAGAGGCAGACGTGATGGTGCGCGAGGCCGTCTGGGTGCCGAACGATCCCGTCTCGCTCGTCCGTCTCCGGGGTGAGGTCGAGGCGGTCGGCGACCCGCGGTTCCGCTCCTTCTGGGCCGACGAGCCTCCCGCCGCGCACGTCCCGGAGCTCCTCTGGAAGCTCGCGGGAAAGCCAGAGGGCGTCGCGGTCTCGGGCGTGCGCGACGACAATCGCTCCGCGCTCCTTCCCCGCCGGCGGCACGTCATCGGAGGCCGGGAGCACCTTGCGGCCGTGAAGGGCTGCGGCGCGGCCGTGGACGCGTACGAGAATGCCCCTCTGACCGCGAGTCGGGTTCAGGCGATCTCTCGCGGCCCCCGCTTCGCGGACGTGCTCGGCTCGGAGGACGGGTCGACCGAGGGCTTCATCACAGGGGAACGGTGGTTCGGCAACACGCCCTACGGAGGCCAGGCCCCCGACAACGCGGCGATCGGATTCCTGACGAGCCTCCGCGCGGTGGACGCCCAGATCGCGGGATTCCATATCTGCCCGATCATCGCCCTCGTTCGCCTCCCGGACGAGCTCGCGGCGATCGCGTCGCGGTTCTTCTGGTACCGACATTACGAAGGCGAGTTCTGGCAGGAGATCCGGCTCATGCCGTCGAACGTCCGCCTGTACTTCCACAGCCCCGTCACGTTCGGCGTCGACACGTCGCGGGCCCTCTCCCTGTTCGGCATCGCCTCGTTCGAGGACGCCGAGCGCTTCCTTGAGAACCTGGCCCGTTCCTCCCTGGCCGCCCTGACCCTGTACGCCCGGACTCTGAGGCACGACTCCGCGCGAGGCAGCTACGCGGGCCTCGGATACCATGACGTGTGGCTCGACAAGGACGCGGTCGTCGCCCCGGACGGGACTTTGCATTTCGCGGACCTTGAGGGGATCGAGGAGATCACGGCGCCCGATGCCGACGCGGTCCGGGACCAGATCGGGCAGCAGTTTCATCGCAACGTGTACGAGGCGACGTACGGCCTCGAGGCGCTGGCGTGGGACGTGGACCGCCGCTGGCGAGCGTTCCGGAGCCCATCGGAACGGCGCGGCTGGATCCTGGAGGTGCTCGAGCGCGCCTGCATCGCGGACCCGTTCCTTTCCATCGAGCGTCGCGGCGCGGAGCTGGTCCTCGGGGTGGAACCCGCGGTGGATCGCGAGGCGTGCCGCGTGGAGATTGTGTTCGCATCGGAGGTGGGGCGGTAGATGGACGGCAATCGGGTGCGCGCGATTCTGGAAGGGATTGAGGGCCGCCAGGAGACGTCCGTCGCCTCCGACGAACGCGACGCCCTTGTGTCCCAGGGACTCGTCAAGGCCGTGGATTCGCCGACGCGCGACCGGTGGATCGCAGGCGTCTCGGGCCTCGTCGCGCTCCGGGACCGTGTCCGAGACCTGTCGCGCCGGGCGCTCGCGACGCCCGGTCCGGACGCCCCGCCGGAATTGCGGCAGTTGATTGCGGACCTCGAGGAACTCACCCGCGAGAAGTCGACCCTCGACGCCCTCGTGTGGAACGGGCCCACGCAAGAGTACCTCCAAGCCACCTTGGCGGGGCGCGGGGTCCTGGAGGACCTGAAGACCTGGGAGACGCGGCTCGCGGGTCGAGACTTCACCCAATTCCAACAGGGAATGGCCCAGTATCGCGCGGGTCTCATCGACCTCGTCAACCGCGCCTCCTGGATCAACAACAGCCTGACCCTCGACGAGCAAGGTCGCGTGGACGACGAATGGACCGCGGCGCCCATGACCAATGTAGACGTGCGCTTCGCATCCATGATCCTGGCGAAGCGGTACGTGAACGCCGGGATGCTCGTCTCCGAATTCCAGTGGTTCAACCATGACACGAACTGGGGGACCTTCAGCCCGGAGGACCGCCTCGTGGCCTCTGCCATCCTGACGTCCCTCCCGTGGGACCCCGCCGTCGTCCGGAGCACGTTCGAGAACCTCCGGATCCGACTCCAGTACCACGGGATCCTGCCGGAGGACCGCGTAATCGTTGCGGCCTCCCTCGCGGACCTCCAGGAGGGTTGGTGGGATCAGGTCTTCACGAGGATCGATGAGATCAAGAGGCAGCGTCCCGCCCTCAACTCCCTCCTCGTCTCGGCCCTGGCCCGGTCGCCGTACCCCGTCGACGAGGCGCTAGGTCGATTCGATGGTGCCCTGTCGGGTATGGCCGCAAAGGGCTTTCGGGACGGGGTCCAGATGGACGTCGCTGCCTCGCTCCTCGCGTCGTCCCAGGTTCCGCAGGGCGCGCTCGTGGATCGCTTCTCGTACACATTGTCCCATGTGCAGGGGGCGTTCGATCCCCCCTTCGCCCCGGCCGCGATGCTCGCCGCGAGCCCGCTCGAACCCAACGAGGCGATCGACGTATTCCGGGACTGCATCGGCGCGGTGACCCGGATGAGCTTCTTCGACCTCACTCTCGAGATCGAGGAGCTCGCCCTCATCATGAGCTACGGGGTCGGGCCCCTTGGGACCGGCTACCTCGGCGGGAGCCTGCCCGCGGGAGCCGCCGTGCCGCCGCCCGTGGCCGGGGTGGCCGCCGCGGTGCCGAGCCTCGGGATCTCGTGGTACGTCTGGCACAACTACTTCGTGTATCGCCCGATCGGACGCTACATCGCGACGCACCCGGTCCATGTGCACACGGTGGCCGCGTTCGGCTAGGGCTTGGGCTCGAACCCATATAGGCGGTCCCGGTTCGCCTCGAGCTGGTCTACCGCCCGGCCCGCGTACTCGGCGGCCGTCTCAACGCGGACGTCGTGCTCGTCCGCGGTCTCCTTGAGCGGCTCGAGCCTCGTCCGCCATGCGCGATCCCGTAGGAGGTGGTGGTCGACGATCAGCGTGCGGACGTCCGTGCTCCGGATGATCCGCGCGAGGTTCGCGAGAGAATGCCTCATGTGCTCCTCCGGGTAGTGGTCCGGCATGTGGGTCATGGGTCCGTCCACGTACAAGATCGTCGGGTTCGAGTCCACGAGGAACCCGAGCTGCTCCTTGAGGGGGGGCCCGAGCACGTCGCCCGTGTGGACGAACACCTCGTCGCCCTCTGCGACGCGTGCCATGACCACGTAGCCGAGGGCGTCGTCGTAGCCATGGGGGACCGCGGGCGAGAACGTGAGCTCCGTCCCGCCGAAGTCGGCATCGTTCCCGTCCGCGACCTGGATCTCCTTTGGATACTTCTTGAGGGCCCGGACGAAGGCGCTCGCCCGCTCGCGCTGGCTGCGGTTGATGTGGAATTTGCCGTCTTTGAGGAACGCGACTTTGCCCTTGTAGATGGACGGGGCGTCCGGGTTGTGGTGGTCGTAATGGTAGTGGCTCACGGTCAGGACGTCCGCTTTCTTGGCCGCGTCCTTCACGCGCCGCCACAGCTCTTTCTGACGTTCGTCCTCCGTCGGGTGCGGCGGGAGATCGTAGCGCCACGGGGCGAGCCGGACGGCTGGGTCAAGGAGGATCGTCACGTCCGCCGTCTCGACCAGGGTGGCCATGGAGCGCGCGCCAAAGCTGTCCGCCGCCAGGGGCGTGATCCTCATCGGCCCACCGATTCGCCCCATACCTGCTTTCGCACGCGGTGGAACCCGAGCGACGCGGTGAGCTCGAGGGACGGCGCGTTGTCGGTCTTGACATGGAGGGCGGGAATCTTGCCGCGGGCCAGGACGTCCTTCGCGAGGGCCGAGGACACGGAGCGCGCGTATCCCTTCCCGCGGTGGCCCTCCAGGACATGCAGGAATCCCATCAGGGACACCCGGGGCGTCTCGAGATGCAGGAAGGCCCAGGCCACCGGCTCCCCGTCCACGTAGACCGCGTAGGCGTGCCCCGCCGCGATTCGCGCGCGGACGTAATCCGCGGCTTGGTCCCATTCCGGGTCCCAGACCTTGGCCACCAGATCGGCCCATTCCGGACCAAGCGGCCGGACCTCATGCCGCACCTCGCCGCGGAAGTCCTTGGGGTCGAGCTCGAAGAGCCAGAACACCCCACCGTCCCACGCGCCGATGCGAGGCTCCACCAGCGAGAGCATCCACTCCTCAGACAGGTGGAAGAAGGTCGGCCCGCGCGGCCACGCCTCGAGGACCTGCTGGGCCGCGTTCGGGTCCGCGGAGTGCAGTGCGATCCCCGCTCCTCCCTCGGCCCATTCCGGGCGGACGATGCCCAGGACCGCATGCGGCGGGTCCGCATCCACGTAGACCTCCTTCGCTCCCTCCATCTCGGTGCAGCGGTACCAGGCCACCGCGGACGCGACGGGGTCCTGATCGAGGAACGCCTCGACGGTAGCGCGGTCCGTGGTCCGGTGCGGCGGCATGAAGGGTGGCATGCGGAGTCGCCTCAAAAACCTTCGACCGGGTTCAAGGGAGCGAGGGTTCAGCGGTCCCGGATCTCGGCCTCGATCTCGGCGGCCGCCTTCCTCGGGTCCGGCGCCTCATACAGGGCACGTCCCACGATCACGGCGTCGGCGCCCGCGCGGATTGCGTCGGCCGCCTTTCCTCCCTGCGCGCCCACCCCCGGAGACAAGATGAGCCGGTCCCCGACGATGCCACGCAGGAGCTTCACCCGCTCCGGCCGAGTGGCCGGAGCAACGATCCCGGCGGCCCCCGCACGGACCGCGATGCGGGCCATCTCCTCTGCGTGGGGGGCCGTGAACTGCGCGCCACCCGGATGGCTCATCTCCGTGATGACGAATACGTCCTTCCCCTGCGCCGCCTCCACGGCTGCCCGCACGGAGTCCTCCCCGACAAAGCCCTGGGTAATGATTCCGGAGACACCGAGCCGCACGACCTGTTCGACGATGAGGCGTGTCGTGTTGGGAATCTCCGCGGTCCGGAAGTCGCCCAACACGTAGCCGTCGCGCGCGAGGTCTGAGAGCAGCTCGCGCCCGCTGGCGAGAAAGAGGGCCCATCCGATCTTGACCGCGTCGACATGGGGGCGCACCGCGGCGGCGATCGCGCGTGCACGGTCCGGCTGCAGCTCGTCGAGGGCGACGATCAAGCGATGCCGTAGCCGCATCGCCCCCTGACCGAAGGTTCCTGCCATAAACGTTGTCCCGCGGCTCGCGGACGGGCGCCGCTTCCGCACACTTAAGTAGCGTCAGGGCGTTGCTCCGCGCGCGTCATGCCCGAGGTCCAGCGCATCAAGACAAAGGTCTGTCTCGTCGGTGAGGCCGCCGTTGGCAAGACCTCCCTGATCCGCCGGTACGTCCAGGACGAGTTTGACGACCGCTACATCACGACCTTGGGCGCCAAGGTCTCCAAGAAGGAGCTCGAGTTCGACCTCCCGGAGAAGGATGCCAAAGTCCAGATGGACATGACGATCTGGGACATCATGGGCGAGAAGGGCTTCCGGGACCTCCTGAAGGAGGCGTTCTTCCACGGGGCGAAGGGCACGATTGCGGTCTGCGACCTCACGCGGTACTCGACGCTCAAGGAGCTCGACGACTGGGTCCAGGGCGTCTTCAACGTCGTCGGGGAGATTCCGGTCGTCTTCGCGATCAACAAGATCGACCTGAAGGACGAGGTCATGATCCTGTACGGCGAGAAGGAGATCGGGCAGGCCGTCCGCGCGTTCGAAGCGCCCTACTTCTATACGTCCGCCAAGTCGGGCGAGAACGTGGAGACGTTGTTCCGGCGGCTCGGGACGATGGTCCTCGCGAAGGAGGGCATCGCGCCGCCGCCGTGATTCTCGGCGGCTGCCAACCGGGC
>JBGPGA010000089.1:0-8886 GCA_041483635.1 Thermoplasmata archaeon
AGGCTTTGGCAGAATCCCTCCTGGAAGCTCGCCACGGACTGGGTCGACGCGTAAACGGTGAGGCGCCCCCCTTCCCAGCGGACGAGGACCCCGCGGGGCTCGAGCGGGTTGGGCACGACCCGTTCGCACCGTAGGGTTTCCTCGAGGACGACGGGCCCGTCCGGGTCCGCGAACTTCTCCCCGACCTGCCCCGAGCCCATGATGTTGGACTTCGTCCCGGGATGGATCGGCTCGGCCGTCAGCGCTTCCTCCGGATCGGGGATGGCCCGAAGGGGCTCGTACTCGATCTGGATCGTGTCGAGGAGGTCCTCGGCCTCCGCGGCTGTGCGGCCGAAGACCGCGGCGACGGGCTGCCCGACGTAGTTCACCCGGTCGCGGGCCAGAACCGGGTAGGCGACCGCACCCATGCCTCCCTCCGCGCCTTCGCCGACCGCGCTCATGAGTGCCTTGACGTCCGCCGACGTGATTCCGCCTTTCACCGACCGGACGATCGCCCGCGCGTAGACGCTTCGGGCGATCTTGAGGTGGAGCGTGTCTGGTAGGTCGAGGTCCGCCACGTAGCTGCCTCTCCCGGTCAGGAATCGATCGAAGGTATCCGTCATTACCACATCCGTCCCCTTCGGGTTCTCCCTCGAAAGGGGCCGGCGCGATAAGCCTTTGCACTGGGAGCTCGCGCGGCCGACCTCCCCTTTGCGTTCGGGCCACTCCCTTTTATCCGTCCACGGGATTCCGCGTCTCCGATGATCGAGGGGACCCTCCGCATGAGGGTCGACATGGTGCGACTCGAGGTGGACGACCCCTTCGGCAACGAAGAGCGCGTCCTGTTCCCGCTGACGTCCGCGTTGCCCTCGGGCAGGGAGAGCCGCACGCTGGCCCGCCGCCTCTGAGGGCCTCCCGTCCGATGAGCGCAGCCTCTAAGTCTCAGGTGGCCTATCCGAATCCGGGTTACCGCGTGCCGGCGACGCGTCTCACGTTCTACGGAGGCATCAACGAGATCGGCGGGAACAAGTTCCTGCTGGAGGAGGGAGGGGCCCGCGTCTTCCTGGACTTCGGCAAGAACTTCGGCCGCGAGAAACTGTACTTCGACGAGCCCTGGATCCGCCCGCAGAAGGAGGAGCACCTCCTCGCGCTCGGGATCCTTCCGAACCTGCCCGGCATCTACAAGAAGGACGCGAAGGCGGTGCGAGGGCTCGACGCGGTCCTTCTGACGCACCCCCACACGGACCACTACGACGCGATCCGATGGCTCCGGGAGGACATCCCCTCGTACGCCACGGCGACGGCGAACGCGGTGATCCTCGCCCGCGAGTACGCCGGGCGCATGGGCCCGTCGAAGGACTATTACATCGCAAACTGGACCAAGGAAGGCGGGAAGGAGGACTTCCGTACCCTCGAGACGATCGATCCTGCGAAGACCCGTGACGTAGCGGGCTTCTCGACGTCCGCGTTCGCCGTGGACCACTCCGTCATGGGGAGCGTGGGATACGTGATCGAGACCAAGGCGGGGAACGTGGCATACACCGGAGACTTCCGCCTCCATGGGGCCCGTGGGGCCCAGAGCCGTGCATTCCTCGAGAGGGCGAAGGACCGCGAGCCCGTCGCACTCCTGATCGAAGGGACCCACGTCGGTGAATCGAAGATCGAGTCCGAGGACGAGGTCGAGCAGAAGCTCACGACGGTCGTCCAGCAGACGAAAGGGCTTGTCCTCGCGGGCTTCGCCCCCGCCGACGTGGACCGTCTCAACACGTTCCACAAGGTTGCGAAGGCCACAGACCGGACGCTGATCGTCACCGCGAAGCAGGCCTTCCTCCTGGACCAGCTGAACGAGAAGGGCCTGTTCGACGAGTTCGACCTGACGTCCAAGAATGTCCGCATCTTCCGGAAGGAGAAGAAGACGACCAGCGAGTTCGAGAAGCATCTCGAGGAGAAGCACGGAGGCCAGATCCTCGATGCGGCGGACGTCAAGGCGCTTCAGCCCGAGGCGATCCTCGTCGCCTCCCTCACGGACATGCTCGCCCTCCCGACGATCGACCCGGTCGCGGGGAGCGTCTACATCC
This sequence comes from Thermoplasmata archaeon, assembly GCA_041483635.1. Classification (GTDB taxonomy): domain Archaea; phylum Thermoplasmatota; class Thermoplasmata; order RBG-16-68-12; family RBG-16-68-12; genus RBG-16-68-12. The sequence goes on from JBGPGA010000089.1 coordinate 2,058, forward strand.
TCTCGAGCAGCGAGCCGTTCAACGAGGAGATGGAGATCTCCTTCGAGAAGCTGATGAGCTGGCTCACCCGGTACGGCCTGCCCCTTTTCCAGGTCCACGCCTCGGGCCACGCCACAGCCCATGACCTCCGCACCGCTGTCGAGACGATCCGACCGAAGAAAGTGTACCTCGTCCATACGGAGAACCCAGCGCTGTACGCGCGGTTCCTTGGGAAGCTCGGGTTCGAAACGGTCCAGCCCGTGGAGGGCCAGCCGTATGATCTGTGATCCTCAGGACACGTTGCCGGCGTGAGTCTGGGTTCGCGAGACGTGCAATTGCGCCCGTCCCTCCAAGGACGCAGTCCGGGCGACGACCGTGTACGGGCCGGGACGCACGTCATCGGGGAGCGTGACCGCAGCTTCGAACGAGTCTTGGCCTGCCGGATCCGCGGTCGCCAAGGGACGTTCCTCCCCGTCCGGGGCCACGAGCGCCAGCCTCACTCGGTCGCGGCTGGGTGGGGCGAACTCGGCGTGGAGCGTGACCCGGGCTCCGGGATGGGCCTCGGCCGGGGTGGCCGCCACAACGAGCGCGGGTCGCCGCTCGATCTTGTCCCCGAGGCGGTGGGAACCGTGGTGCAGGATCAGGGGGCGCTTCCCGGGATCCACCGAGAACTCGAGGACTTCCCCGATGAACGCGGTGTGATCCCCGACGGGGAAGTGCTGGACGAGGCGGCACTCCGCGTTCAGGACTGAGCCGCGGAGCATGGGGGCTTTGATCCGCTTGGCCGCGTACGTCTCAAAGATCTCGCTCGAGAGCTTGTCCGTCTCGGACTTGGAGAAGTGGCCTGCGAAGCGCATCTGCGCACTCTGATCCTCCGACACGAGGTTGACACCGAACTCGCCCGCGGCGAGGATCTCGTCATGGGTCACGTTGGCCTTGTCCACGTGGACCGCGATGAGGAACGGATCGTAGGACACGTTGAACGTCCACTCCGCAGCCATTACGTTCGGCCCGCGGGGGCCGTTCACCGTGATGAGCGCGCAGGTCGTCGTGAACGCGCGAAAGGCATCATGCGTCGAACCAGAAGGCATCGGGGGTCACCGTAGCCCTCCCAGGAAACCGTTCAGCATAGCGATTGGGGTTTACGAATTCCTGTCCGGCGCGGGCCCATCGGGAACGTTATATCGTTTTCGTGCGTCCCGCCACCGCCATGGTGGAGGAACGCGACGTCGCCGTCATCGGCGCGGGCATCGCGGGCCTGGCGTGCGCCCAGCGGCTCCACCAGGCCGGGCTCGACTTTCTCGTCCTCGAGGCGGCCAATCGGATCGGCGGTCGCATCCAGACGGACTACACCCTGGGTGCCGGGCGGCCGTTCGAGATAGGAGCCCTCATGATCCACGGGAAGCGGGTGGTCACGCACTCCTGGCTGCATGAGTTGGGAATGAACGCGCGGCCCTTGCCGACGACGCGGCGCGCGCGGTTCTGGCGGGACGGACGGATCGAACGCCTCCCCCTCGCCGGGAACCTCCTGCACCGCACGATCGGTTTGCGTGCGTTCTACCAGGGGGCCTTCACGCTCCCGAAACGATTCGTCTCGTACAATGGCCCCGACCTCACCTTGGCGGAATGGCTCGACCAGCAGCGGGCCCTCCCGGGCGCGAAACTCCTCGTCCACCTCCTGTACGCGCATGCTTCGGCAGCAGATGTCGATGCGATCGGCGTTCGAGGACCCGCGGAGGAGTCCGCGCTCGCAGACGAAGAGTTCGGCTACACGAACTTCCAGGTGGTCGAGGGCTACGACGCCCTCGTCTCCCGACGCGCTGCGACCCTCAAAGATCGAATCCGGCTCGAGACGCAGGTGACGGCCATCCGGAGTTCGGGACGGGGGGCGCGGATCGAGACGCTCGACCGGAACGGAGAGGAGGGCGCCCTCCGTGCGAAGCGGGTGGTCGTGACGCTGCCGCTGGGCGTGCTCAAGTCGGATACGGTCACCTTCGACCCGCCCCTTCCTGAACGCAAGCGGGCCGCGATCCGCGCGATCGCGTTTGGCGACGCAATGGTGGTCCTGCTCCGCCCGCGGGGCGACAACCTCGCCGAACGCCTTGGTGACTTCGGCCTATTATGGGGAGAGGGTCCTACGAGTTTCCACCGGCCTTATGTCGCGACGCGCAATCCGCCCAGCATCCTCGACGGCTTCGTGATTGGCCGGGAGGCCCGGCGGAGGGCCGCGCTCTCCGAGAAGGAGGTCGTGGACCAGACCTTGGCTGACCTCCAGGCCATCGTGCCGCCCTCCGTCCACGTGGGGCAGGTCGACGCGTTCGCCTACAGCCGCTGGCCCGTCCATCCGTTCGCCCGGGGCGGATACTCCTTCCTGCCCCCTGGCGCCTCCTTGCAACACCGTCGGGATCTCGCGGAGCCCGTGGATGGAGTCCTGTTCTTCGCGGGCGAGGCGACGCATACCCACGGTGAGCCGGCCACGGTCCATGGCGCGATCGAGACCGGCTACCGCGCTGCCGTCGAGGTCATTCGGAGTCTGCGGACCGGATGAGTCGCGCGACTCACTTGCCCTTCGATAGGTAGCGGGTCGTCTCCAGCTGGATCGTCTCCTTGCGCGCACGGTCGACCTCGGAGATCAGGTCGACGGCATGGCGGAGGTTCCGGTGGCTCGAGGAGATCCCCCAGAGGCCGATGAGGACGAGGGCCACAGAGGCCGCAACGAGGACCGTCTTCCAGGCGGTGGTCGACACGGAGGCCTGCTGCACGAGGCTCGCCAGGTCCGGGACGAGAAGGAGGACCGCGAGCGCGAGGCCCACGACGAAGAGGACGGTCCAGAGGACGGTGAGCAGGATGCGCCGGCCCACGTGAGCCTGGGAACTGGCGGAGGAGGCCATCGGACTCACCCGAACGAGCTTCCTGATTCTACTTAAACCATTCCACCTCATAGTCGCAGCGGACATTGACTCCGAGGCGTGCGGATCGGGAATGGGGCAAACGTTGAAGGGTCGCGGGTTCGTCGAGAAGCCGTGGCCTCCGTGTTCGGCCGTGTCCAGGCAGCCCTCCGCAGGCTGCCGTGGAACCGGTTCTTTGCAGGTATCGCCGCCGGGGCGGCCGCGCTTCTGGTGACGCTGATTATGCGCCTCCTCGGCCTCGGCGTGTTCCTGCCCGAGGCTGCGCTCGAGTTCGTGATCACGCGCATCCCGGGGCCCCTCGAAACGTTCTTCATCGGCACATTGGGGGAGGGAGCGAAAGGGCTTGGCTTCGTGAGCGCCCTGGTCGCCGTGGAGGTGGCGTTCGGCCTCGGTGCTCTCGCCTTTCGGAGGATCGATGCCCTCGTCCACAACCGCGCCGCTGTGATCGGCATCTACACGGTCGGGAGTGCGGCCCTCGTGCTCTTCGCGGTCCTCCCGCTCCTGGGCGCGGGTGTCGCGGGATCCCAAACCGACGCGGGTGCAGCGTTCGCAGTCCTCAGCCAACTGATCGGCGGATGGATCTACGCGGCATTCCTCGATTACTTCTTCGTCGAGGTCGCGAGCCGGCACCCCGACGGCTTCAACCCATCGAGGCGGCAGTTCCTCATGGGCGCTGCAGCCGGGCTAGGAGTCCTGGCCTTCGCCTACGTCGCGTTCAGCGAGGCGGTCGTCCGGCCGGCGCGGCTCGCGTTCGCGTCGATTGCGGACCTGCTTGCCAAAGAAGTCACGCCGACGAGCGAGTTCTACGTCGTGACGAAGAACCTCATCGATCCGGTCGTCGACGCCTCGACGTGGAACCTGACCGTTGACGGTCAGGTGGCCACTCCGCTCACCCTCGACAAACAGTCCCTGCAGTCCAAAATCGACTTGGGGGCGCTCCCGTCCGCCGAGGAGTATGCGACGATGGAGTGCGTGAGCAACGAGGTCGGAGGGAACCTGATCGGGACCGCGAAGTGGACCGGCGTGCGTCTCGCGGACTTGCTCCAGCTGGCGGGGATCGAGTCGACCGCGGACTGGGTTGAGTTCACGTGTGCGGACGGGTACACGGTCGCCATCCCCCGCGCGCAGGCGGTGGACCCCGCGACCCTCTTCGTGCTCCAGATGAACGACGCGCCGCTCGAAGGACGCCACGGCGGCCCGGCGCGGATCGTCGTCCCGGGCAAGTACGGCATGTTCTCCGCGAAGTGGGTCAACCGGGTCACCGCGGTCCAAGGGGAGTACCTCGGTTTCTGGCAGCAGAAGGGCTGGACGAACGATGGGCGGATTCAGACCGAGGCCCTCATCGCGTCGCCCGCGGACGGATCGGTCATCGCCGGAGCGGGGACGATCGGTGGCTTCGCAATCTCCGCGGCGGACGGCATCTCGATGGTCGAGGTCAGCACGGACGGCGGTTCGACGTGGTCCGCGGCACAATTGCGGACCCCGAAGGACCCGAAACTCACGTGGGTCCTTTGGACCATTCCGTGGACCCCGCCATCCGGAGGAGCGTACCGAATCCTTGCGCGAGCCTATGATGGGAACGGTATCGTCCAGAGCGGAGCGGTCGCCCCGCCGTACCCGAACGGCGCCTCCGGCTACGACAGCGTGACGCTCCTCGTGTCCGGCTAGACGGGTTGTTCAGGCGGCCTTCCTCGTGCCGGGGGAACGAGCGCCCATCACGAGCATTCCCGCGCCCACGACGAGGAGCACGACCCCGAAGGCGAGCCAGAACGAGCTCCCGGACATGACGGAGCCTGCGATCACGTCGGCGCCCTGCAGGGTCCACACGAGGCCGATGAGGAGAGCGATCACGCCGATTCCGACGAACAGAGTCCGCATGCGCGCGACGAGCTCCGCTCCGGGTTTAAGGTTTCACCCAACTCAGGAGCGCTCCGTCACCGCGCGAGGGCCGAGTCCAGAGTCGTCTCGAGTCCCCAGTCGTAGACCAGGTAGAAATGTTCCTGGCCCGACGGCGCGGCGACGACCCCGATGAGCCAGGGGTCCGCCATGCCGACGGCCTGCCAGACCTCGAGGCGCTCGAAGTGCTGGAGCATGTTCCGGGCCCGATGGACCGCCTCGGCGGGCAGCGCCTTGGCCCGGCTCAGCGGATGACGTTTGAAGTTCCAGACGCTCCAGTCCGCCCAGAGGACGGACTTCTTTGGAATCGCAATGGCGAGCTCGGGGGACAGGACGGTCAGGTACTCCTTCCGGACGGAGGCGAACGCGTGGTCCTTGGAGACGACCGGGATTTCGAGGAGACCTCGCAGGTGCTCGCGGGTCCATGCCTCGAACGCGATCTGCGCGCGGCGGCTCAGGATGCGCTGGGGCAGGCTCTGCAGGACCGTCTCCGTGTGTTCCAGGTCTGCCTCGAAGGCCCGGGCCATCTCGGAGTCGGACCGGTACAGGCCGATCTTCTCCTGTGCTTCCCGCAGCTCGTCCTGCCAAAGCCGGACCAGGTTGTCGTCGCTTTCCACTTCGTCGGACACACGAGTCTGTGCAGCCGCCTCGACGAACTGCTCCATCAATCGTGCGCTCAAGATCTCGCCCCCGAGGATCTCCCAGGGGCGGGTGTGCGGGGAACGGCCTTCCGGATGCCTCCCCTTCCAGACGTGAGTCTCGCTTCCCCCTGAGGTATCGACCTCGGCCAAAGGATTGGACTCATAGTATCCGAGGTGGGGGTTTAAAACTTGAGGTGGCCCGAAGCTCTCGGATCGGGGTACTCTCCCCCGGAACACCCCCAGGCGGGCCGTAGGTATCTGTACGCGGGCGCCGTTCCCGGGTCCAGGTGCGATGGCCATGGTGCAGAAGGTCAGCGAGATCGTGGGTGTCTCCGCGCAGAGCTTCGCGAAGGCTGCAGAGGATGCGATCAAGGAGGCGGGCAAGACGGTGCGGGGGATGAAGTGGGCCCGGATATCGGAGTTTGAGATGGAGCTCGACGGACCCAAGATCAAGTCGTACCGCACGACGGTCCGGATCTACTTCGACATCGAGCGCTGAGCCCTCCGCCTGCGCGGTCCGTCCAGGATGAGGGGCCGCCGCCTTCAGCCGCCGGTTGTGACGAACTCTTGCTCGCGCCAGTGGCGGTACAGTTCCTCGATCTCGTACGGCGGGGCATGGCAGGACAGGTACACAAGCCGCGTCCGGCCCGTGTTCCGGATGCCATGCACGCTCCCGGCCGGGAAGTACACCGCGGTGTGGGGTCCCACGGTCTTCCCGCTCCCGGTCTTCCCTGATGGGACCTCGCCGCGTCCCTCGATGATGAAGTACATCGATTCGACCGTGCGGTGCTCATGCGGCGGGGTGCTCCCGCCGGGGCGGACCTCGACCAGGGTGATCATGAAGCGCCTCGACCCGACGTTGTCCGGGTTGATGAGTTGGTACGACCGGCTCTTGTCTCCCTTCAGTGCCTTGGCCTTCCTCAGCTCGATGACCTTCACGGCGCCACCCGGGACGAGAACCCGGAGGGGCCATTTTGAACTTTCTGTATTGTCGGGTCGTCCCGGAACCATTATATCGCCTGCGAATCGTGGTCGCCGGGATGGCGCGGGTCGAGGTCATCGCCTTTTCTCCGACCGACTTCCTCGAGGAGACCGACGTGACGGTCGGACACTGCCGCGAGCTCGTGGAGAGGTTCCCGGTGACCTGGGTCAACATCGTCGACCCGGACGGTCGGACCCTCGCCGAGCTGGAAACCCTCTTCGGGTTCCATCCGCTCGCCCTCGAGGACTCCTCGCACACGGACCTCCCCCCCAAGGTCGAAACGTACGACGACGTGGTCTTCATCGTCGCCCGGACAATCGTCTGGGCGGAGGAGATCGAGACCGACCAGGTCTCCCTGTTCATCGGACCTCGGTTCGTCGTCACGATCCACGACAAGGCCTTCCCCCAGCTCGAGGACGTGC
>JBGPGA010000090.1:0-8877 GCA_041483635.1 Thermoplasmata archaeon
CCCGCGCGGATGGTCCGGTTCTGGGACGGATCCCAGGTGACCGAGGCGGCATGCTTGTCCACGCGGCCGAGTTGGAGGTTGACGACCGTGTCCGTCTGGAGGGAGAGGCTCGCGGTGCCCTGGTAGTCGACCACGAGCCCCTGCTCGGTCTGGGACCGGTCCGCCGTGATCGCGTACGAGCCGGCCGGGAGGAGGGCCTGGTAGTTCCCGCCCCCGTCCGTCGAGAGGGCGAGACGGGCTGCACCCGTCACGTTCAGCGCGGCGCTCACCCGCGCCCCGGACGGGTCTGTGGTCACGCCCGAAAGCTGGAAAGCCGGGAGGAGCGGCACGGTGTATGCGAAGGTCGCGGCGTGGGGCACGGTCAGGGTGCCCAGGAAGCCCGCGGGTCCGAACGTCCGCGTCGCATACACGACGTAGGTCCCGGGCGTCAGAGGCACGGAGTATGCGCCGTCGCCCGCGGATACGGCCTGGGCGCCGATCGCCCCTCCGGATTCGGCGATGAAGGAGAGGCTCGCATCCACACCGGTCCCGCCGAGCACGACGAGGCCCGCGACGGTCGTGTTGTCGTACGTCCGGACCGCGGCGATGTTGTACGTCAGGGTCGAGGCGCCGGGGGCCACCGTCAACGTGCCCGTGAACGAGTACCGGTAGTAGCGCGCGACGCCGGCGGACGCCGCGCTACCCGTGGCGCTGAGGGACACCGTGTAGTTGCCGGCGACCAGGGTCGCAACGAACGTCCCGTCTCCCGCGCTCGACACGGGGAAGGAGCCGCCCTCGTTCCGGACAAACGTGAAGGGCAGGGGATTCCCGACGGCCGCTCCGGCGGCCGTGATCTGGCCGGAGACGCGGGTCGCGGGGCTCAGGGACAGGGTGAGGTTGCCGGCGAGGGGCAGGGTCGCGTTCGTCAGGACCTCGTACGGGGTGCCGCTGACGGTCCGGTTCGCCCGCACGGAATACGTGCCCGCCTGCAGGTACACGGTGTAGCCGGCCGCGGTCGTCGAGAGGGTCCGGTCGTCGGGGCCCTGGAACGAGACCGAGGCGGGTCCCGCCACGCCGGAGAGAGTCACGTTTCCCTTGACCAGCGCGCGGGCGACGATCGTGATGCGGACCGACGCGTCCCCCTCGGCGACGGAGAGCACGACCGTGTCCGTCCCGAGGTTCTGGTACCGCCACGCGTTCGAGCCGGCCGTCGCGTTCTCATCGATGGAGAGCTCGTATGTCCCCGGGATCAAGGAGAGGAAGAAGGTGCCGTCCGTGAAGGTCGTCCCGTCCACGGAGCGGGCGCCGCCTCCCCGCGCGATCGCGTGCAGCCCCAGGGCGCGGTTCAGGATCGGCGTGCCGTTCAGGTAGACCGTCCCGGTCAGGGACACGGGCACGGGCGCGAGGGACCACTTGACCCCGGTCCCGATCTCCGAGGGCGACGAGCGGTTGATCGCGAGGGGTGCGAACCCGTCTGCGGTGACGCTGCCCGCGTACGTGCGGTTGTCGAAGAGGGTGAGGGCGACCGCTCCGGAGGGATCCGAGATGCCCACGTTCGTCTGGCCCGCACTGTCCGTGAGGGCAACCCGGGCGCCGGAGATCGCCTCGCCCGGGTCCACCTGGCCGTTCCCGTTCAGGTCCCAGTACACGGTCCCGGAGAGGGCCGTGCCGGTCCAGAGGGAGAGGTCCAGCTTCTTCGTGGCTGCGCCGAGGCTCGTGGTCTCGACCCAAGCCGCGCTCGGGGTGTTCGCGACGACCGCGTACGCCCCGAGGGGCAGGTAGGCGAGGTACGTGTTCCCGAGGGCGGATCGGACCCACCACTCCCCCGTCGAGCCGAGGAAGCCGATGTGGGCGCGCAGGTCTCCGGTCTGGCCCTGGGCCGCGACGGAGCCGCTCACGCGCGCACCGTCTACGAAATTGGGATTGAACGTGGAAGTCGCGCCCTGGTGCACGGTCACCTGTCCGAGGGTTGCAAAGAGGGAACCTCCCTGGTACATCCGGCCGTTCACGTTCCAGGTGCCCGCAGGGAGGGAGAGGCGGTAGTGGCCGCTCGCGTCCGACGTGGCCGTCGCGATGACGAAGTCAGTTGCCTGGGCCTGGAAGCTGACCGTGGCGAAGGGGAGGGCGACGCCGAAGAGCTCCGTGGTACCCGCGACGCTGCCGGAAGGCGACAGGGTCAGGTTCTGGTTGATGCCGCTTCCGGCCGCTCTGAAGCTGAGGGGGATGGAGGACAAGGAACCCGAGATCGCGGTCATCGAGTAGTTCCCCGGGAGCACGAAGGGGAAGCTGTACACTCCCGTCTCGTTCGAGGCGCTCTGCCACGTCGTGTGGTTCGTCGCGTCCGAGAGGGTGACGTTGATGCCGGCCATGGGGGCGCCGATCGTGTCGACCGTGCTGCCGTGGACGCTCGTGAACGGCAGGGAGATGTCGCGCGTGCTCGACGCGGCCGTGCCGATTTGGATGTTCGAGATCGAAAGCGTCCGCCCCTGGTACGTGACGGTCGCCCGGTATGCGACCGCGGGGAGGTTCGCGAGGGAGTAGCCCCCCGTCGGATCCGCCGTGGCGGTCGCGACGCGGCGGAAGTCGGTCGCGGACAGGGTGAGCGTCGCGCCGGCGGCGGCCAAATCACCCGTGCTGTAGACCGTGTCTCGGTTCAGATCGAAGTACAGGGTCCCGTGGACGGACTGGGGCGCGATCTCGAAGTCGTGCGTCATGAGCCAGTCCGGGACTCCATCGTGGTTCAGGTCCTGGTTCACGCGCATGGCCTGGTCTTCGCTCACCGTCATCGTCGTCGTGCCGAGGATGTTCGGCCCGACCAAAGAGCGGTTGTCCGCGGTGCCCGTGCTCGCCGTGATCGTGATGTCCCCGAACGGGACGATCGTGCTATAGTGCCCGGCCGCATCCGTCGTCGTTTCGTAGTGCGGCGTCCCGAGCTCGTCCGTCACGGTGACCCGGACGTTCGGGAGGGGCACGCCGCCTATGCTGACCGTTCCGTTGACGTACGCCCCGCTGTAGTAACGGAGGATGACGACCCCGTTCTGGATCGACGTCAGGGGGCTCACATCGACGACGCCCGTCGCCTTGCCCGCGGAGATCTGCTTCTGGAGGGCGGCCGCGGCGTCGTAGCTCATGGCCCGCCAGGCGGCCGTGTGGTTCGACGGGTCCGCGTAGGGGTTGTAGTACGCGGTCCGGTACACGACCCGGAAGTGGGTGAGGTTCCAGGCGGGTTCGGGGACGTAGGCCTGCAGGGCCTGGTCCAGCCCGGGGATCCCTTTGTCCGCGGAGCCGACCACGGACGGGGAGTAGCCCACATAGGCGCGGTAGAACATCGAATTGTAGAACATGGGCTGGAACTGGATCGAGGTCGACGTGACCTGGTCCGTCGGGGATACGATCTGAATGGGCAGGCCGTTCCCGCGATTCGTGTCCGCGAAAATCTGGAAGAAGTCGAACGGCATGACCTGGCCGTTCTGGAGATTCAGGACGCGGTGGTCCGAGAGCTTCGCGGGGGCGTAGAAGATCCCCGTGTTCGTGGCGCTGATCGGGAAGAGCCGCGTGTCGACCATGAAGTAGCCGATCGATGTGCCCGTGGCGTCGGAGACCGCCTGGTACAGGGAGACGAGTCGGTCCTCGCTGAGCCGTGACAGGAAGACCTGGTTGAGGTAGATGTACGGCGTGTTCACGAACTGAAGGTTCGAGTCCCAGGGACCGTACAGGTTCGGATGGCTCAGGATCGTCGAGACGAGCGAGGTCGGGCTCTTGAACGCGAACGTGACTTCAGATGGGCTGAGCCCGTAACTCGTCAGGATCTGGGAGATGGCCGGGCTCAGGCTCCCCGCATGGGCGCGGTAGTCGCCCTCGATGGTGCGAAGGGCCATCAGGGCGATCGCGGAACTCTCGTTCTGGGAGAGGATGAACTGTCCCGAGATTGCGTAGCCGTTCTGGAACGGGTCGGCGACGACCGGGTGGCCCCCGCGCTGCGTGATCTCGAACCCGTAGTCCCACCATGCCATCACGGCGGGGCGGTCTACGAGGGGGACGTTCGTATCCTGGGTCGATAACCACTGGTACGCCGCGGGGAAGTACTGGGTCGCGTTCGGCAGGGAATACCCGAAGGCCCCGAGGTAGAACGTGTTCCCGGTGCCCGCGGAACTGTAACCCGGGGCCTGGAGGAACGACGGGAGGAGAGACTGGATCTGGCGGTCGTACGCGGCCTTCTGCTCGTACGGGATGCCTGCGTCGACGGCGAACCAGACGTTCGGGAGGAGGACGAGCGACCCGATCAGGAGGGCGACGATCACGTGGCGCGGCTTGACGCTCTTCCGGATCGCGTTCCGCCACGAGCCTTCGGCCAGGGAGCGGTACGTGCGCCGCATCTCCTCGAAGCCGAACCGCGTCAGGACGAGGTCCAGGGCGTACCCCGTCGCGATCGCCATGACGGGAGCGGCGTTGAAGATGAACCGCGCGGCGGCCAGGGCCATGAAGAGGGAGCCCGCCGTCCAGAGGACGAGCATCGTGAAAGCGGCATTATTCCTCTGCGGGATCTGCCAGATCATGTACGCGATCGCGCCCAGGCCGACGTAGAACGTGAACCAGCCGAAGTTGAGGATGAGCTCCGACATCCCCGGCTCTTGCGCCTCGGCGATCGTCTGGTACACCTTGTTCTTCACGAAGTACCCGGCGCCGCTGTAGAAGGCGAACAGGAGGGACGGGTTGACCGTGAACCCGATCAGGAGCCCCGCGCCTCCCGCCACGAAGGTGGCGGGAATCACAATCGTCCAGGGGTAATCCCGGGTGACGGTGAAGATGAGGCCGACGGCCGTCGCCACGAGGAACAGGTAGAACGGCACGTCCCACCAGACGCGGATCAGGTTCCGCACCGAATACCAGGGGAGCGAGACGAGGAGCGGGGTCGCGAGGATGATCATGAAGAGGATCGTGACCCCCATCGCGTCTTGGTTCCGGATCCGGTCGAGGATGATCTCGACGACGAAGATGAGGACGAGGATGACGGGGACGTAGGCCCATCCCTGCCAGGACAGGGCGGTGACCGCGATGCTGAGCCCCGCGAGGAAGCCGTAGAGCACGCTCTTGCGGTTCTCCCGCAAGAACGCCTGCAGGCCCGCCCGTACCGCCTTGCCCTGGAACCAGTTCTCGACCCAGCGCCGGCGGTTCAGCGTCTTGAGGGCCCGGAGATAGAAGAAGAACGCGCAGACGACGAAGAAGAGGGTCCAGGAATCGTGGACGGCAATCGTCGCGTGGCTACGCTGGAGGGACCCCGCGCTGATCGCGAGCAGGAGAGCGGCCAAGATGCCCGCCCGCCGGTTGAACGCCTCCTTCCCGATCAAGTAGGTCGGGATGATCGCCAGGACCCCGAAGATCGCGGCGTTCATGTTCAGCATCCAGACCATCGCGTCCCAGGCGCCGCCCGGGAATGCGGGGGAGATGGCGTACCCGCCGAGGAGGTTGAACCAGTCGAACAGGGGCGGCCGGACGTCGGGGAAGCCGATGGGATAGTTCATCGCCGTGTCCCAGCTGAGTTCCTTCCCCGTCTGGAACGAGTAGAGCAGGGCGCGCTCCCAGTAGAACGGGTCCGAGCCGCCGGAGTAGTCGCCCCCGCCGGTGTAGTACCCCGCGGGCGCGAACTCGGCGTAGACGAAGTAGACCCGCAGGAACAGGGCGAGGCCTAGGATCAGGACGAGGATGAGGCCGATGCGCCAGTTCTCGCGGAGCCAGCTCTTACGGTCTTCCACTGGGTACACGACTCCGAAGAGGGTGCTCGATAAGGGACGTCCTATTTATGACTTGTCGGCAGTGCATGGAGGGCGCTCAAACCGGATCGGGTCCGCCTAGCATCCATGGTCCGCCAATAGGTTTTTGGCACGGGGGTCGAACCCCTCGTGCCCAGAGGCCTTAAGCCGCAGTGCGGGATGCCGGATGCGATGAAGCGAGACCTCATGGAGATCCTCTGCTGCCCGGTCTGCAAGGGCGACCTGGAGTTGAAGGTGGACCTCGAGAAGGACGAGATCGTCGAGGGATCGCTGTTCTGCAAGGCCTGTAACCACCGCTATGAGATCAAGGACGGCATCCCGGACCTCCTGCCGCCCGACTTCAAATGAATCCGGCCGCCCAAGGGTGCGCTGCAGCCCGGCGTGCAGCTTGCTAGTCGCGATGACGAGGTGACCGCCGTACGCCGCCTTCTGCTCGGATTATGTCGTTGAGGACCTCGTTCCCCACGCACGCCGGGCCACGAGGCCCGGCACCTTCCCGTTCGCCACTGCGCACGCATGCTCGGCAGACGCGGTCTTGATGGAATCGGTGTCCATAGGCGTTGCTTGCGGCCACGCGGAGCGGGACGGAGCAGTCTCATTCAGGGGCGAGGCCCTGCCTGTCCTCTTCGCGCAAGAAGGAAGATCCCGATGAGAAGAACGACGAGGCCGGCCGGGAGAATCGCCACAAAGTACCAAGGGGCCGGTTCCACGATGGTCTGATAACATGTGTTCCCGGAGCAGAAGGAGCTACCTCCGCTCCATAGGAAGACGTAGGCCCAATCCAACGCCCCAACCAGGGCGAGGATCGCTCCGACTACAACGGATGTGAGCCCAATGCCACGACGAGCATTCACCGCGCGAGCACTCCCGGCGCTCCTCAGCGATTCCCAGGGATTCAAAGCATTCGGTGGTTACGCGGCGGAGGGCGGCCTCGAAACCCAAGCTCGTGACCTGGGGAATGGCTCGTCGCACCGCTATTGCGGGCGAGAAGCTGGTGGGCGCCAAGACCGACGGACAGGGCGGCGGGGACCGCGTCCTGGCCCGCCGCGTGCGCAGAAGGTGCTCTCCAAGCCCCGCCGGCGGGGTCAGGCGCGTAATAGGGGATCCATGGGGGGGGCGGCATTGCGGAAAGGGCCGGGCCGCGAGGGCCCGGCATGAGGGGACAACGACACGCGGCGGTGGGTGATGGCGTTACCACCCGCCCGAGAGGGTGCATAATGGGAGGCGCGCGGCCGAGGTGTGGCGCGGGCTGCAGCCCCACGGGAGGCGGCCAGGTTCAAATGAACTCGGCCTGCGCGCTCACGATCGCCGCGCTGTCCTCCGCCTCGCGATACGCGTCGAGGGGCTCGCGGTTGAGCAGAAGGAATTGGTTTCCCCATGCGAACTTCGAGAGGACCTCCCGCGCGTGGCCGTCCTCCCCGAGGAGAATGAGGGCCGCGGCAAGGGCTTCCGCGCTCGAGAGGATGAAGGGCTTGCCGTAATTCACGGGGTTCGCCGCGAGCAGGTAGGGCAGGGCGCGTCCGACAGCTTTATGGACCGGGGGGAAGCGCCCGATCTTCTCGGTCACCTTCCAGCTGAGATCCAGCACGGAGAGCCCGTGTTGGCGCGCCCGCGGCGCGTCCGCGCGGGAGAGGGCCCTTCCGGCGTCCGGGGTGAGCAAGAGGGTTCCGCCGGGCAGGGACGAGGAGCGGGGAACGAACGTGAGGAGCCCGAGCCGCTGCAGCTTGCGGGAGGTGCACTTCTTGGGGTCGCATTGCCCCGCATGGTACGCGTACAGGCGGATCTCCGGCACGGGCCCGCCATTCCGGCCGCAGACGATAAGCGTGGCGGAACGTCGCAAAGCTCATGGTTCACCCGGGCCTTGCGGCCTTTGCCACCGTGATGATGCAACCGACGCTGACCTGTGATGAATGATGGGCGATCTGAGTGGCCGGCTTTTGTCAACGCGCCGCGTCGCGTCTGGATGAACTTATTTATATCGAGACATCCGATGGAATCGCCGGGATGCACCCATGGTGACGGGGTTCGACCTTCTCGGCCACAATCGCACGTTTCAGGTCCACTGGGCGAAGCGGGTCGTGGGGTTCTTCATCGATCTCCTGTTCGTGTTCGCCCCGCTCTGGACCTTCCTCTACTTCAACGGTGAGCGCGCCCCCTGGGTGTTCGGGGTCCTCGGTGGGGTCGCCCTCTACCTCTACTCGGTGACCGCCGAGGCGATCTTCCGGACGACGTGCGGGAAGTACATCGTGGGCCTCGAGGTGCGCCCGGTCCACGGCCCGATGACCTTCGCCAAAGCGGCCGTACGGAACATCCCGAAGCTCTTCTGGTTCCTGTTCCCCTTCCTGGACACGATCGCGGGGATGCTCGTAGAAGGGGACCCGCGGCAGCGGTGGTCGGACCACGTCCTCGGGACGACCGTGGCCCAGTCCCACCTGATCCAGGTCAAGGTGCACCGCGTCGAGCCGTCTCGAAGCGGGGCACGATAGCCGGCGAGGCACGATTATATAGCGAGGCTCGGATGCCTTCGCCGCGTGAGCCCATGCTCTTCGTTGCGCAGCTGAAAGTGATGCCCGGCCAGCTCGAGGAAGCGACCCGACTCTTCAAGCACCCCCGCCTCCCGAACAACGTGATGGTGCACGAATTCCTCGCCCTCCTGGGCAAGCCGGATGCGATGGTCATCTTCGAGGCCCAAGACGCCGTGACAGCCGCCGATTTCGTGACCCAGTTCGGGCACGTCGCGGAGACGATCACGTCCCTCGCCCTGCCGGTCGAAGAGCTGAAGTGGACCTCGTAGCCGCGATTCGTTCCTCTGAGTCCGCCGGCAACCAGGGTTGAGCAATGTCTCATCCCGGGTCTGCACATCCAGGTGTGCGACGGGGTTCCGGGCTCCAATGGCGATGGCACGAACAAGAAGACGAGAGAGGAAAAGTGAAAGGGGAGGGCCTTGTGAGGCCCTCGTTCTAGGTGCCTAGGCCTGCCAGTTCTTCGACTGGACCTGCGATCCATCGGAGTAGAGCAGGTAGAAGGTCAGGGATGCGCCCGAGGCCGGAACAGACGGGAATGCGATCGTGAACTGGTCGCCCGCGTTCAGGGTGTTTTCGCCGCCCAGGTCGGTCCACTTGACACC
>JBGPGA010000091.1:0-8800 GCA_041483635.1 Thermoplasmata archaeon
GAGGGCTTCTCCGGCGGCGAGAAGAAGCGGAACGAGATCTTCCAGATGGCCGTCCTGGAGCCGCGCCTGGCCATCCTGGACGAGACAGACTCCGGTCTGGATATCGACGCCCTCCGGGTCGTGGCGAACGGCGTGAACTCGATGCGGAACAAGGAGCGCGGCATGCTCGTCATCACGCACTATTCTCGCCTGCTCCACTACATCGTGCCCGATGTCGTCCACGTGCTCGCGGGTGGCCGCATCGTGAAGAGCGGCGGGAAGGAGCTCGCGGAGGAACTCGAGAAGACCGGGTACGCCGGCCTCGGGATCGAGGAAGGCACGCCCGCCCCGGCCCCTGCCGCGGTGAGCCACTGACCCGGGAGGCGCGCGCGTGGCCGTGACCGTGAGCCTGACGGACCCGTACCTCGCCCGGTTCGAGTCCTTCGCCAAGGCGACGGGCGACACGGATCCCGAGTGGCTCCGAAAGTTGCGCAAGGTGGCGATCGGCAGCTTCCAGAAGACGGGCTTCCCGACGTTGAAGAACGAGGACTGGAAACACACGAACGTCGCGCCGGTCGTCCGGACCCCGTTCCGGTTCGAACCGCAGGCCGAGGCCCCCCGAGTCCCCGGCGACCTGATCGAGGCCTACACGTTCGGCGTCCTGAAGTGCAGTCAGCTCGTGTTCGTGAACGGGCGCTTCGCGCCCAAGCTGTCCTACCTGCGGTGGCTCCCCGAGGGCGTCCGGGTTCGGAGCCTTCAGGAAATCCTCCACTTCGATTCGAAGGCCCTCGAGCGCGAGTTGGGGAGACATGCTGCGTTCGACAAGAACGCCTTCACCGCGCTCAACACGGCGTTCCTGCAGGACGGGGCGTTCGTCCACGTGCCAAAGGGCGGGATCGTGGAGGAGCCGATCCATCTCCTCTACGTCTCCGCGTCGCAGGATCCCGCATCGGTCTCGTACCCGCGGAACCTGATCCTGATGGAGGAAGGGAGCCAGGCCACGGTCATCGAGTCGTACGTCGGCCTGGACAAGGGGGCGTACTTCACGAACGCGGTCACGGAGATCCGCATGGGGAACGGGGCCCTCCTGGACCATTACAAGATGCAGCGGGAGAGCGAGGCGGCCTATCACTTCTCGAACACGGGCGTGCTCCAGGGTCGCGGGAGCACGGTGACCTCGACCTCCTTCAATCTGGGCGGCGGCATCGTCCGGAACGACATGAACACGCTCTTCGCCGACGAGGGCGGGAACCTCGCGCTGAACGGCCTCTACTTCCTGCACGGGACGCAGCATTGCGACAACCACACGTTCATCGATCACGCGACGCCGAACTGCACGAGCGTCGAGCTGTTCAAGGGGATTCTCGACGCGCGCTCGCGGGGCATCTTCTACGGGATGATCCTCGTCCGGAAGGACGCGCAGAAGACGAACGCCCGCCAGACAAACAAGAACCTCCTCCTCTCCCACGAGGCCTTTGCGGATTCGACGCCGGGCCTGGAGATCCTCGCGGACGATGTGAAGTGCGCCCATGGGTCCACGGTGGGGCAGCTGGACGAGAACGCGATCTTCTACCTTCGCTCACGTGGCATCGATGAGGAGGCGGCGCGAACCCTCCTCACATACGCGTTCGCTGCGGAGGTCATCAACCAGGTCAAGGTCGCATCCATGCGGATCAAGCTCGACCAGCTCGTCCTCTCCCGCCTCCCGGGCAGCGACCTGATCGAAGAGGCCTTATGAGCTCCCATTCCCTCCCCGTGCTGACGGAAGCCGATCTCCCGCCGGAGGAGGCCTGATGGCAGACCTGCGAGAGCTCTACCAGGAAGTGATCCTGGACCACACGAAGAACCCGCGGAACTTCCACGCGCTCGCGGACGCGACCGCGCAGGCGGCGGGCAACAACCCGCTCTGCGGGGACCGCGTGACGGTGTACCTGAAGATGGAGGGGGACCGGATCGTCGACGCGAGCTTCCAGGGGCAGGGCTGCGCGATCTCCAAGTCGTCCGCCTCCCTCATGACGGAGGCGGTCAAGGGCCGCACGAAGGCGGAGGCCGAAACCTTGTTCAACCGGTTCCACGAGATGATCACGGGCAAGCCGGAGGGGTCCGCGGATCCAAAGGCCCTCGGCAAGCTCGCGGTCTTCCAGGGCGTGAGCGAGTTCCCGCTCCGGGTGAAGTGCGCGAGCCTTCCGTGGCACACCCTCCGATCCGCCCTCGAGTCGAAGGAGGGCGAGGTCACGTTGGAGTGAGCGGGACATCAAGGTTCAAGTAGGCAGGGTCGCATCGAGAGTGGCTGAGTCCATGGCGCGTGCTGCGAAGCTCCTCCTAAACGTCCCGGACATCAAGAAGGACTTCCCGATCCTCCGCCGCAAGGTCCGGGACAAGCCGCTGACGTACCTGGACAGCACCGCGACCGCGCAGAAGCCGCAGCAGGTCATCGACGCGGTTGTCGACTTCTACTCGAGGTACAATGCGAACGTCCACCGCGCGATCTACGAGCTCGGCGAGGAGGCGACCCGCGAGTACGAAGGCGCGCGGGAGCGCATCGCGGAGTTCATCGGGGCGAAGGACCCGATGGAACTCGCGTTCACGAAGTCCACGACGGAATCCCTCAACATCGTCGCGTACGGGTACGGGTTGAAGGGCAAGCACCTCGAGGCAGGCGACGAGATCCTGGGCACGGTCCTCGAGCACCATTCGAACCACGTGCCCTGGCACTTCGTGCGGGACCTGAAGGGCGCCGTGCTCAAGTACGTCGACGTGGACGA
This sequence comes from Thermoplasmata archaeon, assembly GCA_041483635.1. Classification (GTDB taxonomy): domain Archaea; phylum Thermoplasmatota; class Thermoplasmata; order RBG-16-68-12; family RBG-16-68-12; genus RBG-16-68-12. Next base: position 2,745 of record JBGPGA010000091.1, read on the forward strand.
GGAAGGCCATCTGCGCATGGAGCAGTACGACGAGCTCATCACGAAGCGCACGAAAATCGTCACGGTCGCGCACGTGTCGAACGTCCTCGGGACAATCAGCGATGTGAAGGAGATCGCGAAGCGCGCCCACGAGGTCGGCGCGGTGTGCGTCGTCGACGCAGCGCAGAGCGTCCCGCACATGCCCGTCGACGTCCAGGCGATCGACGCGGACTTCCTCGCCTTCAGCGGTCACAAGATGCTCGGACCCACGGGCATCGGCATCCTGTACGGGAAGAAGGAGATCCTCGAGGCCACGGAGCCGCTCCTCGGGGGCGGGGAGATGATCAGCGAGGTCCACCTGGGAAGCGCGAAGTGGAACGACGTCCCCTACAAGTTCGAGGGCGGGACGCCGAACATCGCCGGGGCGATCGGCCTCGGGGCGGCCGTCGACTACCTCGCGAAGCTCGGGATGCCCGCCGTGCGGCAGCACGAGATGGAGCTCACCGCCTACGCGCTCGAGAAGCTCGCGAAGATTCCGGGCCTGCGCGTGTATGGCCCAAGGGATGTCACAGAGCGGGGCGGGGTCGTGTCCTTCACGATGGACAAGGCGCACCCCCACGACATCGCGTCCATCCTCGACGTCGAGGGAGTCTGTATTCGGTCAGGGCACCACTGCGCCCAGCCGCTGATGGACCGCTACGACCTCGCCGCGACCGCGCGCGCCTCCTTCTACGTGTACAACGACTCCGCGGATGTCGACCGCCTCACGGCCGCGCTCGGGAAGGTCAATGAGGTGTTCAGCTAGATGGCCCCCGGCCCGGGCCCGTACCAGGCCCAGATCCTCGACCACTACAAGCACCCGCACAACCGCGGCGTGCTCCCGTCCCCGAGCCACCAGGCCCGCGAGTCGAACCCGCTCTGCGGCGACGAGATTCTCCTCACGCTCCGCGTGGACGGCACGGACCGCATCGAGGACGCACGGTTCGATGGCGAAGGGTGCGCGATCAGCATGGCGAGCGCCTCCCTCCTGACAGACGGCCTGAAGGGGAAGACGCTGGCTGAGGTCCGGGCGCTCGATCGTGTGGCGGTCCTCGGGTCCATGGGCGTCCCTCTGAGCGCGGTCCGGGAGCAGTGCGCCCTCCTGCCCCTCCGGGCCCTCCAGGCCGCGCTCGCCCCCGCCGTGCCGGCGCAAGGGCATTAAACCTCGGCCGGTTGGGCCTACGGCACCATGGCTCCCGATGCTTCTCCGGCAAAGGCGTCCAACGTCGCGGACCTCATCGGCCACACGCCCCTACTCCGGCTGGACCGGATTTGGCACGACGTGATCCCCGGTGTCGAGCTCTACGCGAAGGCGGAGTGGGACAACCCCGGGGGCAGCGTGAAGGACCGGGCCGCCCTCTACATGCTACGCGACGCGGAGAAGCGGGGCCTGACGCCGAAGTGGGCCCTCCTCGACGCGACCTCGGGCAACACGGGGATCGCCCTCTCCATGCTCGGGGCCGCCGAGGGCTACCGGGTCACCCTCTGCGTCCCGAAGAACGTGAGCCCGGAACGACGGCGGATCCTGAGGGCGTTCGGGGCCGACCTCGTCTTCACCCCCGCGACAGAGGGGACGGACGGCGCCCAGCGCGTCGCTCGGTCCATGGCGGACGCCGCGCCGGACCGGTACTGGTACTTCGACCAGTACAACAACGAGGCGAACTGGCGCGCCCACTTCGAGACGACGGGTCCCGAGATCTTCGACCAGACCCGGGGACGCATCACCCACTTCGTCGCCTGCCTCGGGACGACGGGGACGTTCGTCGGCGCGGGGCGGTACCTCCGCGGCAAGCTCCCCTCGATCCAGCTCGTGGCCGTGCAGCCGGACAGCCCGTTCCACGGCATCGAGGGCGTGAAGCACCTGGAGACCGCCAAGGTCCCGGGGATCTGGGACGCGGGCCTCCCGGACCAGATGATGACCGTGGCCACGGAGGACGCGCAGGCCGCCGCGCGCCGGATTGCGCGGGAGGAGGGCTACCTCGTCGGCACGTCGAGCGGCGCCGCGCTCGACGCCGCCTTGCGGCTCGCGGAGCGGATCCGCGACGGCGTGATCGTGATGGTCTTCCCGGACGCGGGCGACAAGTACCTCGGGGACCGGTACTGGGAGGAGGCGCTCTGATCGTCGCGCTCCTGCGCTCCCAGGTCGCGGCGATCGAGGCCCACGCCCGCGAGACGTATCCGGAGGAATGCTGCGGCTTCCTACTGGGTCCCGCCATGGAGCCGCGCAAGGTGGCCTCCCTGCGACGCGCCACGAACGTGGCCGAGACGAACCGCGAACGGCGGTATGTGATCGACCCCCGCGAGACGCTCGCCGTCGAGAAGGGAGTCTCCGGGCGAGGTCACGAGATCCTCGGCTTCTACCACAGCCATCCGGACCATCCCGCCGTGCCGTCCGAGTTCGACCGCTCCCATGCCTGGCCCTGGTATTCCTACGTCATCCTGAGCATCGTGGACCGGACGCCCGCGGATCTGCGCGCGTGGACCCTCGACGGCGACACGACCGAATTCCGTCCGGAGTCGCTCACAATCGAGTGACCGTCATGCGGGCGGGCCGGGAGGGACGGCGGGCGCCTCGGGCTCGGCCATCGACATCAGGTATCCGCCGAAGGCGACCTCCCAGAAGAGGACGGGATAGGCGATCATCCGCTCCATGCCGCCGAATCCGATGCTCCCGTACTGCCGCGCGGTGAAGAGGACGAGGGCGACGAGACCGACCACGCCGAGCAGGATGGAGATGTATCGGAACGGCGGGCGCGTGCGGAACGAACTCAGGATCGCCGCGAGCCCGCCGAACAAGAACGAGAGGAGCGCGAAGATGCCGTGAGGCAGCCCCGTGTTCTCCGGGAACAGCCCGACCCCGATGGGCCCGATCCCCGCGACGAAGAACAGGATCGTGAGCCAGAGGACCTTGTGCGTGCGGTGGTAGAAGTACGCCGCCGCGAGAGCCGAGACGCCCAAAAGGATGACGGAGCCGTTGAACAGGGGCGCGGTCGATCCGACGCCGAGGTCGCTGATCGCCTGTTCCGAGACGCGGTAGGTGGGGAGGCTCCCTTCCGCGATGAGCATCGCGAGGAGGAACTGGGTCGAGCCGAAGAGGAACAGGATGCCCGCGAGGGTCCGGTCACCGTACCGCATGGGAGGGCGCAGCGGCTTTCGAGGTATAATCGTTCTGCTTTCTGCGAGTTGAGGGCAATGCGTGGCCCAGCCTATTGCGATAGGACGTAGCGGATAGGACAAGCGGCTTATAGACGCGCTTCCTCCACACCCGCGCCGGCGGAAGACCTAAGTATAACAGGCTGATAAGAGAGATTCCTATGGGAGCCACGATCCGGGTCCTGATCCCGACCCCGCTCCGCCAGTACGCCGCGAACCGCGACGCGATCGAGCTGAAGGCGAAGGACGTCCGCGAGGCCCTCGGGGCGCTCGTCGCTCAATACGACAGCCTCCGCCGCCACCTCTACACGGACGAAGGCCACCTGCGCAACTTCGTAAACATCTACCTCAATGAGGAGGACATCCGCTACCTGCAGAAGGAGGCGACGCCCCTCAAGGACGGGGACACGATCTCGATCGTCCCGAGCATCGCGGGTGGCTCGACCTCCGTCATCGAGTCCGTCGGATCGCGGCGCAAGGACGTCCTGACCCCCGCGGAGATCAAGCGCTATTCGCGTCACCTCATCCTGCCCGACGTCGGGATGGCGGGCCAGCTCCGGCTCAAGCAGTCGTCCGCCCTCGTGGTCGGAGCGGGCGGCCTCGGCAACCCGCTCCTCCAGTATCTGGGCGCGGCGGGCGTCGGCCGGATCGGCATCGTCGACTTCGACACGATCGACGTCACGAACCTGCAGCGGCAGGTCATGTACGGCACGAAGGACATCGGGAGGAAGAAGCTCGAGGTCGCGAAGGAGCGCGTCCAGGCGATCAATCCGAACGTGGACGTGCAGACGTTTGGGGACCGGCTGACCTCGGAGAATGCCCTGGGCATCCTGAAGGACTACGACGTCGTGATCGATGGGACGGACAACTTCCCGACGCGGTACCTCGTCAACGATGCCGCGGTCCTCCTCGGCAAGCCGAACGTGTACGGCTCCATCTTCCGCTTCGAGGGCCAGGCGAGCGTCTTCTGGGCCGCGAAGGGCCCCTGCTACCGCTGCCTCTATGCGGAGCCGCCCCCGCCCGGGCTCGTCCCGTCCTGCGCGGAGGGAGGCGTCCTGGGCGTCCTACCGGGCATCGTCGGCTCGATCCAGGCGGTCGAGGCGATCAAGCTCCTCCTCGGGAAGGGGGACACCCTCGTGGGCCGCCTCCTCGTCTTCGACGCCCTCAAGATGAAGTTCCGCGAGCTCAAGCTCCGCAAGAACCCGGAGTGCCCGATCTGCGGGACGCACCCGACGATCAAGGAACTCATCGACTACGAGGAGTTCTGCGGCCTGAACGCCCCGAGCGAGCAGGTGAGCCAGGAATACCAGATCAGCCCCGAGGAGCTCAAGGCGAAGCTCGACGACGGCGGGGACGTCGTCCTCCTCGACGTGCGCGAGCCCCTCGAGTGGGAGATCAGCCGCCTCGAGGGCGCGGTCCTCATGCCGGTCGGCCAGGTGCCCGGCCGCGTGAGCGAGCTGAGCACCGCCGACGAGATCGTCGTGTACTGCAAGAGCGGCGTGCGCTCCGCGCGGATCACGAACTTCCTGCGGGAGCTCGGCTTCCGCAAGGTGAAGAACCTGGCGGGCGGGATCGACGCCTGGGCGGACGAAATCGACCCAAACATGCCCCGCTACTGAGGACCGCGCAAGCCATAAGGGTCCGGGTCTCCATCGGGGTGGCGTGGCCCTGGATCCCGGCACCGTCCACCGTTTCACGATGCTCGAGCGGGCGGTGAACAGCCTCGTGAAGCAAGGCCGGTTCGAGGACTCCCTCCGACTCCTCGAAGAGATGTTCTCCATCGCCCCTGACGACGCGGGCCTCTCCAAGCTCAAGGCCCGATTCGCGGCGGACCTCATCAAGAAGGCGGCCCAGGCGCAGAAGATCTCCGCGGCCACGAGCATCGTCGCCCTCGTCGACGCGCAGGTCCCCGCGGCCCACCTCGGCGCGCAGGAGAAGGAGCTCCTCGCGAAGGCGAAGACGGACCTGTACTCCCTGTAAAGGCGCATCCTTTATCGTGCAGGTTGCCGTGACGAGCCCGATGCCCCACGACCCATCACCCGCGGACTCTGCTCGGGACCTCGCCCTTCAGCGCAAGGAGAAGGACCACTACTTCAAGACGGACCCGGACTCGCCCATCCCTCCTTCGATCCGCGAGACATTCCAGGGGCTCGCCTACTTCCCGCCCGATGTGAAGTACCGCCTCCGTGTGCGGCTCACGAAGCTCCCCAACCCCGAGCCCGTCACGCTCGCGACGTCCAAGGGCATTCCGCGTCCCATGGTCCGCTATGGGTACTTCGATTTCGAGATCGACCGCGTCATGCAGCGGCTTGACGCGTACAAGGCCGCGCCGCAGCCCGGGCACCGCCACGAGGACGCCTCCCTGTTCGTGCCGTTCCGGGACGCGACGTCGGGGAAGGAGTCCTACGGGGCCGCGCGCTATCTGGACATCGAGGAGAACCCGTCCGGCGAGCACGTGCTCGACTTCAATCTGGCCTACAATCCATACTGCGCGTACAGCGACGACTACGTGTGCCCCTTCCCGCCGAAGGAGAACTGGCTCACGGTCCCGATTCGCGCGGGAGAGAAGACGTTTCCGCTCCACTGAGCCGTGTCCGGGAGACGCCGCGCGAGCCTTCGATGGGCGCCCTAGAAGTCAACCTTAAACAAGGTTGCTTTTCCGCGGGGACCCCTTGACCGGCCGTCGGCCTTCGGTCACGCGAAGGGGGCCTCCAGGAGCGTGATCGTCTGGACGACGCCTGGGGCCTTGCGGATGTGCGAGGTGATGAGCGTCGCCAAGGTCGCGGTGTCCGCGGCCTGCAGGGTCAGGAGGTAGTCGTATTCGCCGAACAGGAAATGAATCTCCTCGAGGCTCGCGAGGCTCTGCAAAGCCTCGAGTGCCTCCC
>JBGPGA010000092.1:0-8799 GCA_041483635.1 Thermoplasmata archaeon
CGGCCTCCGCGCCGCTGTTGAAGAAGGCGGTCTTCCCGCGCTCGAAGGGCAGGGTCGGCCGCAGTCGCTTGGAGAGCTCGATGTAGGGCTCGTAGTTGACAACCATGAAGCACAGGTGGAGGTACTTGTCGAGCTGGGCCCGCACCGCGTCCGTGACCGCGTCGGGCAAATGGCCCGTGTTCAGGACTCCGATGCCGCCCGTGAAGTCGATGTACTCCTTGCCGTCCACATCGACGATCTTGGCGCCCTTCGCGTGGTCGATGAAGATCGGCGTGCCCGTGCGCACGGACTTCGGGATGTACTCGTCGCGCTCCTTGAGTCGTTCCTCTGCGGTCTTGGCCTTCGTCGGCATGGGATCATCTCGATGGCGTCTAGTTCAGCTTCTTCGTCGTTTCCGCGTACTCGGTGACGACGATCCCGCGACCCTGGCTGTTCAGGTCCTTGAAGTACGGGACCGGATCGAACGCCAGCTCGGGCGGGATCGCGCCCGTGAGCTTGACCTTCTTCTTCAGGAGCCACTGAGCCGCGATGGACGGCGGAACGCCCGTGTCCACGGTCCCGCCGCCCACGTTCCACTTATTGTGGGGCAGGGTGGCGGCTTCGTAACGCAGGGTGACCGGATTCCCGTCCTTCTCGCCCCAGATGACGACCCGCTGGATGTCCAGGTCCTTCTCCGGCTCCTTCGGCTTGGGGAGGTCGTCGATGATCGTCGAGGTCACGTCGTACGGCCGGACCTTCTGGCCCTCGACGACGTGCTCCTGACGGGTCGCGAGCCCGAGGCGGACGAGCGTGGCAATCGTCGAGGTGAACTCGTGCGGGAAGGCGACGATGAAGTCGAGCTCCTTGATGCCCTTCCCGATCGTCTGGGGCATCGTCGCGAGTTCGGAGTGGATCGTGTAGTAGCCTTCGACCTTCCCGACCGGGGGCTGGAACTCAGACACTTCGAGTCCCGTCAGAGCGGGGACGAACTTGATCTTCCCGTCCCGCAGGATCGGGGCGTCCATCGAGAACTCGTCGAAGATCGTGCGGACCGCGTAGGGCACGACGAATTTCCCGGGCTCCCCGCCCTCGACGGTGATGCCGCTGGAGCGGAGGATCATCTTGTGGACCTTGTCGAGCTTGCTCGCGCCGTACATCCCCATCACGTTCATCGTCCCGGGCGTCGAGCCGATCCCGAGGACGCACGTCACCCCGGCGTCCTTCGCCTGCTTATCCATCTTGAGCTGCCGCAGGGCCTGGTGGTACAGGCCGCCGAGGTCGATGTAGTGGATGCCTGCCTTGATCGCGCAATCCATGATCGGGACGTTCAGGTCGTACCAAGCGCTGTTGATCACCGCGTCCCAGTTCTTGAACTCCTTCTTGAGGGCGTCGTTGTCGCGGGCGTCGAGCTTCATCGGCACCGCCCGATCGTCCTTCCAAAGGTTGGCGAAGGCTTTCGCCTTCTCCAGGTTCCTTCCTGCAATCCCTACGCGCTGCACACCAGGGCTTTCGAGAAGATCGGGCACGGTGGATTGAGCCATCGCCCCGTATCCCCCTAGGATGAGCACTTTCATAGAACACCCGCTTCCCCTGAGGCGGGGAGGGTAAATAACGCCTTGTCACGGAGGAGAAACGAGGTAATTGCACAAAGTACATCCGGGTCAAGTGCCGCGCAGCGGCGCTTCAGTCGTCCAGGGACCGGGTCGCCGCGAGGATGACGACCCCGGCGAGGATGAATGCGACGCTCACCCCGACGGCCGGCGGGTACCCGTAGAACATCGCGGTGAACCCGCCCAGGAGGGGCCCGAGGATCGATCCGAAGCCTTGGACCGCGTTGTAGGCGCCCATGGCCTCCGCACGTCCGTCGTCGGGGGCCAGCTCCGAGACGAGGGTCGAGCCGGACACGTTGATGAGAGCCCAGCATAGTCCGACGCCGGCATGAAGGAGCAGGATCGCCACGAGGACGGCCTCGGGAGACTGGAGGACCAGGCCGAGGAAGAGGAACGATGGGAAGAGGACGGTGCGGCCCAAGGACGCGTACATTTGCGTCCGCCGGCTCCCGCGCTCCCGGACCCATTGGCCCACGCGCAGATAGGCTGCCACGGAAGCGGCCTGGCTCGCGATGTAGACCGCGAACACGGCGGGGTCTGAGAAGCCGTACCGCTCCTTGAGGAGGATCGGGAAGAAACCATAGAACGCCGTGAAGCCGCTGAACAGGAGGAAGACGCAGAGCAGGTAGAGCCGGAGCGAGGGCGAGAACTTCGTCGCGCGGTGGTGGTTCCGAAAGTCCAGGTAGTGGAGCATCCGCATCGGGAGGAACTTGACCCGCTCGATCCGGAAGAGGGTCTCAACGATGTGGATGGACCTCCGGTCGAGGTACTCCTTCGGCTCCTTCAGCCATATCCCGGCCAGGAGGCCCGAGAGGAGACCGAGGGCGGCCCCGATCACGAAGAGCCCGCGCATCGCGCTCTCCGAATCGAGGAGGGTGGGACCGATGATGAGCCAGATCGCGCCGACGCTCAGGCCGACGATGTAGCCGAGGCCGGTCAGCTGGCTCATGAATGCGAGGCGGTTGGGCCACCTCTCCCGCTCGGTCGTCTCCATGACGAGCACGGCCCCGACCGGGGCGCTCGCCGCTCCGAGGAAGCCGATCAGGAGGTTGGCGATGTAGAACTCGGGGAGATTGAAGCAGATCGCCATGGCCAAGAGGCTCACTGCGGTCCCGAGGAACCCGAGGATCAGGAAGGCCTTCCTCTGCTGGAGCCGGTCGGAGAGGGAACCCCAGAGCATGAACGCGGGCACGGACGCGATGCTCGTGGCCGCGGCAATGATCCCGACGTCCCCGAGGCTCGCTCCGAGCGCGTACGCGAAGAGCGGGATGAGGGGCGACGTCGCGCCGCCGGCGATGCCTTGCGGTAGGTAGCTGTAGAACCACCGCGACCCATTTTCGAGGGCCATCCCATCCCTGAAGCTAGTGGGCGGGCACCCGTTGCCGGCTATTTGGCACTTTTGTAAGGAGGGAGCCCGCGCTGGACCAACCGCGTCCTCACATGAGCCCGACGATGCCCAGCAGGATCTGCGCGGCCGCGACGAAGATGACGAGGATGAAGATCAAGGAGATGGAGCGCGTCTTGAGCTTCTCAAGCCCGAGGCGCGACCCGAGGAACGCGCTGACGAACACGAAGGGCATGAGGATGGGAATCAGGATGAACTCCGCGGGCCAGGTGAACGACGAGGAGACAAGGTATCGTCCCACGACGTAGAGCGAGAAGCCGAACGCCGCGGTCGGGACGATCAAGAGGGACGAGGTGCCGATCGCGGTCCGCGTCTTCCGGCCGAGGAGGTAGATGAGCAGGGGTACGTTGAGGAGCCCTCCGCCGACGCCTGCGAGCCCGGAGAGGAAACCGGAGCCAACGACGGCCACCGTCGTCTCGCCGATCCGCTTCGGATTCAGCTTCGAATCGTCATCCTCGTCCACGAGGCGGGTGCTCTTCATCCAGTCCCGCGCCATGAGGGACCCGAAGCCAATCAGGATGAGCACGAAGACAATCTTGAAGGCCTCCTTGTTCAGGAACTCGATCGTCGTGACGGTCCCCAAGAACGCGCCGAACAGGGTTCCGACGACGAGGACCCGCGCGATGTGGAAGTCCACGAACCCTTTGCGGTGGTGGTTGACCACAGACGACGTGGCGGTCATCGTGGTCAGGGTCAGGGAGATCGGTACGGCGAGCTTGGGGTCCGTCACGCCCGTCGCCAGGAGGATCGGCACGAACAGGAGGCCGCCACCCAGGCCCAAGTTCGAGTAAATGAACGCGACCCCGAACATGAGGAGAATCTGGAGGATCACGGTGAGCGGGTCGAGGACCACGAGTCTCGGCGAGGCCGGGCGCAGATAAATAGAATGCGTCCCGTGCGATAGGGTTGCGCGAGCGAGAACGGTCATGGTCCTCCTGGTGCGCTTTGGGGAAATCGCCCTCAAGAGCCGCTACGTGCGCCGGCAGCTGCGCGACCGCCTCGTGGCGAATATCCAGGACCTGTTCGCCGCGGAGGGTGTGGAGTGTGTCACGGAGGCGGACGAGGCCCGCATCTACGTCTCCGTCGACGATCCCGTGCGGGCGCGGTCGATCCTGGGACGCGTCTTTGGCGTGGTATCGATCAGCCCCGCCACGGAAGGCCACGGAGACCTCGAGACCCTGAAGCGCCTCGCGGTGGAGGAGGCCAAGCGCGCTGGACTCCACCCGGGCGTCACGTTTGCGGTCCGCCCGCGCCGCGTCGGGTCCCACCCGTTCACGAGCCAGGATCTCGCCAAGGAGATCGGCGGGGCGATCCTGGAGGCCGTCCCGGATGCGAAGGTGAACCTGAGCGCGCCCGCCGTGGAAGTCCACGTCGAGGTGCGGGAGAATCGGGGCTTCGTCTTCCGCGAGTTCTGGGCCGGGCCGGGGGGCCTCCCGCTCGGGAGCCAGGGACGCGCCCTCGCGGTCGTGGATGGGGAGGCGGGGATGGTCGCTGCATGGATGGCGATGAAGCGGGGATGCCGCGTGATTGCGGCCGCGCCTCCCGGTTCGGGAGACGCGGAGGCCCTGCGCCCGTGGGAGCCCGGGCTCAAGATCCTCGAGATGCTGGAAGGGAACCGTTTGGAGGAACTCGTCCGGGTCGCGCGCGCCGGGGCCGTGTTCCTCGGGACGCGGGGCCGGGACTTTGACCCGACAGGGCGGCCCGAGGTCTCCGTCCCCGTGTTCGAACCTGTGGTCGGCCTCGAGGATCGCGATGTCGCGGTGCTCGCAGCCCGCATCCGCGCTGCGTGAGGCCACTCACTTGCCCTTGCGCTCGTGGGACAGGACGCTCGGTCGGGAGCGTTCGGCGCCCTTGCCCTTGTACATCAGGCTCCGGCCCTTCTTCCCGGCCGACGTGAGGCCGCGGTACACGCGCCCGCGGTTCGCGGGGTCGCAGATCCAGTTGATCTTGGGGTCATTACGAATCGCGGGGTGCTGCGGGTCCACGAGGATGACCTCGTAGTACTTGTGCATCCCGTCCTCGCCGACCCAGTACGAGTTGAGGACCTGCATATTGGGGTAATGGCCCGCGGCGCGTTCCTCCGCGATGCGCTGGATCGACTTCGCCATTGTGATTTTGCGCAGGCCTCGGCGCTTCGGATGGCGGCCCCCCATGGGATGCGGCCGTCGGCGTCCGCCGCGGCGGACGCGCGCGCGGACGATGATGTAGCCCTGCTTCGCGCGGTACCCGCGCTCGCGGGCGCGGTCGATCCGCGTCGGGTGCTCGAGGCGGGTGAAGGCGGCCCCCCTTCGCCATTCGACCATGCGCTGGAAGTGCGTCTCCGCGACGACGCCCACCCTGGGCTTCTTCCAGGCTTGCTTCACATATCCGTACAAGTTGCGCGGGCGGACGGGCTTCTTCTGCTCCTCCTCGCCCGCGATGCTGAGCTCCGGTTCCGGAGCTTTGGGTTCCTCGGCCATGATACAACCCCCTGGATTTTCGGATTCGCCCGAAGGTACATCTCCCGACCAGGGTCGCTGAAAGCGGCGGTCCAAAGGAGCAGGCGTATTAAACGGTTTGCTTGCGCTGAGGGTGCCCTCGATGACCGTTGCCTCCGTGTCCGTTCAGTCCCCGCTCGTACGATTGCCGGATCAGCTGGAACGCGGGTTCGACCTCGTCGAGGGTGCGCACGTCGAACTGCGTGAGGAACCAACCCCAGCCCTGCGTCGGCGGGGCGGACCTCGCGAGCCTCGACGGATCCTTGAGGTCCCGCTTGCGCGGGAGGATGAAGACCTGCACGCGCTCCTGAAGTGGGCGCATCTCCGCGAAGGTGCGTCCGTGTCGTGTGCTGCGCCAGCCGATCCAATAGTTGCTGACCCTCTCGTGGATCTTGTCCCCGTGGGCGTGGCCCAGGGCTCGGATCCTCCTCCGGAATTCGCCGACAATCTCCCGCGACTCATCGCTCGTTCGCACCAGTGCGTCTTCCATAGACCACCCCTCCCCGCGGCCCGGCGGGCCGTCGCATGAGGAAGAGGAACTTGAAGCCTCGAAGAAGAAAGTTGTACCGCCGCGCGCGGTGCTCCCACATCGGAGATGCGGACCGGTCGTTGTGCCGGAGGAGGACGACCGTGTCGAGGAACTCGAACCGGGACGCCAAGACGGTCTGCAGGCGGAAGCCGACGGGCGTGTAGACGCCGCCTTTGTATTCGTCGCTGATAATCCACGCCAGAATCCCTCCCGGCCGCAGGACGCGATGCGCCTCGTCGGAGACCCGGGCCAGTTCTCGATAGAAGCGTTCTTCCCGGCAGGAGATCCGACCGAGACATCGCGGATCGTCGCTGTACACGATGTTGTCCGAGTACGGGGAGTCGATGACCGCGAGGGTGGCCACCCCGTTCGGAAGAGGCCAGCACCGGGCATCTGCCCGTAGGATGTCCCGGCGCCGCGGAGCGATGTCCAGGGAGATCGCCCGCCTTCCGAGAGAGCGTGCGACATCCGCAATCGTCCCCGATCCGGCCATCGGATCGACGACCAGGTCGCCCGGTCGCGTGTATCGGCGGACGAGGTTCAGCACACAGAGGGCGGGCGTCACGCCGTTGAAGCCCGCGTCCCCGAAGCGCGTCCGGCCCGCCCCCTGGTTCGGGAAGTCCCACGCGGTGTACGGTTCCAAGTCAGAACGGCCGAGCATGGCCCACGCCTCCCGGGAAACCAGGGCTTCCTCTTGGACCGTTACAGAAGCGAGGGCCACGATCCCGGACGAGGCCGTCCTTCCCTATGAATGGGGTTTCGAGGGGGAGTGGGGTGAAAGTGGCAATCTGCCTGGAGGGCGGTGAATCACGCGGACGCGGTGCGCACGAACTGCCGGAGGCGGCGCAGGTCGGGATACGGCGTCCGGCGGTCGCGGAGATGGAGGGCCGCCAGGGCGTTCCCCATCCCGAGGGCCTCCTCCGTCGTCCCGCCGGACAGCTTCGCAAACAGATATCCTGCGTTGAAGACGTCCCCGCAGCCCGTCGGGTTGTCGACGGGGACGCGGAAGGCGGGGAGGGAGGCCCGCTGACCTTCGCGAACCCAGGTCGCCCCGTCCCCGCCCCGGTGGAGGACGACCTCGGCCACGCCGTGCTCCAGGATTCGCTCCGCCGCACGGAGCGGATCGCGCATCCCCGCGACGGCGCACACCTCGACCTCGTTGGCGAAGAATGTGTCCACATGGGGAAGGCAGGACCGAACGGCCTCGACGCGGGCCCGCGGCCAGCCCTGGGGATCCGTCGAGATGTCCAGCGAGGTGCTCGCCCCGGCCCGATGCGCGCGACGCAGAAGTCGCGCGGTAGGCGCTCCGATCAGGCCCGTGGCCCACCAGAAGCCCGCCCGGTGCACGTGGGTCACGGAGGACATCAGGCTCGCCGAGATGTCCGATTCCTTCAGGCCGGCGTTGGCTCCTAGCGCGGTGAGCAGGGCGCGCCGGCCGTCATGCCACGTGAGAGCGACCGTGGTCCCCGTCGGCCGTTTGCGGTCGACTCGCAGGTGCGCGTCGACGCCGTGGTCCTTGTACGCGCGGCGGAGGACATCCGCGAAGGAGTCCTTGCCCACGCAGGCCACGAGCCGGGTCCGCATCCCGAGGGCCGAGCATTGAAGGGCGAAGTTTGTGGCGTTCCCTCCCGGCAGGAGTGCGAATTCGGAGACCTCGCCTTGCACGTCCCCCGGAGGGAGGCCTTCCATGGGAGGCGAGACGATGTCGACAATCGCGTCCCCCACGGCCAGGATCCGCGGGACCTTGCGAGGCATGCCTACGCCTTCCAGAGCCCCTGCCGCTTCAGCTCCTCGACGACGAGCTTGTACTCCGCCGGCTTGCCGCACTGCGGGCAGAAGAGGGAGCCGTGGGCGTCCCGCGTGACCCCGGACCCCTCCCAGCCGCAGAACCGGCATACGGCGTCCTCCCAGGTGGTCAGAAGAAGTCCTCCAGGGTGAGCTTCTTGTCCGTCTTCACGGGCGCCGCCTTCGTCGGCTTGTCGTTGAATCCGTCATCGAGAAGCGTCACCTGCTTCGGTTGCTGGGAGCCCTGGTACAGCTCCTTCTCGTCCCATCCGTAGGTCTCCGTCACGTAGGACAGGGTCTGAGCAACCCGCTTCGCGTAGTACTCCCAATCGGGCTTCGCGGTGAAGGGCCGCCCGGAGACGTACGGCTCGACCTGCATGGGGGTCATCTTCGCGTCGACGACGATCCAGGAGACCTTCATCCCGGGCATGATGTCCTCCCCCACGGCCTTGAGCTTGTTCATCGCCTGGACGTTCGCCATGGAGTCCGGGTTCGCGTAGCGGCTCTCTTCGCGGACCGTGCGCGAGATGACGAGCGGCTCGAGCGGGTCGCCCTCGTCGGGCAGGAAGTCCTCCGGGATCGCGCCCTGCCTCACGTTCTGCACGAGCTCCTTTGCGAACCGCACCGCTCCGTCGATGTCCTTGTCGAGGATGAGGGCGAAGACGCGCTTCTGGGCCTCCCCCTGCAGGTTGAAGGCGTCCGTCCGCCGGATCTCGTAGCCGCGGACGATGAATTCCCCGACGACCGGCCAGGCGACCTTCGCGGCGTACCGCTTCTTCTTCCCGTGGCTGAAGAAGGTCTCGAGCACCCGCTCGAAGTCCATGTTCACGCTCCCGTGACTGAAGCGTTCCGAGATCTGACGACCGATCGCTTTCGTCGCCTCGAGGTCTTTCTGGGGCGATTCGAAGAAGATGCTGTCCGTGTCCGCGTACAAGATCCGGATCCCCTCGGACTCGAGCTGGGTGATGATCGACTTGATGTTCTCCCGGGCGAAGGCCGTGATGCTCGCGCCGA
>JBGPGA010000093.1:0-8775 GCA_041483635.1 Thermoplasmata archaeon
CCACCTCTCCTTCGACGTGTACAAGGTCCTCTGGGGTGACCGCGGTGAGTTCGAGGTTACGGGCGTCCTCCGAGATTGGGACCGCCTCGACGACCTGTCCCAGATCACCGCCCCGACCTTGATTCTCCTGGGCCGGTACGACCTTACTTCCGTGGGGACCGCCCTGGAGATGGGTCGGCGCATCCCGGGCTCCCGCGTCGTGGTCTTCGAAGAGAGCGGCCACTTCATGTATCTCGAGGAGCCAGAGAAGTTCCTGCGCGAGGCGCGCTTGTTCCTCCAGCAGCGGGTGTGACCGAGGCCTCGAGGGTTACCCAGGCGGCGCCCCGACCACGTACGCGATCAGGAACCCGGCCAGCGCCGACACGATGCCGATGATCAGCATCTGCGTGCCGCTGCGGTACGGTCGGCCAAGCGTGATCCGGCCCTTGTACCAGCCGATGACGAACAGCACGATCGCCGCGACGACCACGGACCCGATCATCCCCAGGATGATATCGGAGGAGAAGACGAGGAACGGAAGGAGCGGGATGAGTGATCCGAAGATGGCCGCGAACCCGACGAGGATCGCGCTCTTCCGCGCTTGGTTGTCCTCGAGCGGCGCCAATCCGAGCTCGTGCGCCATCATGAACTCGAGCCAGGCCTTCGGCTTGGAGATGATGTGCCCGACGGCCGCTTCGAGCTCCGTGCCTTCGAACCCCCACCGTTGGAAGACCTCGCGGACCTCCTGGCGCTCGAGGTCCGGAAGCTCCCGCATCTCTCGTTCCTCCCGGGCCAGCTCGCTCAGATAGTGGTCATGCCTCGCCAGGGTGGACGTGTATGCGACGGCGCCCATCGAGATCGACTCGCCGAACGTCGCCGCGAGGCCTCCTGCGAGCACGACCTTGAAGACGACGCTCGGGTAAGGGTACTGCTGCATCGCCCCCGCGGCGACCCCGAGGAGGACCGCGAGGACGTTCACGATCCCGTCCTGGCTGCCGAGGATGAAGTCGGACAGCATCCCGGGGTGGGTGTGCCGCTCCGCACCCTCCTCGAGCTCTTCTTTGCGCCAGAATGCGAGTCGGAGGCCCATGGTCGCTTCCGGGGCCGCCAGCGCCATGTGCCCGATTTAGGCGTTGCGTCCTTACTATTGCCCGGATACGCATTTTCGGATGTGGGGGCGAAAACCGAAATCCCTTTCAGAGGGGTCCCGCGCCGACGATGTACGCGATCAGGAACCCGGCCACCGCGGACGCGATCCCGATGGCGAGCATCTCAAGGCCGCTGCGGGTCGGCCGGCCGACCGTGCTCGATGCCTTATACCAGCCGATTAGGAAGAGCGCGACCGCGGCGACAAGGAGGGACGCCAGCATGCCCGTCAGGATGTCCCCCGGGAAGGCAAGGAACGGGAAGAGAGGAATGACCGATCCGAAGATGGCCGCGAACCCGACGAGGATCGCGCTGTTCCGCGCCTGCCGCTTCTCCACAGGCGAGAGGCCGAGCTCGTGGGCCATCATGAACTCGAGCCACGCCTTCGGGTTCGAGACGATGTCGTCCGTGATCTGCTCGAGCTTCGCGCCCTGGTAGCCCCATTTCTCGAAGACCTCCCGCACCTCCTGCCGCTCGAGGTCCGGGAGCTCCCGCATCTCGCGCTCCTCCCGCTCCCTCTCCCTCAGGTAGTGGTCCCTCCGCGCGAGGGTCGAGGTGTACGCGACGGCCCCCATCGAGATGGACTCTGCGAAGGTCGCGGCGAGGGCCCCCGCGACGACGATGCGGAACGGGTTCGTTATGGCTTGCTGGTGCGCCGCGATCGCGATCCCAAGGATCACGCCGAGGACGTTCACGAGCCCGTCCTGGCTCCCGAGGATGAAATCGGACAGGAGGCCTGGGCGGGCGTGCTCCTCGCCCGTGGCTTCCTCTTCCTGCCTGCGCCAGAACGCCAACCGCGTCGACACACTTCCACCTCGGCTCCCGAACCGCTCGGGTCACTTAGGCATTGCGCCGACTCTCCTCCGCGGACGGGGCGATTCCGAACCTTCTCGGGAAGGTATTTCAAGGGAACTTGAGATGCCGCGCCGGCCATGCCCGAGTCCCCCCAGGCATCCCCGCTGGCCGAGTTGGAACTCGGTCTCGCGTCCTCTCGCGCCGACCGGGCCGCGGACGCCGCCCTCCAGGCTGTCCGGCGCACGATCGACCCACTCGATGTCCTCCGGACGGCCGCGCTCGTTGCGGCTTCGCGGTACGATTCGGCCTCCGGACTCGCACCGCATGCCCTGGTGACCCTTGCGTCCGTGGCCGGCCTCCGCGCCTCGATGGATCCTCGCCACTACCCGCTCGCGGTCCTCCAGGCCGTCGTCCTCGTCGCGACCGAGAAGAAACTCCTCGCGCCGCAGCGCCCGCCAACGGTCGTCTCCGGCGAAATCACCCACCTCGGTCGCTCCGCGCTCCTGGCGTTTCGGGCGGGCACGATGTCCGATGCGGAGTCGATCTTCCTCGGCATCCTCGACGAGGGATGGGAACGTCGGATGGCGGGGGAGGTGCTCTTCCGCGCATCCCTCGAGGATCTGGGCGAGGGCGGTCACAAGCTCCTCGCGTCCGTGGGCATGTGGCAGCTCGCGCGCGCCCTCGGATTCCGCGACGCCCGCACGATCCTGAGACCCGCCGTCCAATACCTCGTCAAGGGGGAGCCCGCGAGGCACGCTCATGCGACGATGATGGCTGTCCTGGGGAAGGAGTGGGCCGATCTCGACACGCTCGTCTCCGGGGGGAGGCCCCTGGACGACCCCGCTCGCGGCAGGCTCGCAACGGCCCTCGCGGCGCCGACGGAGGACACTTGCGCCGCATCGATCCTTGAGATGTTGCGTGACGGGTATGCGGCATCCTCCCTCGCGGAGGGCGTCGGCGTCGAGGCGTCCAAGCGTCTCGTCGCCGCGGAGGGCTACCATCCCGACCTCGCCCACGCCCTCCTCGGTGCGCACGCCGCGCGGTTCGTCCTCGAGTTCAGCCGATCGAGCGAGCGTGTCTACGCCCTCTTCCAGGCGGCCCTCCGCGTCCGATCCCCCGCGCCCCATCTCCCGTCCGTCGCGGTGCCCGAGGCCGCGGGCGAGGACGACGCCCTGAAGCAGGTCGCCGAGGATCTGGCCTCGCGCCGACCGCGGGAAGCCGCGGCGCACGTCCGCGTGTACCTGGCCCGAGGGCATGGGGCGAAGCGGCTCGGCTCCGCGATTGCCTACCATGCGAGCCTCGATTCCTCCCTGGCGAACCAGGGCCACAACCTCCAGCTCGCGGACGCATGCATCGCGGAGTGCGCGGCCACGAAGGCACCCGAGTTCCTCATGGCCCTGGCGAAGAGCGTGGCGTCCTCGCCGAAGGACGCGACCGCGTCGAAGGCGTGGGCCGCGACCCTCGGCCTGTGACTACTTCTTGATCTCTTGGCCGACGAGGGCGAAGTGCGCGAGGAGGGCCTCGATCTGGATCCGCTCGTTGCTCCCTTCGACGAGGCGATAGTCCGTCTCGCCGATCCGGTCCAGGAGCCGCACCTTGATCTCGTCGGGCACGTTCAGGTCGAACACGGACCGGTGCAGCTGGCGCACGACGTCCTCCCCGGAGACGCCGTATTCGATGAGCAGCTTGTCGAGGACCTCGCGCGCCTTCAAGAACTCCCCCGCGAGGGCGCGCTCGATGATCTTCTTGACCTCTTCCGGGCGGATCGTGCTCGCCACCTTGTAGAGAGCGTCCGCGTCGATCGTGGAGCTCAGGGAGGCCGCGACCTGAAGCGAGTTCACCGCCCGCCGCATGTCCCCCTCGGACACGTACACGAGGGCCTCCATGCCGTCGTCCGTGATCTTGAGCTTCTCCGCCTTCGCGATGCGTCCCAGGTACGTCTTGATCGCTTCGGGCTTCAGCGGCCGGAAGCGGAAGACCGCGCACCGCGACTGGATCGGTTCAATGATCCGCGAGGAGTAGTTCGCGGAGAGGATGAACCGCGAGGTCTTCGAGTACGTCTCCATCGTGCGCCGCAGGGCGGCCTGGGCGTCCGCGGTCAGGTTGTCCGCCTCGTCGAGGAAGAGCAACTTGAAATCCGTACCTCCGAGGGGTGCGAGGCGAGCGATGTTCTTGATCTTCGTGCGGACCGTGTCGATCCCACGCTCATCACTCGCATTTAGCTCGTGGTAGTTCTGCCGCCAGTCCTCGCCGAACAGGTCGCGGGAGAGCGCCATCGCGCTCGTCGTCTTGCCCGTCCCGGCTGGTCCGGCAAACAACAGGTGGGGGAGGTTCCTGGAGTCTCGGTAGGCCTTGAGCCGCTCGACGATTTCGTCCTGGCCGACGATCTCCTCGAGGGTCTTCGGGCGGTACTTCTCGACCCAGATCTCCTTCATCCGCGCCCCAACGCCCGCGGCATCCGGCGGGGGCGTAATAACCCTTTGCCGGGGGCCCCAATAACGAACCTTCGCGCTCCTCCCTTGGAACGGTCATGTAGGTTTCAACCTGCCTAAATCGCAAGCCCCCTGCGGAGCTCAGCTTCGCAGGGAGAACGTGACATGAGATTGGCCCCCGCTCACGGACTAGAGCCGCAGGCGGAGCGCCGCCAGGACGGCCTCGATCGGGTTCAGGATCGTCGTCGTCGTCCCGCCCGCGAAGAGCAGACCCACGGCATGGTTCCCCTCGTCGACGATGAGGGACCCGCTGTCCCCGCCTCGGGACCGGATGTCGCCGACGATCTGGCGACGGAAGAGAGCCGTCTTGCCGCCATAGTCCACCTCGACGGACGCGTCGAGTGCCGTGACACGCCCGTGAGTGAGCCCGGTCGTGCGCCCGCTCTTCTTGATCCGCGCCCCGATCGCCGCCTCGACCGTCCCGGCCACCCGTCCAATCTCAAGGATGTCCGGGGCGACGAGGTCCTCCTTGAGCGGCCTCGCGACGGCCGCGTCGACCAGGTTCGTATTCCCGGACGGAAGCCGTCGCACCCCGAGGCCAATCGGCGCCAGAAGGGGTCCGAGGGTGCGCTCCAGGAGGCGGCCGAGTCCGCTGGGGTCCTGGTCCCTGAACTGGATCGGGACGTACTCCGCGAGTTCGGCGATCGCATCCTGCGGTCGGCCACCGTCGTAGGGACCGGGCTGCAGGATGCGGTCCCCCGCCTTCGCCTCGTTGCTGTTCGCGAGGACGTGGTTGTTCGAGAGGATGACCGCCTCGCCGGACGTCCGTCGCACCCGGATTCCAAGGGTGCCCGCCGTGACGCGTTCGTGCGCGATGCTCACGCCGCCCGGTGCGGGCCGGACCCTCGCCGTGTGGCTCACCGCGAGAGTCTCGAGGAGCGGCAGGGCGCGGAATCGCCCTGTCTCGACGACGTCCGTCCGCACGCCATCGAGGGCCCTGGGTACGAGGTCCCGTCGCCTGAGGCGGTCCTCCACCTCCTTGTGGTCCACGAAGACGACGATGCACGGCTCGTCCAGCTCACGGCCGCCGACCACCTTCCGGCCCACCGCGACGCCGACGACGTTCGCGCGGTCGAACAGGTCCGCCTCGTGCGCGGCCTTCGCCGCGCGCACTCCCTCGATGGCCATCGGGTCACTTCTCGTGGGAGCGGAACGCGCTGATCTCGAGGAGGCCTTCCCCGAGCTTGCCGCCCGCGGTGACCCCGGCGACGCGGACGATCATGTTCGCGACGAACCCCAGGAAGATGCCGATCCCGTAGTACGCGAGGAGATCCTTGGCGTACAGCCACGAGATCAGGCTCACCCCGAAGCCGATCATGAAGAACGCCGCGAACGCGCCCCACTGGACTTTGTACCGCCGCACCGCGAAGAGGAGGAACCAGCCCAGGACGGAGCCCATGAGCAGGATGCCGACTTGATTCACGTCGATCGAGATCCCTCCGGACCGCGCAGCCAAACCGGGTCCTTTGGAAATAGAGCCGTCCGCGGTTCTCGTCCGCGGTAATCATGCCGTTCTCGCCCGTCGAGATCCGACAACACGTGGCGCTTTGCGGTCCGCCCGTGACCACCGGTCACAAGGCCGTAGCCCGGCGGGATTCCCAACCCGGCGGCCGATGCAAACCCTCAAGCCCCATCCAATCTCTGTGGCGGTCGGAGGGTCCTCATTGTCCGCCTCGCGTTTCTGTCCGAATTGCGGCCAGCCCGTGCCGGCCGGGAACAACTTCTGCGTGTCCTGCGGCTTCGCGATACCCCCGCCGACGGGAGGGGCGCCGCCCGCCCCACCGCGGGTCATGGCACCCGCCGCCTCGCCCCCGGCGTACCCATACCCAGGGTACCCGCCGACTCCCCCGCCCGGGTACTGGCCTGGGGTTCGGAGGGCCACTTTCTCGGACCTGTTCTCCGGGGTGATGGACGTCTGGACGAAGCACTTCCTGGAGTTCTTCGTCGTGTTCCTCGTCCTGACCCTGGTCACGAGCGGCCTCAGCCTTCTCGGGTCCATCCTGCTCCTGCACGTGCCGATCGGCGCGGGCGGGTTCGGCGGGATCTCCTTAACATCGCCGCCGACCGGTCTGGACCTTGCCGCGTTCGTCGGGTACGAGTTCGTCGTCATCGTGATCGGACTGGTCCTCGGCAGCGTCGTGCTCGGAGGGGTCACGGACTTCTCCGTGCGCGCCTACCGCGGCGAGCGCGTCCGGCTCCAGGACTCGTTGATGCGGGGCGTCCAGCGCTTCCTCAGCGTCCTCGGGGCGAACCTCCTCGTGACCCTGATTACCGTAGGGGTGATCTTCGTCCCGATCATCCTCCTGTTTACCGTGGTCCTCGGCGGGTTCTCGGCGGCCTCGATTGCCCTCCTGTGTGGCGCCGCCCTGGCCTTCCCATTCCTGGCCGTGCTCATCCTCTACATCTACCTGGCCCTCCTCCTCTACGCACCCGTCATCATGGTCGAGGGGGCCCACGCGGTTGACAGCCTCGGCCGGAGCTGGAACCTGACGAAGGGTCACAAGTGGTCGCTCTTCGGCGCGACCCTCGTGATCGGAATCATCGCGGGGCTCCTCGGTGCGGCGATCGGCTTCGCGGGGGCGTTGACCGGGAATTTCGTGGTCAGCTACGTGGCGACGGCCATCGCGACGGGCGTCACGGGAGCGTGGTCCGTGATCCTGGCTGCCGTCGCCTACGACCTCATCCTGCGCGAGCCCAGGGCCTCCCTGTGGCCTCCGACGTACATGCCACCGGCCTACCCGCCGCGTTGATGCGTGAAGGATAAAGAGCCGGAGCCGCACTCACTCCGCCGTGCCCTGCGACCGGTGCGGCGCCCCGTCCGTCCTGTTCATTCGGTACAGCGGCGCCCACCTCTGCGCCGTCCACTTCCGGGAGTTCGTCGAGCATCGCGTGAAGCAGGAGATCCGCCGTGAGCTCGACCTGAACGGCGAGCCGACGAAGATCGCGGTCGGCCTCTCCGGCGGCAAGGACAGCAGCACGGCCCTCCTCCTTCTCCACGAGTACCTCGGACGCCGCCCGGACGTCACCCTCGAGGCGATCACGGTCGACGAGGGCATCGCGGGATACCGGCCGCCGAGCCTCGAGACCGCGCGCGCCTTCTGTGGCCAGCTCGGGATCCCCCATCACGTCGTCGCGTACCAGGAGACCCAGGGGTTCGAGATGGACCGCGTCGTCCAGGTCGACCCGGGGGCGATCCCCTGCAGCTACTGCGGGGTCTTCCGGCGGCACGCCCTGAACGAGAAAGCTTCGGAGATCGGCGCGGACTACCTCGCGACGGGCCTCAACCTCGACGACACGGCCGAGTCGATCCTGATGAACGTGGCGCGGGGGGACGTCGAGCGCCTCGCCCGCCTCGGCCCCCACGAGCACGTCCAGCCCGGCCTCGTCCCGAGGCTCCAGCCGCTCCGGATGGTCCCCGAGCTCGAGGTCTACCTGTACGCGTACCTCCGCAGGGTCCCCTTCCACGACGCCGAATGTCCGTACGCGGCCCGGGCCCAACGCGGGCGGTTCAAGGAGATCCTGCACCGCCTCGAGGCGGAGAGCCCCGGGACCCGCCACGCGATCGTGCGCGGCTACGATGAGTTGCGGCCCGTGATCCAGTCCGCGTGGCCCCCCGCGTCCCTCCGAGGGTGCACCCGGTGCGGCGAGCCGACCGTCCACGAGATCTGCAAGGCGTGCGAGCTCCGGGAACGGCTCGAGTCCATGGCGGGCGCCTGACGGGCCCGGAGGCTATCGGCCCAAGGTCATCGTCGCGGCGCGGGAGCGGCCCACAGATGCGATCTCGACCCGCACCTTGAGTTGCGATTCCAGGAACGCGAGGTACCGGCGGACGGGATCCGGGAGGGCCCGCTTCCCTTTCTTCGCGATCTGGATCCAGGCGTCCTCGGAGAGCTCGGGCCACGCTTTGAAGTCCCGGTAGACCGGCTCGGCCTCGGCCAGGACCTTCATGGAGGCTGGGAAGTCCTTGACCGTGGACCCGTCGTGACGGTATGCGGTGCAGACGCGGACCCGGTCGAGCCCGCCGAGGACATCGAGCTTGGTCACCGCGAGCCCCGTGAGCCCATTCAGTCGGACCGCGGCGCGGAGCATGACGAGGTCGACCCATCCGACCCGCCGCGGCCGCCGCGTCGTCGTGCCGTACTCCCCGCCGCCCGTCTCCCGGAGATGCGTCGCGACGTCGTCCTGCTGCTCCGTCGGGAAGGGCCCCTCGCCCACCCGAGAGGTGAACGCCTTCGCGACTCCGAGGATCTTCTCGAGGTATCGGGGCGAGATGCCCGCGCCGGTCGCCGCGGCCCCCGCCGTGCAGTTGCTCGAGGTGCCGAACGGGTAGATGCCGTGGTCGATGCAGAGGTGGGTCCCTTGC
>JBGPGA010000094.1:0-8750 GCA_041483635.1 Thermoplasmata archaeon
CAGGACGACGATGGGAACGTCGGGGAAGGTCTCCTCCACGGAGCGCAGGAGGCGCAGTTGGTCCTCGAGGAGGTACCCGCAGGTCTCCGTCGGATCGAGCATGAAGAGGACCACGGTCGCTAGGTAGCGCAGGGCGGCGATCGCCTGCCGCTCGATCTTGTTCCGCTTCTCCATGGGCCGGTCCAGGAGGCCGGGCGTGTCGAGGATCTGGATGCGGTGGTAGCCGCGGTCGATGTGGCCCACCGTCACGCCCTGTGTCGTGAACGGATAGGCGGCGACCTTGGGCTTCCCGGTGGACACGGCGCGGACGAGCGCGCTCTTCCCTACGTTCGGGTAGCCCGCCACGACGATCGTGGGCAGCTCCGGATCAAGGCTCGGGATCTTGCGCAGCGCGATCCGCGCCTCGACGAGGGCGTCCAGATCGCCTGAGACCTGGTTCACCACGGATGCGAACCGGCCGACCGCCTCCTTCCGCAGCCCAGGGATCTCCTGGATCGGGGCCCGCCCGAGGCGCCGGGCGTAGGCGCGGGTCAGCTCCTTGGCCTTCCCGGCCGCCCAGTCCACCGCACCGAGATGCTGGCGCAGGCGGTCCCGGTCGACGAGGATGTCGACGAGCTCGCGGTAGAACGGCGGCAGGCGGTCGAGGGTCGGGAACGCCTTCACGTAGCCGTGGAGGGTGCTCTCGATCGTCTGTCCGGCGCTCTGCACCTTGGCCACCGCGAGGTTGTGCGCCTTCTCGGCTCGGTCCCGCCCCTTCGCGGTCGCCTTGGCCGCCCGTCCGAGCGCCTTGTCCAGGAGCTCCGGGGCACGGAGGATGGAGGGGAGCTCGAACACGCGCTCGCCAACCGCAGGCGCAGGATAAGGGTATGGGTCACACAGCGCGCAAGAGGTCCACGCCGATCAGGAAGAGTCCCGCCAGGATCGCGACGCGGTTCAGGGCGGCGAAGAAGTTCGCGCCGAGGAACAGGTTTCGCTCGAGGGACTTCCCCTCCTTGTTGAACAGGGAGTACAGGTAGATCGGAATCGTGTCGCTCATGAGGGGGATGCTCAGCAGGAAGTACAGTCCGAGGTAGCCCGTCTTCTGGACGAAGAGGTCCGCCTTGTCCACGAACCACTCCGCGAACCGCCACTTCTCGGACCACCAACGGATGTTGTCCTCGACCTTCACGCCGAAGACGAAGATCAGCCACGCGCCCGCGGTCTTCCCCGCCGCAAGGGCGAGCGCGATGCCGACGAGGTAACCCCACTCCTGGTTCACGATCGGCGCCACGAGGCTCAGCTCGATCGGGATCGGGAGGATCACCGCGATCGCGATCGCGTAGAGGAAGACGAGCGGGAGGAAGATGTAGGGGTTCCCGTACGCGCCGAGCAGGATGCCGATGAAATCCGTCCAGATGTCCGCCACGGGGGCCGGCGGCGCATCCGGGCGCCCCGTAATAAGGCCGACGACCCGATTGCTCTAGCTGGGAATGGGGTGCAGGCGACCGTCGTAGGTCAGCAGGACGACGCGGCTGTCCTCGCGCTCCGCCGCGACGCCGTAGCCGGTGAGCTCGGCGAGCCGTTCTGCGAACCGGCGGATTGAGGCGTGGGGGGGCATGTTCTCCACCTTCAGGCGGAGGCGGCTTTCCCCAACGAAGCTGTAGCCCTTGCACTCGATGAACATGGGCTTGCCCAGGCCGTCCAGCTTCGCGTAGTCCTCTTCCCATCCGAGGTTCCAACCGTCGACGAGGGTGTGACGGACGACCGTGCGCGTCGGGAGGGTCGGAAGGAGGGCGAGCGTCTCCTGGAGCTTCTTGAACTCGTTGTCGGACTTGGGCGCCATGAGCTCCTGGTAGACGTGCTCATTCGGCGCAGCGACCGTGACGTAGAGCTGCGTGGGCAGGCGGCCTTCCTCGTGCATGCGACGCAGGACCGCGGGCGTCGTGCCGTTCGTCACGAGGAACGTCGTCATGTTCCGCCGCTTGAACTCGTCGATCATCTCGCCGAGACGACGGTACAGGGTCGGTTCTCCCGTCAGGCTAATGGCCACCTGGTTCGGATTCCAGGCCTCGTCGAACCGCTCCTTGGAGACCTTCGGGTTCCCGCCATATCCGCTCAGCAGCTCACGCTGGGCTCGGAGGGACTCCTCCACGATGAACGCGGGATCGTCCGCCTCGACGAGGGAGTCGGATCCCCACTCCTGGGTGCGCCAGCAGAACATGCAGCCCAGGTTGCACGCGTCCACCGTGGGCGTCATCTGGAGGCAGCGGTGGCTCTCGATCCCGTAGAACGTCTGCTTGTAGCAGCCCACGCCCTTCGTCAGGCTGGCCTTCGTCCAGTGGCAGAGCTTCACGCCGCTGTGGTTGCCCACGATCCGGTAACCCTGGCGCTCCAAGACCTCCTGCCTCTCCGGGTCCATCGAGCCCGGGAAGCGGGCAGGCGCTAAAAGCCCTTTGGACATTTCGGCTGACCGAACGAACGCGGGGCGGTCACTTCCGGAGTGGTTTCCGCAGCTCGAGCAACCCGAGGTCGCCCTTGCGGAACGTCCCGGTGCGGAAGAGGGGATCCTTCGCGACGAGGCTTTCCAGGGTGCGGAGGCCGGTGTCGAACTCGAGGTCGTGAAGCTTGTACGTCGTGCCGTCGTGGTTGAACGTGCCCGCGATGTTCGTGGCGAGGACCGCGTCGATCCAGGCGCGTTCGATCCCCGCAATCCCCCGGAAGACCCACCAGGGGTCGAAGTGGACGACCTCCTCGAAGCGGGCCGTGGGAAGGGCGGTGACCCTCTCCAGTTTCGACGAGGGCTCGGGGGTGTGGAGGCCGCCCGCGCGAATCTCGAGGGAGCCCCGGAACAGGCGGGGGCCGTACGTCATCGCGTCGATCACGTAGAAGGGCACGGACCAGGCGTCGTCCACGAAGGGGAAGACGTACCTCGCGAGGACCTCCGTGTCTGCCATCTGGATCCGCTTCCCGGTGAGGTGTCGCTGCGTGTTCGGGACGTCAACTTTCATCGAATCCCTCCTCGTCGAAGCTCGCGAGACCCGAAGACCGCGTCTCGGCTCCCCGGCGTGTGTTCTCAATTTGCCCGGCCCGATCGAGCAGGTGCTTCACCGCGTGACTGTCCTCGCTCTCGTCGAGCAGGTACGCGAGTTCCTTGTCCTCGAGGCCGAGGGCGGCCGTCATCTGGACCCGGAACTCCTCGTCCCCGCTGAACAGGGCTTTGAACGCGGGCATGAGATCGTTGAGCGCGACCGCGGACGAGGTGTGGAGATGGCCCCCGAGCTTCTTTGCGAGGGAGTTCCGCGCCACCCGGAGCCCGCGGGAGCGGGACATCTGGAGGAGGTACTGCGGAAAGCCGAGCTGTCCTCCCCGCGCGCGGTCCCGACGCGCCGCCGCGACGCCCATCGACATCATCTCGCTCGCGAAGGACCAGAGGCCGTAGTCCTGCCGCCGGCGGACGCGGCCGAGGTACACGTCGGCGCGGCTCAGGCGGTCGAAGCCGCGCGCCCGGTCCGCCGCGGTCGTGAACTCGTACGGGAGGTTGTGGTCGACCCAGAGGATCAGGTCCTCCGGGGACTCGTCGAGGCCGAGCACGGACTCCCGCGCGCGGCGGGCATCCCCCGAGCGGAAGATCTCCTCGAGGGCCGCGAAGATCGTCTTCTCCCGGTCCCGGTTTCCCAGGGAGCTGGTCGAGTCGCCCCGGAGTTCCTTCCTGCCGAGCGCGATCGACTCGAGGTCGTTGATCGCGGAGCGGAGGTCGCCCTGGGACCGCTCGATGATGAACTCGAAGACCTCGTCGTCGACCTGCACGTCTTCCTTGAGGGAAATGTTCCGAAGTAGACTTTTCATGGCGACCCTGTTAATTCCTTGGAATTTAATGGTGCGACATAGACGTTTCAGGGAAGAGGACCGCCGTGTGAGGGCGTAATAGTCGTTCGCGATCAGGATCACGGGCTGTCGCGTGTTCTGGATCAGGCTCACGATCGCGGCGATCCCACCCTTGTCCTCGCGGCCGAAGACGTTGTCCGCCTCGTCGAGGACGATCAGTTTGCGCCCCCCTTGTTCCGTCCGGAGGAATTCGCCCGTCGGGGAGAACGTCTGGAGGACGGAGCCGCGGGTGGCGACCCGCTCGATCGCGTCAGCGTTGCGGCTATCCGAGGCGTTCATCTCGATGAGAGCCCAGCCCATCTCGCGCGCGAGGGCGAGAGCGGCGGTCGTCTTCCCGATTCCGGGGTCTCCCTGGAGGATCACGGCCTTCTTGTCGGGCCGACCCTTGACCCAGCCGGCGGCCCATTTCCGGAGATCCGCGACCGCGGCGGGATTCCCGACGACCTCGTCCAGACTCGTCGGCCGGTACTTCTCCACCCAAGCCAGCATGGAACGCCGACGCATCGGGCTCCCCCCACATAACCCTTGCATCGGGGTCCCGGAACAGGGAAGTCTTGCAGATTAGTTGGAAAAGTATAGCTGTCACCGTACCACAAATCAAATTATAGGTCGATACTATACCGTCTGTCCGATGCCTATTTCTGGTCACTGTGATTCGCCGATTCGTAGAGGTCGCACAGCTCGCTGAGGAACTCGTCGTAGGTCGACCGGAACTTGAGCCGGTACAGTCGGTCCCGCGTTTCGGGGCTCAGTTGGATCGTCGTGATCTCCTTGACACGCTTTGCCACGAGTTTGCCACCGCGCCCATAGTTATATGTGTGCATATAGAACTATGTGTTGTCAAGACGGCGGGGACCCCTTCCCCATTTACGTACGGACAACCGAATGTAAACGGCACGGGAGGCCGAAAGTGGGTCGTTCCTCCCTGGTTTTTCGGTACAGACGCGGCATCTCCTCCTTGATGCCTCCATGTCCACCTGGGAGGAATTCGCCCGACCACCTGAAGTCAGCGGGATCCGAGGAACGCCCGCACCCGAGTCTTCTCGACAGGATTCCCACCCGAGATGACCGCGGAGTCTTTCGAGTTATAGTCGTTTAACTATAACTTGCGCGGCTCAAGGCCTAGTGAGGCGAATGGCGTCACGATGACGATGCCAACCGTCTCGATCGGAGCGACGCGTCGGGCGGCCGGTTTCCTACCATGACATTCTGAGGCGTAGCACGCTCGATCGAACCGGTCCCATCTGCCGACGGCCTACTCGACGTAGTCCTCGAGCCTGAGCTGGGGAGCCTCGGATTTCCGCTGGTCGGGCCTGCGAATCCGGCGCTGCATCTCGGACTGGACCCGATTGAAGGTGTTGAGCTCGATGAGAGCCTCGTGCTTCCCCCGCTTGATCCCGCCATTCAGGCGGGAGAGGCCGCAGTACACGGGGTTGCTCAGGATGTTCGCGATCGTCTGGCTCGCCCAGGCCCGGCCCGTCTTGGTCCGGAAGCCTTCCCGATTGAGCTCCTGGCAGATCTTCGCGATCCCCTTTCCCTCGAGGTACCGGCGGAAGATGATCGAGACGACCCGGGCCTCCTCCGGGCGGATCTGGAGTGCCCCATTCACGTAATCGTATCCGTACGGGCTTGCATAAGCGAGGAAGGAGTTCGTCTTCTTCGTTGCGGCGTTCAGCGCCTCCGCGCTCTGCTGCCCCCGGGCGCGGCGCACGACCTCCCGCTCGTTCAGGTTGCGCTCGATGCACAGCCGCCGAAGGGCCTCCTCCTCGTCCTCGGCGCCGTAGTGCTGGAGCATCTCCCGCGTCGAGCCGAACCGCATGTACACTTCCCAGAAGAGGAGCGCGTCCATCGGTGCGGAGTCGGCGCAGTGCTTGCACAGGATGACCTTCTCTCGCCGGACGGTGGGGTCGCCGCGGGGATTCGCGTCGACCTCGTGGTTCACGAGGTTCTTCGTGGCCCAGCACCGCTGGCACCGGCCCTCGGGCATCCCTCAGGCCTCCAGGGCGAGAGGCGGTTCGTGGGCCGTCGAGAACGGAGCCCTGCTGCGGATCGCCTTTTGGACCGTGTTGAACGTCTCCACGGAGACGATGGAATCGTGTTCGGCCTTCCTCCCGATCCGGTCCCAGCGCAGGTGCCCGGCATAGACGGGGTTGTGGAGGATCCGGTAGACCTTGACGGCGGTCCAGCCGCGGTCGCGCTTGGTCCGGACGCCGCGGGCGTTCAGCTCCTTCGCAATCTCTTCCATGGTCTTACCGGCCCGAGCCCGCTCGAAGATGTCCCGCACAATCGGCGCCTCGCGGTCGTTGACATGAAGGGATCCCGCCCGGACCTCGTACCCGAGCGGCGCCGGGAACCCCAGGACGCCAGGGCCGGTCTTCGCCTTCTGGGACATCCCCATGTAGACGCGCTCGCCGATCTGCTCGGACTCGAGCTGGGCGATGCGCTGGATGATGTCCATGACGAACCGGCCCATGGCCGTCGTCGTGTCGAGGGACTCGGTCGCGGAGACGAAGTCCTTCCCCGACTTCCCGAGGTCCTCCATCATCTCCATGAAGTGGCGGGAGTTACGGTGGATCCGGTCCATCTTGAGGACTAGGATCGTGTCCCAGCTCTCCCGCTCCTCCATCATCTTCTGGTAGGCGGGCCGACGGATGTTGCGTCCCGAGTGACCGTCGTCGCGGTAGGTCCCCGCGATGTCCCAGCCCCTTGCCTGGCAGTACGCGCGGAGCCGTTCCTCCTGGGCAGCCAGCGAGAAGCCTTCCCGGGCTTGGTCGTCGGTCGATACCCTAGTGTAGATAGCGACCCGTACCACTGAGCGCACCCATCCCGTGCGCGTGCGCATCGGGCTTTGAGTAAAAAAGCCTGACGGTCAGACCGAATTGACGTCGTCGCGCGTCGGACACGCCCTCCCTCTCCCGCTGTCGGGATCACCCGAATTTTTATTCATCAGGTTGTATTTATCAAGCGCACTCCGCAGGTTTCCGAAAGGGCCGCGAGCCGACCGTGTCACAAAAGCGCACGATTTGAGGCCAGTTAGGCCTCAGCATTAATAGTATCGCTGGATGCGGCTCTTGCGATACTATTTCACCTTCGTACTATCTACATCCAATCGGAATTATAAAGACCGACTGATATTAGTGGTCGGCTTTACGCTTCCGTAGCTCGTCGAGGACTTCCTTGGCTCGGTCCATGCGGACTTTTCGTTCCTTCACCAGGACCGCGGACACTTGCTCCACCTCGTCGCCGACGGCTCCCACCGTCACGGCGATGTTCCGCGCATGGAGGGACATGTGACCCCGCTGGATCCCCTCCGTGGCGAGGGCACGCAGCGCGGCGAAGTTCTGCGCGAGCCCGACCGAGGCGATGACCTCGGCCAGTTCGGAGGCTGTCTTCACGCCGAGGATCTTCACGTTCGCTTTCGCGGTGGGGTGCACGGCCGTGGCCCCCCCGATCAGTCCGACGGGCATGGGCATCTCGATCGTCCCCACGAGGTCCCCGTCCGCGTTCTTCTCCCACGTCGTGAGGGAGCGGTAGCTGCCGGACTTCCACGCGGCGTACGAATGGGCTCCCGCCTCAATCGCCCGCCAATCGTTCCCCGTGGCGACGACCACGGCGTCCACGCCGTTCATGATCCCCTTGTTGTGGGTCGCGCAGCGGAACGGGTCCGCGTCGGCGAAGGCGAACGCCTGGACGATGCCTTCCACGACCTCCTCGCCGGGGATCTCCTCGGTCCGGATCGCCTCCTTCGAGAAGACGGCCCGGGCGCGGGCCAGCCGCTTCACGGCCAGGTTGGAGATGATGCGGAGGTACACCCGTCCGCCCGTCCACGTTTCGATGTGGGGAGCCACGGCCTCCGCCATCGTGTTGACCGCGTTCGCGCCCATCGCGTCGCGGCAGTCGACGAGGAGGTGGGTCACGACCATCGGGCCGCGGCCCGTGTCGACGACGCGGACCTCGATATCCTTCGCGCCCCCGCCGAACTTGACAAGGACCGGGTCCTTCTCGTTCGCGAGGGCCAGGATCTCGTCCCGGTGGGCGAGGATCGTCATCTTGGCCCCGTGTGGGTCCGAGACGTTCACGAGCTGGATCTGTCCGATCATGATGGGACCGCTCGAGCTCGTCGTGAAGCCTCCTTTCGCCCGCGCCATCTTCGCGGCGTTCGAGGCCGCCGCGACGACGCTCGGCTCCTCGATCGCCATGGGCACGAGGTAGTCCTTGCCGTTGACGAGGAAGTTCATGGCGATCCCGAGGGGCATGGGCAGGGTCCCGACCACGTTCTCGATCATGTGGTCGACCTGGTCGAAGGCGAGGGCGCCCGTGTTCCGGATCGTCGCGATCTCTGCCTCGGAAAGCTCGCCGAACTCCCGCACGACCTGCCAGCGTTCCTGGGGGGTCTTCTTGTAGAATCCGGAGACGTCGGAGCTCTTCATCCGGGCACCGGAGGCGGGAGAGGGTCGGGTCCGCCTTAAAGGCATCGCGCTTCAGAGCGGTGAACCACAGCTCGCGCAGAAGCGCGCACCCGGGTTCGTGCCCGCGCCGCACCGGGGGCACCGGCCGGAGGCGCTCGGAGCTGGGGCCGGGGGATACCCTTGTGGCGGATACGAGGGGTAGGCCGGTGGCGGGTAGCCTGGGTAACCGTAGGCCGGCGGAGGGTATCCGTAGCCATAGCCGTAGAGCCGGCCCCCGATGGGATGGCTCTCGCGGACGACGAGGTAGACGATGAGGACGATGAGCCCGCCGATGAACGAGCCGAAGAGGCTGGCCAGCACGAGGACCAGAACCCAGATGCCTCCGCTCATGCCGCGCGAGTTCGCGTCCCGATACATCCACACCGCGACGAAGACGAAGAGAATGAGGGGGACGAGCAGGATGAGGACGAGGAAGAC
>JBGPGA010000095.1:0-8694 GCA_041483635.1 Thermoplasmata archaeon
GGGAGAGCTACGCGCGACTGGAGGAGTACCTGAACCGGGACCGCCGCGGTCACTGACCGGCACCCCGGGACGGGCGGGCCGCCCCCCGCCTACCGCTCCCGGAAGCCCGGGACGTACCGCCAACCGAAGGATTTCGCGACCTGGCCCAGGACGATCTCCGCCTCCTCGAGGATCCGATCGGGTTCGGGTCCGAGCGCGTGGTAGGCCGCCTTCGCTTCCGGCGACATGGCGCTCGGCTCGCCCGTGGGGTTCAGGGCGCTCGCGAGAGACTTGCCCAGCCGCGTGACCCCGCCGTACTCGAGGACGGCGAGGCGGGCCAGCTGCTCGGTCGCCCGCGAGAGGGCCTCGATCTCGTGCTGGCGGAGGCGGGCGTCCCGCACTCCCTTCAGGTACCCCGCGAACGCGACGGCGGCGATGACGATGGCGATCAGCGACACGAGGCCCGAGGGACTCATCAGGGCCGTGAAGAAGCTCAGGTCGACCATGCGAGGGACATGGGCGAGGGCCAGAAGAAGCACGCGGGGGGAAGCCGCGGAAAGGAAGGGGCAACAAAACCGCAAGACCGCCCCGTCCGCGGGCGGAATGACTTTGACCCCGGGCCGCCCTTCAGGGCCTCGCAAGACAGGAGGGGGAGCGTGCCACACTACGTCACGTTGATCAAGTGGACGGACCAGGGAATTCGGAACGTGAAGGACTCGCCCAAGCGGGCCGAGGCCGCCCGGAAGTTGGCCGAGGCCGAGGGCGGGAAGCTCACGCTGTACTACACGATGGGCCGGTACGACCTCGTCGGGATCGCGGAGGCCCGCGACGACGAGACGATGAACCGGATCTTGCTCCGGATCGCGGTGCAGGGGAACGTCCGAACGGAGACTTTGAAGGCGATGACGGAGGGGGACGCCGCCAAACTGCTCGGCAAGCTAGCGTAATCCCACCTGGCGATCTTCGACGATCCCTGAGACGGCGCACGCACTAGCTTGGGCGCCTCGTGCCTGAGGAGGCCCCCGCGACGCGAGATTTGGACAAACGTTATGACGCCCCGCGGGGCTACCCGGGTGGGGGCGGAGGAAGGTGCCGCGTCGACGCTGGATGTTCGGGCTCTTGATCGTCGTGACCGTATCGATCGCGTGGACTGTTCCCGCGTCCGCGGGGTCGGGGCATCCTGGATTCTCCATCTGGAGTTCGTCGACGCCCGCCGTCACCTACACGGAGAGCCCAATCTCCATGGTCAGCGCCGCGTGCTCCTCCGGTCAGAACGCGGAGGTCGAGCAAGCCGTCGATGCCGCCCTCGGCTACGTGTACGAGATCTGGATGGGCTGCCAGGGCATCGCCTTCGCGCGGTCCACGGACGGCGGGCACACCTGGGACACCCCGCTCCACGTCCCGATGTCCCTCGGATCGAACGTGAACGCGTGGGACCCGGCCGTCGCCGTCGGGCCGGACGGGACCGTGTATGCGGCCTTCATGCGCGCGAAGAACAGCCAGTGGTATCCGTTCGTCGCCGCCTCCTTCGACCACGGGAAATCGTTCGCCCAGGTCACGGGCCTCGTGCCGCCGGACGCCAAGAACTGGGGCGACCGGGAGTTCCTGACCGTCGCGCCGAACGGGACGGTCTACCTGACCTACGACTACGGCCCCCAGCGGACGTCTGTCATCTTCATCTGCCCTTCGGGCGGCAGCTGCGCCTTCCTGACCGGCGACCTCAACGTCGTGGTCCAGTGGTCCACGGATCACGGGGCGACGTGGAGCCCGATCGTCCCCGTGAGCCCCGGGTTCCCCGCGAGCGGGGGCGACAGCGCCCCGCTCTTCGTCGAACCGAGCGGCCGGATCGACGTCCTGTACCAGGGCTACCACATCACGGACACGACCACGTACGCGATGGACCCCGCCCACACGTACTTCACCGCATCGATGGATGGCGGGATGCACTGGTCCGCGCCCGTCCTCGTGGGACCCGGCACGGGGACGATGTCCCTCTCGGAGTGGTGGATCGACGGCGCGCTCGGGATCGATTCCGCGGGCAACCTGTACGCGACCTGGGACACCCAGGGAGCGACCGAGGACATCGGCTGGCTGTCCTTCTCGTCGGACCACGGAGCGACCTGGTCTGCGGCCGTGCGGGTGACGCCGGACGTCGGCCCGGCGGCGCACATCATGGAGGTCGCGGGCGGCGGCCCCGGGATCGCCTACGTGACCTACCTGACGAACAGTTCGATCCGGGGCTGGGCCCTGTACCTCCGGATCTTCTCCGTCAAAACGGGTTTCCTGACCGCTCCAATCCTGGTCTCGAAGCTCTTCGGAGCGCCGGCCGTCTGGCCCGGGGACACGACCGGGATTTCGACGCTCTCCGCCACGAAGGTCGTCGTGAGCTGGGGCAGCGCGGTGGCCATCGGCGGGCAGCCGAAGTCCCAGATTTTCGCGGCGGTCCTCGAGTTCCAGCTGCCGTGAGAGGCGGCGAGGCGGCCCGCGAACGGCGCGGGAAGCGTCCGCGGCGCGCGCCGGGGGGCTCGGAGCCGCCCAATCGCGTCGGACGCGAGCCCGCGGAGGACGCTTTTCGATCATCCTACGCCTCGTGAGGTGTCTCGCGTCTGCTTTTCGTCAGACGGGGTTTAAGACCCCTCCGCCTCTTGCGGCGGCCGTGGAGGGTCCGGAACGGGCGAGCTCGCCCGTCCGCGACCCAAGCGCAGAAGGGATGGGACCGCAAGGTCCGTCGCAGGACGGATGGGACCGCCCAGATCCACACACGTGAGTGGTGGCGGAGAATGAATCGGACCCGAAAAATCGTAGCGGGCGGGATCGGCGTGGCCGTCATCTTGGCGATCGTCGCCTTGATGCTGTACACCCCGAACCTGCACACGCAGACCCCGGTGTCCACGTCGCCGCCGTCGAACGGCGGGACGAACAACGGGGGCAACGGCGGCAACAATACGAAGGGCGGCCCCGGCGCGGGAAACAACACCACGCCGAGCTGCAACGAGACCGGAGACGACCACGAGTGGGATGACCGCAACGAGACGAACAGCAACGAGACGGCCGCCCATACGTGGGACGACGGAAACGAGACGAGCGAGGTCGCGGTCCACAGCCTGGACGAGTGCAACGCAACCGGCGGGGACCACGACTGGAAGGGCGACAACGAGAGCAACGACCACAACGGCCACGGCGAAGATGGCATCGCGAACCTGTTGGAGCAGGATGTCCTCTCGGTCGTGCCGGGCGTGTGGTACGGGACCGCGTCCGTTGCATCCGCTGTCGGCGCCACGTTCGGCCTCGTGTCGGGACTCCTCACGGGGTCCGCGTCGGCCGGGCACCTCACACACGCGAGCCGCTGAGCTGCCAAGCCCGGGCGACCCCCGGGCCTTTCTCTTATTTTACGCGCGGCGGCCGTGAACTGCTCAGCCGAGGGCCAGGCTCACGACGAAGATCCCGGGCGTGTTGACGAACACGGAGTTGCTGTCTCGGGGACCTGCGGTCGTGCTCGCCTCAACGTCGAAGGTCGCTCCGTTCGCCGTCGCGTAGGCCACGGGCACGTCCAGGGACGCGGTCTGGCCCGACGGGACCGAAAGGGTGCCCGCGAGCGCGCCGTTCACGGTGACCTGAACGGTCTGGTTCGACCCGGCGTGGTTCGTCACCTGGACCCGCAGGGTCGCGTGGCCGAGGCCCGAGGCGCCGAGGAGGTAGCCGCCGACGCCGGCGAGGGCGATGGCGACCAGGACGCCGAGCGCGAGGAACAGCCCGAAGCGGGAACGCCCGTAGGGCGCACCCGGACCGGGCGGGGGTGGGTTGGGTTGCATGGTGCCAACGAGCCCTCGGGGGTCCTTCTACCTTTAGGGACGCTTTTCGAAGGGCGAAATGACCCGACATCCTGATCCATTCTCCTCGTTCACGCTTCCTTCCGTCCCCTCGCGGGCCCGGCACGACCGTCACGGTTAAGCCCGAAGGCCCGGTACACCGCCGCGATGGCAAAGCATGCCCTCATCTCAGGAATCACCGGCCAAGACGGATCCTTCCTCGCGGAGCAGCTGCTCGCGAAGGGATACGAGGTCCATGGCCTCGTACGCCGACTCAGCACCCCCAACCTCAGCAACATCGCCGCCCTCGCAGGCCGGATCTCCCTCCATGACGGCGACCTGATGGACCAATCCTCCCTGGATGCGGCCGTGCGGGCCTCCAAACCGGACGAGGTGTACAACCTCGCGGCCCAGTCCTTCGTGGGCACGTCCTTCGTCCAGCCCGTCCTCACCGGCGAGATCACGGGGCTCGGCATGGTGCGCATCCTGGAGGCGGTGCGGAACTATGCGCCACACGCCCGCGTGTACCAGGCCTCCTCGAGCGAGATGTTCGGCAAGGTCGACCGGGAGCCGCAGGACGAGACGACGCCGATGCATCCTCGCAGCCCGTACGGAGTGGCGAAGGTGTACGCGTACTGGGCGTGTATCAACTACCGCGAGGCCTATGATATCCATATATCGAATGGAATATTATTCAACCACGAGAGCTCCCGGAGAGGACTCGAGTTCCTGACCCGCAAGGTGGCCCACGGGGTCGCCCGGATTCACGCGGGCAAGGCCGAGACGATCTCCCTCGGAAGCCTCGACGCGAGGCGGGACTGGGGATACGCCCCGGAGTTCGTAGACCTCATGCACCGGATCCTGCAGTACAAAGAACCCACCGAATTCGTCGGCGCGACCGGCGAGGCGCACTCCGTGCGGGAGTTCGTCGAGGAGGCGTTCCGCGTGGCGGGCATCTCGGACTGGGAGAAGCACGTGACGATGGACGAGCGGAACCTGCGGCCCTCCGAGGTCTACAACCTCCGCGGGGACGCGTCGAAGGCGAAGCGCCTCCTGGGCTGGGAGCCGAAGGTCCGGTTCAAGGACCTCGTCCGGCTCATGGTCGAGGCGGAGCTCGAGCGCGTGGCGTGACCCGGAGCGCGTTCAGCCGATCCGCATCAAGAGCTGCACGGTCGTCTCGGACGCAACGATCACGTCCTGGCCCCCGCGACCTCCGCTCGAGGTCACGATCTCCACGTGGACGATCCTACCCGGCGGAGGTCCCGCCGGGGCGCGGAGGTGGGCCTGGCCCGTCCGGCCCGCCGGGATCGTCAGGGAGACGGCCGGCACGCCGTCGACGAAGACCTGCACATTCTCGTCCCCGGCGGAGCGGTTCTCCACGGTCGCGAGGATCCCGCCCGTCCCCGGGGGAACTGCGGGCGGGACCATGCCGACGGGGGGAGGGAACACGGAAGGCTGCGGTGCCGCCTGAGGGAGCGACATGTAGGCCCCGTAGGGGTTCATGACGTTCTCGGTCCCGGGGACCATCGAGTAGGGCGGCCAGGATGGGGCCGTATAGGGAGGGGGATAGTCCATGGGATGCGGCCCGGAGGCCGAACCTTTCTTCGCCCCGCTCCCGAAGCGCATGCCGGCGAAGACGAGGAGGACGCCCACGAGGAGGCCGGCAACGCCGACGTAGAAGGGGGCCGGGGCGACCCCGGTCACCGCGACGGTGAGCAGACCATTCGCCGTGCTCGTGTCGTACCCGCTCGCATGGGTCACTTCGATGTAATACGTGCCGCCTCCGGGGAGGTCCGCGGAGAGGGAGCCGCTCGTCCCCGTGTCCTGCGCGACGGACGCCGCATACCCGCTCTGAAGGAAGGCCGTGTGCTGCGCGTCCGTGAAGATGTAGATCGTGACGGGGCTGTCGGCGGTGAAGGTGAGCGCGATGGACCCGCCTGCGAGCACGGCCTCCGTCACGCGTTCGTAGTGGCCGGGAAGGGCGGGCAAGGAGATGGTCCAGCGTTCATTGCGGGGAGCCGCCGAGACGGCGAGACCGAGGAGGCCGATGACCACGGTCACGATCCCGATGACCAGCAACACGGTCGACGGACCTCTCCTGGAATCCATCCTCATGATCCCCTGTCCCTCCCCGAGTCCGGAAGGCGCGGATGGAGGCGGGCGGACATAATGCTTGGCTCCCGCCGTCGCGCCGCGGGGGCGAGCCCCGTCATCCGATTCGGAGGGCGACCTGCGCGGTCCCGCGCGCCCCGACGAAGACGGACTGCGCCGCGCGCCGGCCCCCCGAGGTGACGGCCTCGACCGCGACCATCGAGCCGAAGGGCGAGGAGAGCCGCGCGGTCACGGTCGTGACCTGGGACGTCCCGGGCGGAAGGGTCAGGCTCGACACCGCGACGCCGTTCACGGTGAGCTGGACGGTCTCCGTTCCTGCGGAGCGGTTCTCGAGGCTCACCACGACGTTGCCCGTGGGGACGGGAGCGGGTTCGGCCGCAGCGCTCGCATCGGCCGTGCCGGGCAAGGGCGGGGGAATGCGGTACACGCCCGCGCCGCTCGGGGTCGTGTCGGGTCCCGACGATGGGGTCGGTGGTGGCGCATAAGTCGCACGGCTCTCGAGGATGCCCGAGGGCGCCTGGCCCTGCGACCGCCGCGCCCGGAGGACCGCGAACGCGACGAGGGCCCCTCCGATCAGGGTCGCCGCGAGGCCTGCCAGAAAGTACCAGGGGTCGATTCCCGTGAAGGTGAGGTTGACGGCCACATCCTGCTCCTGATCCCCGTAGCCGGGCCCATGCTGGAACACGAGGTGGTACGTGCCGAAGCCGCTGACCGAGACGTCAATCGAGCCGTTCGTCCCCGTCGTCGTGTACAGCCCCGTCCGGTTCTGTCCGTTCAGATACGCGTCGTAGTCCGCGTCGTTGAAGAGGAAGGCCGTGACGGGCGTGTTGTTCAGGACGGTGAAGGTGCCCCGGACGCTTCCGCCCGCGAGGACGCTCCAGGAGTACTCCGTGAGGTATTCGGTGCCCGGGACGTTCGGACCGATCGCGGCCGTGTCCGTGCCGCCGGCGGGCGAGAGACCGACGTAGATCCCGAACAGGCCCGCGGCAATCAGGATCGCGCCGAGGATCTTGAGCCCGCGTCCGCGCCTCCGAGGCATCATGGTCATCGGTCCAGCGGGGCCAGACGAGGGTCCCAGATAGCCCTTTCGCCACTCAGGTCACGGACTCACGGCGTCCGCGAGCGCGGTCCCCGCGCGGGCCCAGAGTGAACAAGCAAAGGCCTCGCCCAGGAGATCGCCGGATCGGAAGGTGGTCACATGGATGAAGCCCGCGTACGCGGACGAGGTCGCGGACAGGATGAAGCCGGCCGCGACCCCGCCGTGGTACGGGACGACGGACACGTTCGGCACGGAGATGTAGGGAAGGATCTGCTCGGGCGAGAACCCGTCCACGCCGACGATGGCCCCGGGCTGCAGGTAGCCGTCGAGGCTCTGCGCGATGGTCATCTGCGGGTACGGCGCGGGGAAGGCGACGATCGCCAGGCCGATCGCGAGGAAGATCGCCATGAGGACGGCGAAGCGCTTCGTGAACGATCGCAGGTCGGTGGACGGCGCGCGCGTGAAGGTCCAGCGGGGCTCCGTCTCCTGCAGCACGAGCCATACGATCAGGGGCGACGCGATGACGACGTACCGCAGGTTGTCCCACCACCAGAGCGGCGTCTGCTCAACGGTCCAGAAGAAGGAGGACACGATCCAGCCCATCAGGAACGTCGCACCGACGATCGTCCACAGGAGTCCGGTCGCCTCGCCCGCGGCCGTGCGCCGCGAGAGGCGCAGCTCGGGGAAGAACAGGCCGGCGTACAGGAGGAAGAAGAGGAGGAAGAGCGGCACCTTGACGACGAGCGCCTCCGCCAGGAGCGCGGGGTGCGCGAGGCCGTATCCGTACACGTAGTCGAGGTACGCGGACGTCTCCCAGTGCGGCCACCCGTACACGGAGAGGTTCCGCAGGGTCCACCCTCCCGCGAGGAGAGCGAACGCGCCCGCGCCGGCGAGGAACCACTTGTCCTTCAGGATCCACCAGCCGCGCGCGCGACGGATCCAAAGGAACCCCATCACGATCGTGACGACGAAGACCCAGCCGATCGACGCTTTCGCCAGGAACCCGAGGCCCGCGAAGAGGCCCGCGAGCGCGAGGTGCGGCAGGTCCCGCAGTCCCTTCACCGCGGCCCAGGCCGTGAGGACGAAGAAGATCCCGACGAGCTCCTCGGAGTAGCCGATCAGGCTCGTCATGAGGAACATCGGCTCCAGGGCGGCGAACGCGGCGGCGTACCACGCCTTGCGGCGGCCGAACAGGTCCGCGGTCGTGAGCCAGACGACCGCGACGAGGAGGAAGGAGAGCGCGAGGTCCGCGACCTTCGTCGCGAAGATCGAGAAGCCGAGGACGCGATAGAAGAGGCTCAGGAAGATCGGGTACAGCGGCGGGTAATGATGGTAGAAGGTCGGCGCGGACGCGTAGGGGACGAGGAACTCCCCGTGCTGGGCGAAGGACTCGCCCATCACGCTCATCACCGCGCCGTCGTACACGATGCCCCAGGACTCGAACGTGATGAGGCGCAGGACGAGGCCCACGGCCACGAGGGCCATGAGGACGTGGGCCGCCCGGACGCGGCGCGGGCGGGGCAGGTCGGGACGGTGGATCGCGGACTCCTCCCGGAGAGTCTCCCCATCCCGGCGACGGGGGATAAGGCTTTCACCCTGAAAATCGGGGTAACCGGTATGCCGGGCGCCGCCTCCCGGAGCGCCCGCCGGGTCCGGTTCCGTTTCGCGAGCACCTCCTTTTATCCGGCGACGAGGATGGGGGGAGACGGTGGGGGACGTGAACGCGAAGACGGGGCTCTTGATAGTGGGATCGAC
>JBGPGA010000096.1:0-8657 GCA_041483635.1 Thermoplasmata archaeon
GACAAGGGGAAGTGGCCCCAGATGACCCCGAGCGACCGCGCCGCGGCCCTGCTCAAGCTCGCCGCGTTGATCGAGGCGGACATGGACCGCCTCGCCATTCTGGAATCGAAGAACCAGGGCAAGACGATCAAGCAGGCCCGCGACGGCGACCTGCCGTTCAGCGTCGACAACCTCCGCTTCATGGCGGGGGCCGCGCGCACCCTCGCCGGATCCGCGTCCATGGAGTACGCGTACGGCGCCACGAGCATCATCCGCCGCGAGCCCATCGGCGTCGTGGGTTCGATCACCCCATGGAACTACCCGTTCATGATGGCGATCTGGAAGCTCGCGCCCGCCCTCGCGGCCGGGAACTGCGCCGTCCTGAAGCCCGCCTCCCTGACGCCCCTCACCTCGATCGAGCTCGGGAAGATCGTCGAGAAGGCGGGGCTGCCGAAGGGCGTCGTGAACGTGATCACGGGTCCGGGGGCCGTCCTCGGCGAGGCACTTTCCTCGTCGGAGAAGGTCGACATGGTCTCCCTCACCGGGGACACGGCGACGGGCAAGGAGATCATGCGCGCGGGCGCGAACAACGTGAAGAAGCTGCATCTCGAGCTCGGAGGCAAGGCCCCGTTCATCGTCTTCGACGACGCGAACCTCGATGCCGCAGTCGAGGGGGCCGTCGCCGCGTCGATGGTGAACGGCGGTCAGGACTGCACCCAGGCGTGCCGCTTCGTCATCCAGGAGAAGACGTACCCGAAGTTCATCCAGAAGTTCGCGAAGCGGCTCAAGGACGTCCGCCCCGGCGATCCGCTGGAGCGGTCCACGGACCTCGGGCCGCTCGTGAGCGACCGCCAGCGGGAGAAGGTGGAGAAGTACGCGGGCCTGGCGAAGGAGGAAGGCTGCCGCCTCGAGACGGGCGGGAAGCGGCCCGCCGGCAAGCAGTTCGAGAAGGGCTGGTACTACGAGCCGACCCTGTTCAGCGGCGCGACCGCGGACATGCGAATCTCGTGCGAGGAGGTCTTCGGCCCCCTCGTGACCGCGATGTCCTTCAAGACGGAGGCGGACGCCCTCGAAATCGCGAACGGCGTCGTCTTCGGGTTGTACTCGAGCGTCTGGACGAAGGACGTGCAGCGCGCGTTCCGCGTCGCGAACGGCCTGCGCTTCGGGGCGGCGGAGATCAACGAGCACCTGCCCCTCGTGAGCGAGATGCCCCACGGCGGGTACAAGCAGAGCGGGTTCGGGAAGGACCTCTCCATCTACAGCCTCGAGGAGTATACGCAGGTGAAGCACGTGTACGTCGACCTGAACGATGCGGTCCGCAAGCCCTGGCACTACATCACGTTCGGCGACCCGAGCTGAGGGCGCGCCCGCGGCGACAGGCAGGCCGGCTCAGGAAGCGGGCCGCTCCGACCAAACGAGCGGCAGCTGCCTCGCGGACCACTCCTTCCAGACCCGGGCGGGATCCAACGCCTCCGGCGTCACGACCCCGGGTCCGGACGCGGCCTTCTCTTCGAGCAGCTGGAGACCGATTGCCGCGCCCACCGCCGTGAGGTAGTACACCGCGGTCGTGCTCCGGCGACGGTTCGCCTCCTGGTGGGAGAACACGATGTCTCCGCGGCGGACGAGGCGGTCGCCGCCGCGCGTTCCTTCGACCTCCACGCTCAGGGCCTCGAACCCTTCGAGGGGGAGGAGCAGCGCGGACGGCTCGGGGAACGCCGCGAGCAGGGCGCGACGGAACGGGACCATCTGCTCCCCCACGCGGATCATGCGGGAGTCTTCGAGGAGGCGCAGACGGTCCAGGGCGACGAGGGCCCGCACGAGGTTCGGGTCCAGGGCGACCTTGTAGTCGACGCGCCGAACGGGCTTGGCGAGGAACCGCGGGAGCGACTTCGTCTCCTCGTGGGAGACCATGAAGACCCGACGCGGCCCGATCGGTGGGGGGAATGGGAACTCCTCCTCCTCGCTGAGCGGCTCCCGCTCCTGCAGGCTCCCGTCCAGCCACACGGTCGGCGGGATCAGGACGTCGGCGAGGAAGACTTCCCGGGAGTAGACGGGGAACGCTTGGATGCGGCCCTCCTTGTCGAGGCTCGCGCTCCGGATGCGGACGCTGTCGATCGCCTCGAAGCGGTCCGTCGCATCCCGCGCCAAGACGTTCGAGATCCCGGGGTCGAGTCCCATCGACAGGAGCGCGGTCCGTCCGGCGGCCTTGAAGCGGTCGCCGAGATCGAGCTGCTCGAGGATCCCGGGCTTGCCGCCCCGCACGCGAGGCCCCGCCGCCGAGACGTCCAGATAGTCCGTCCCGGCCTGGAGGGCGGCCTCCATGAGAATCAGGTTGTACTTGGGCAGCGCCGTGTTCACAATCGCATCGTACCCGCGGACCGCGCGCACGACGGCCGCGGAGTCCTCGATGTTGAGCTGGCGCGCCTCGATCGGCACGCGCCCCCGGATCGCGGTCAGGATCCGAGCCCGCTCGCCCTTCTGGTCCGCGAGGAGCAGGGCACTGACTCGCGGATCCGTCCGGAGCTCGGAGGCGAGGGTGCGACCGAGGCCCCCGACGCCGAGGATCGCGATGCGCATCCGGAAGCGCAGGGGGACTGGGACGGCTTAGCTCTTTCGTGCGCATTGCCCGAACGGAAGTCGGAACGCCGCGAGAAGGTCAGCCTGTGACGGGCACCCCTTACAGACCATGTGACGACCGGGCCCAGATCCGGAGCGCATCGGCCGTCGGGAGGGGTGCTTCCCACATCGGCATGTGGCCGACGCCCGGGAGGATGACGTGGTCGATGGGCCTCGCTTGCCGCGCGGGTCGCGCGGCCTCCGCGACGGGGATGAGCTGGTCTGCGTCCCCATGCAGCACGAGCAGAGGCCGCGGCAGGGACTCCAGCACGACCGTGCGGTCGAGGCGGGTGGCCATCGCGGTGAGACCGGCCACAACCGCCTCGACGGAACACGCCTGGATCACCCGGGCGGCCCGAGCCCGGAGGTCCTCCGGAGCGGCGGGCGCGACGAGCTTCGCGGCGAGGTCGGGGAGCAGCGCCTGGACCCCTTGGGCACGGACCCTCTCGATCGTCGCCTGGCGGCCGGCCCGGGCCGCCTGCGAGTCGGCCGTGGTCCGCGAGGCGACGAGGCCCAGCCCGGCGACGAGCTGCCGGTCCGCCTGGGCCAAGGCCAGCGCGACGTATCCGCCGAAGCTGTGTCCCGCCACGGCGACGCGGTCCACGCCAGTAGCCCGCAGGGAAGCGGCGACCTCCTCCGCGTAGGCCTCGACGGTCCAGCGATCCGCGGGAAGGGGAGGGCTCGGACCGAATCCGGGCAGGTCCATCACGAGGACATGGAAACCGGCATCGCCGAGGTGGGGGGCGACCTCGGACCAGATCGTCCGGTCAAGGGGCCAGCCGTGGACGAGGGCGATTGCGGGGGCTCCTGCCTTGCCGTACGCATCGAGACCGAGCATAACGGGAGGAAGGGAACTCCGGGCAAGAACCCTCGCTCCAATTCCCGGTGGCGTTGCGTCACGCTGAGTCAAGCCGGGCGGGCAGGCCGCGTTGCAGGACGACGGGGGACCGGAGCAGCATCGCGGCGGTTCGTGTGCACAGCCGGCCCTTGTCCAGGCGACCCTCTTTGGAATATGCGAGTGGCCTGGCTATCACGCATCGCGCGGAGGGGTGAGATCGGCCCCGGGTCCCGCCCAGGGAACGCTTGTCCAACGTGCCATCCGTACCGACCTCTGAGCCCATGAGCCGGTTCATCGACACCATCGTGGGGTGCATCTTGCAGGAAGGGTCGTCCGCACCGCAATTCCAAATGCCTTAATTCGTCGAATCCGATGTTCGTCCGAGGCAGGAATGAAGGGCGTCTCGGTCCTTGAGAAGGTCTATTTCGAAAAGCCGATGGTCGAGCACAT
This sequence comes from Thermoplasmata archaeon, assembly GCA_041483635.1. Classification (GTDB taxonomy): domain Archaea; phylum Thermoplasmatota; class Thermoplasmata; order RBG-16-68-12; family RBG-16-68-12; genus RBG-16-68-12. The sequence continues at coordinate 3,884 of JBGPGA010000096.1, forward strand.
CCGGGACTCGGGCTTCCAGGCCGTCGACATGCACTTCCACACCAATCACTCCGACGCGTACACGAAGGTTCGCTCGGCGCTCGCCATGGCGAAGAGGAAGGGCGTGGGCCTGGCGATCACGGATCATAACACCGCGTCCGGCGTCGTGGAAGCGTTCCGAATGCAGACGGGCGTGCTCTTGATTCCGGGCATGGAACTGAGCGCGGAGGATGGCCCGCACATTCTCGTATACTTCTACGACCTCGACGAGATGGTGGATTTCTACCATCGAGAGATCGAGAGGCGAAAGGGCAAGAGTCCCTACATGGCAACGACCCTTTCCACCGAGGACCTTCTCGAGTGCACAGCCCGTTACAACTGCGTTCGGGCCCCCGCCCATCCATACGGATATCTCATCTTCAACAAGGGTGTAGCCAAGTGCGTCGAGAAGGAGTACCTGGGCCCAGAAACGCTCGCCCGGTTCGAAGCAATCGAGGTCATCAACGGGGGGATGACCCGAAGCCTCAACTGCAAAGCCTCGGATCTGGCGGTCCAGCTAGGGCTCGGGCTCCTTGGCGGCACGGACGGGCACACCCTGAGGGATCTGGGCAACGTCCTCACGTGTGCGGAATCCGCCGACGTGGAGGGTTTCCTGAGCGACACCGTGCACCGGCGAACCTTCGTCGTCGGGCGAGAGAAGAATCTGATCAACAAAGGCCTCACGGCCGCACTGCTCATGACCCGATACGCTCCCTACACCGTTCCCTCCCTCGCGGTCCACTATAGGCAGAACATGCCCCGCGTCCGCCGCTTCGTGCACGGGAAGGGAACGCGTTCAGCGAGCCCGCGAACGCGGGGCAAGTGAGCGGCGGACGGAGTCACTGGACAGGGTAGAGCAGGCGGCAGAAAGGCTCTTTCAGCCGAACGACCAGACTCCGCTTCGCATAGGCCTCCGAGGTGAGTTCCGTGGAGACCGATTGGTCTGCCAGGAATGCATCCCTCATTTGGGCGCCGAAGGTCTCGTCGAAGACGATCACGTTGGTCTCGAAGTTCAATCGGAACGAACGCGGGTCGATGTTGGCACTGCCCACGGAGCCGACCTTCCCGTCCACGACGAACGTCTTGGCGTGCAGGAACCCCTTGTTGTACTTGAACGAGCGCACCCCTGCTCCGAGGAGATCGGCGCAGAAGGATTGCGAGGCCCAAAACACAAACGCGTGATCGGGCTTGGACGGGATCATCACCCGAACGTCCACCCCCGATGCGGCCGCGACACGCAGCGCGTCGATCACGCTCGGATCGGGCATGAAATACGGAGTCTGGATGTAGCATGAGTCCCGTGCCATCGAGATCATCTTGATGTACGACTGCTTGACCCACTGCTGCGAAGTGTCCGGGCCGGATGATACCTGTTGCAGCATCGCCGAGGATTCTACGGGGACGGCCCGGAGGTACCGCGACAGGGTCGTCACTTTCTCTTTCGAGGCGAAGATCCAGTCTTGCATGAACCGGATCTGGAGCTGATCCACGCCGAGCCCTACGATTCGCACGGCGCAGTCGCGCCAGTTCCCCAACGGACCTCGGCCCAGGTACTCCTCGCCGATGTTGTAACCGCCGCAGTAGCCGATGCGCCCATCGATCACCGCGATCTTGCGATGATTCCGATAGTTGAAACGGGAGAACCTCGGGAAGAAGTAGGCGAGTTTCACCCCGCTCCCTGCGATCAAGGGCTCGAGCTGCTTCATCGCGCGTCCGCCCAACGCATCGAGGAGTAGGCGCACCTCGACCCCGGCCCTTGCCTGGTCCGACAGGACCCCTATGACTTCCCGAGCGAGAGAGTCATCCCTCAGGATGTAGTACTCGAGGTGGATGTGTTCCTTCGCGGCTCGGAGGTCTTCGAGGAGCGCCTTGAATTTCTCGTTCCCGTCGACAAAGAGTCGGACTTGGTTGTGGCCCGCGAGGACCGCATGGGGATCCGCCCGCGTCGCGAGTCGGGCTAGCTCGCCGAATTCGAGGCGGGCAGCCGCTCCGGAGGGTGGCGTGCTCGCGGGAGTCTCCGGCTCTGTGCTCGTCGATTCACGGAGGGGAATTCCCAAGAAGGCTCGCGTATGCTGTTCGAACTGCCTCCGCTTCCGGCGGTAGTCCTGATGGAAGAACAGATAGAGAATGACGCCCACGATCGGCCAGAAGATGAGGATCGTCAGCCATTGGAGGACACGCGTCGGATCGTCCCTCTCAACGAAGAGGACCACGAAAATGAACACGACATCCAAGACGACGACCAAGGGGAAGAGCAGGAAGTAGGTCTGGACGAGCCACGTTACAAGGTCCGCCAAGCTCCGTCACCTCCCGACTGGTCGCAACCGAATCGGATTGTCGTCTTTGAAGCTTTGCGGATTGACCTCGCGCGCCGGTGTGGGCTCCGGTGGTGTTCGAGCGGCCGCGTGGCGTCGTCTTCCTCAAGGACGGGAAGTCTTGTTAGGTCTCCAGGTCAAGTGAATCCGCTTCCTGCGCCATTGATGGAGGGCTCCCGGCGGGGGGCAGATGCACGTGGATCGTCTTCCTCGACAACCGTTGGCAGGCGTCGCCCAAGCCGAGAGGTATGTGGAGACCAAGCATAGAGAGGAAATGTAGTAATGACGTTGGAACATACCCGAGGAGGGAGTCTGGGACGATGGAAACCAGTGAAAAGCCAAGCGGCAAAGCCTGGAAGGAGTTTGTAAGAAGACACTCGAAGATCACACTACTGATGGTCGGAGGGATTGCCGCAGCTGCCGTTGCGGCGCTTTTTGTGTTCCTATGGGTGGTTGCGGATGCACAGGCAACTGGACTCGTGCCATCCGGGCTTGGTCAGTGGACCGTAGGATATGTTCTCACGTTCATCCTGCATGTGATTCTGTGGGAACTCATCCTTGTGGCGAGCTGGGTGATTCCGATCGCGCTGGCAGCATACTTCCTATGGTACAAGAAACTGCCAGACGAGGAACGGAAAGAGTATGAAGGAGGGCCCCGACGCAGTAGATCGGCGGGAGAACACGGTGGCATTTCATTCTTCATTGGACTGGTGTGGCTTGTCATTGTGTGGATCGATGGCAGGTGGAACCTTGCCTTTCGAAATTGGACCTTCAACGACCTAGTATATTCGTGGATAGCAGCAGGTCTCGTGGTTTTGCTCATTGTGGGCATTCCCGCGATGATATACCTTGTCTGGTCCCTCAGAAGAAATGGCTGATAACGGGAGTTGTCACACTGGAAGGGGCACTGAGACCTGCCCAGTGAAGAGAACCCAACGCCACCCTCCTGGGGTCGGTCTCCGGCCTCTGAAGCCTCCCCGCTGGGCCGGACTCGAAGTGTGGCGAATCGTGGGGGCAAACCCACGTGGGAGTGCTCCCGGCGGAGAGCCTCCATGCGCACGGTGTTTTCCGTGTAGCAACGCCCAGGAATGGCAAAAGCCTTCTCCGCCACGGGAACCAAGAAGTCCTTAGGTGTGGCAGGCCCTTGATCATGGGCTGATTTTGTCGAGGTGCTCGATTACTTGGTCCGAGGACCATGCGTTGAGGGCCGATCGGCGGGCATGCGGCCTCCGAAGTCCCATGAACTTGGACGTGTCCTTCGATGCCTCAGGAATGGCCGCAGGACGCAATAGGAGCCCCGTGGCGCTGTTCAAGCTCGAAACCCATGTCTATGGACCCGTTTTCCTGCCGTGACCCCTGAAGGTGAGATACTTGCCCTTCGCCCGCGCGCCCACGGTGATGCCGACCTCGGCAAGCCGTTTGGTTAGACTGCCTGCGAAGATGACGGCCCGGTTGTGGTCGGCGAAAGAGGGGGACAGCTCAAGCCATTCGACCACCCTGACCAACGCCAGGGTCAGGCTACCGCCCGCCATCTCCACGGCCTTTCGGATGGCTTCCACCTTGTCAGGATCGATGCTGATGTTGGGTCGTCTTGCCCCTGCAAACTCGGTTTCTGCATGCTTTAGAAGTTCCTGAGCCAATGTGTCTATGGACTTGGGACGGGGCGTAGCATTGGTAAGGTGGATGGGTTGCATAAGCCTATCCACCCTTCTCACGCCGAGCCGGAGCCTGCTCGCGTAAGGCGAGCGTGACTACAACGACACCCAGGATACCAGAAGGCATAGGCTCCGCTTCATCCCATCTTGACCTTGGCGCGGCAGATCTTGCCGTCTGGCCGAACCAGTACGCACTCCCCTCGGCCATCGTCCCTCATGTCAGCCACGAGCAGCTCTGCTCTCTCGAACTGATCCGCCTCGTACTGACTGCGCATCGCCGCACGATACATCTCCTCGACTCGGCGATTCTCCGCTTCGCCGACGGTTCGGATTGGTGAGATGCCTTCGGCTCGTTCTGTTTCGTCTCGCTGGCGCCGCTTCTCTTCCCACTTCGCCATCTTCCTTCGGATCCGCTCCAGGCGGTCCTCTTGCTTATTCGTCACCTTCATCACACCTGTACTTCGCGCAACATTCGCACTCCTCGTCCGGGGTCCCGTCGTCCTCAATCACGACGATGAGAGGCTCGGGGTTGCCTTCCTGGAACAACGCCCACACGACGCGGGGGTCCAACGGTTCGTCTGACTCGTCCATCTCATACACTCTCCATCGATCTCGTCTACCACGCTCACGCCTTCACAACGACCTTGCCGCTCGGCAGCACGGCGACGAAGGTCCACCCGTCCTCGAACAGCTGCGGCAGCTCGGACTCCTCGACCACCCGTTGGGACTGGGCGTCCTCGCGGGCAATCTGCCGCTCGATGCTCCGCATTTCGATGTTCTTCTCGA
>JBGPGA010000097.1:0-8635 GCA_041483635.1 Thermoplasmata archaeon
GCGACGTCTTCATCGCGCCCGGTGGGCCGGTCACGAGGATGACCTTCGGCGGTGTGATCTCGGTGCGGATAACCTTGTCGAGGCCGTCGATGGATGCACGGAAACCCATGGGAGGTCCTCGTCGACGCGAATCCCACGGGGAACTCGTTCTCTTAACGGTATCGCGCCGGTTATCCGAATTGAGCACTTATCATTCTCTGTACCGAGACCAGAAAGTCTTTATCGCTCGCGACGGGTCGGAACAACCGCGTCCAATACCTGAGGTCGAGTCGTACGCCTCCTAAAGAGACCAAGGTCTGTCCCGTCTGCGATGCGACGATCGACGCAGACGCCCAGAGCTGTCCCTCGTGCCTTACGGACCTCACTCTGTTCGACCTCGGCGGCGACTCGACGGAAGAGTCCTCGGACGTGCGCGTCCCCGAGGGCAAGAGCATCGATGACATCCTCGCGTCGATCATGGAAGGGAAGGCCGAGCAGCCCGAGATCTTCGAGACCCTGAAGAGCGTCGCGAGCGACCACCGGAGCACAAAGGATCTGCTGGTCGAGGCCAAGCCCATGGAGGCACCGGCCCCAGCCGCCAGCCCGGAAGAGTCCCAGTTCCTGTGCCCGGTGTGCGACACCCCGGTCCACCCCGATGACACGGTCTGCCCCGGCTGCGGAGCCGAGTTCTCCGAGGGCCAGGCCACGGAGTACGAGTGCCCCGTCTGCAAGGCGGCCGTGCCCGCGGACGCGGACCATTGTCCGAGTTGCGGTGTCCGTTTCGCCTCGGACGAAGAGGCCGAGCCCGCCCCAGAACCTCCCGAACCACCCGCGCCCCCTCCCTCTCGAGCCGCCCTCGCCGCTGGATCCGCCGCGCCGACCGTCGCTGGGGTCGCAAGGCCTCCCGACATCGTGAAGCTCGGCATGAGACCGAAGGTGGAGAGCCTGCGCGACGAGGTCCGCATGGAGCGGAGGGAGATTCCATTCGGTGATCGAAAGCTCATCGCACGCGAGCTGCCGCGGCTCGTCAACGAAGTCAAACCCCTCCTCGTCACCGCGAAGCGGATCGGGGTGGGCATCGACGAAGGGAAGCGGTTCATCAACAGCGCGATCGAGGCCGGGAAGCGGAAGGAGATGGAGAAGGCGGTCCGCCTGATTTCGGATGCCCGCCGCGCCCTCGACGTTGCGTTCGTCGAGTTCATCGGCAACCGGCTCGTGACCTTCGCCTCCGAGGTGGAGGCCGCGGGACCCGGCGACGCGGCGACTCTCGTTCGACCCCAGATCGACGAGGCTCTCGGAAGGCTCGCCAAGCGGGACTACGACCGCGCGTGGGATACGCTACAGGCCGCGCGGGTCGGGTTCCAGTCCCAGGCCAAGGAGTACACGGAAGGCCGCAAGATCCTGGACGCGACGGAGCGGCTCCTGGGCGAGGTGCGGAGCCTCGGAATGGATTCGAAGGAGGTGGAGCGGCTCGTGAGGCAGAGCCGGGAGGCCGGGGCGCGCCGGGATCTGCCCGGGTCTCTCCGTCTCGCGCGGCAGGCCCAGGAGCGGCTGCTCCAGGCCGTGCCCGAGTTCGTCCAGGCCGAGATGCGCGACGCGCGGGACCGGCTCCTCGACGTAAAGGTGCGGGGCGGCGACCTCTCCAAGCCCGTGGGCATTCTGAAAGAAGCGAGCGCGCATGTCAAGAACGAGGAGTGGAACGAGGCCATCCGGTTCCTGAAGGAGTTCGAGAAGGAGATTTCCCGCCTGCCGAAGGCGTAAGCCATCCGTCTGTCACGGGGCGTGGACGACTTCCATCTCCCGCTCGAGCATGCGAAGTTCCTGTTCCTTCACGGTCGCGGGGCCCAGGGAGATCAGGAAGATGTGGCGCCCTTCGGAGACCGTGTCGACGAGCCTCCGCACGAACCTGAGGACCGCATCGAAGGAGTTGTTGGAGACGAGGTACTCCACGCCGTCCAGCATGATGGACCCCTGGGGCCGCCTCGACATGAACCCTTCGATCTCGTAGACGATTCGCTCGAGGGCGGGTGCAATCGTTTCCTCCTTGCTCCCCTCGCGGTCCGTGAGCCAGAACACGCGGACGGCGTCGAGGGCGAAGGACTCCCGCACGCGCTTGGGGTTCGTCCGGGTGATCATCAGACCCCCCTTGCCGCCCTCGACGGCCTTCGTGAAGAGCCGGTACGCCTGTTCGGGTCGGTCCTCCTCAATCAGGTAGCTCCGTCCGGGCTGCAAATCCTTGGGCAGGGCGGGCACGGGGACCGGCTTCACCTCCTTGGCCGGTTCGGGCCGATCCTCCCGCAGGACCTCCTTCGCGAGGGCCGCGGTGATGGGGCGCTCCATGAGCGACGAGAAGGCCACGACGCGGTTCAGCGCGCCGCCGAGCTCCCGCACGTTGTCCTCGACGAGGTTCGCGATGTACCGCAGGACGTCCGTGTCCACGGAGAGATGCGCGTCCTGGGCCCGCTGCCGAAGGATCTGGATTCGGGTCTCGACGTCGGGTGCCTGGATGTTCGCGACGAGCCCCGATTCGAACCGCGAAACGAGCCGCTCGTCGAGCTGCGTGATCGCCTTCGGTGGCCGGTCGCAGGCGAACACCATCTGCTTCCCGGCGCTCGAGAGGTCCTCGAATACGTGCAGGACCTCCTCCTGGAGGTCGCTCCGACCGCTCAGGAACTGGAGGTCGTCGAGGAGGAGGCAATCCAAGGAGCGGATCCGCTCGTGGAGGGTCCCTTGGCCCCGGACCCCGCGCGCCGTTTCGAGCTGCGCCGCGAGGGTCTCGCAGGTGAGGTACAGGATTTTCGAGGGAGGGTGGTGGGCGCGGAGGTAGTTGCCGACCGCGTGGAGGAGATGGGTCTTTCCCAGGCCCGGGCCCGACGTGACGACGAGGGGATTGTACGCGTTGCCCGGCTGCTTCGCGGCCGCGATCGCGGCACCGTAGGCGAACCGGTTGCTCTCGCCGACCACGAACGAGTCGAACGTGGACTGGTCGATGAGTTCCGTGGCCTGGTCCCGCGTGGGCACGGGACCCTCGAGGACCTTCGCGACCTCCTCCCGTGACGGCGCAGGTGCCTGGGACCGCATCGCTCCCCGCTGGCGGAGCACGAGCTCGAGCACCTTCTTCGTCCGCTCCTGGGAATCGCGTTCGCGGGTGACCTCGATCCGCCGGCGCTCCTCGACCCGTTTGTAGCTCTCGACCGCGTCCCGGAGGCTCTCGACCTCGGAGTCGATCTCGGGGTTGCGCAGCGGATCCCTGAGTTTATGCCTCAGGGCAGAGGCGCGTGCCTCGAACCCGGTCGCGTCGAGTCCCTTCAGCGTCTCCTCGACGGCCTCGGACCTCCGGATCGCCTCGAGGAGGGAAAGGTAGGCGCCGGTGACCACGCCCGGGTTCCCGTCAATCTGGTCTTGGACCGAACTGACGACGAAGCCCCGTTCCTTCCACGCCGCGAGCTTCGCCTCGATCTCGGCCCGGTCGATGACCTGGGGGACCTTCGGCTTCTTGACGACCTTCGCGGGCTTTTCCAGGATCGCGTCCGCATACTCCGCGACGAGGTCGTCCATGTCGATTCGCGCGTGGAGCTCGATCGTCGCCTCGTCGTCGTAGGAGTCCTGCCAGACCTTCTTGAGGGCGATCCGGCCCCGTTCCTGTTCCTCCCCTCGCAGATGAAGGCTGGCTTCTGGGTTGCCCGCCCGAAGGAGGACGATCCCTTGCGACCGGACGCCCTCGCGGGTCCGGACGATCCGGATGTAGCCCGAGAACGAGTACTTCTTCAGGTCGAGCAGGAGCTGCTTCAGGGCGCTGGCTCCGCCTCGCGTGGTCCGGATGAGCTTTCCTTCTGGGAGAAGAAGGTCCTGCGGCGTGGGACTTCCTCGGAGTGACCGCGCCATCCGGAAGCCCCTCTAAAAAGGTTGCAACGTAGTTCCGTCCGTTGAGAACACCTACGGCTTCCTCTCCACCGCCAAGGCCTGCGCGCGGTGTCAAAGGAGACCAAAAGCGGGGCCGCCCGGGACGATGGTTCCCCCGGTCCCGTGCCGCTCGGTAGGGTCGTAAGCAAAACTCTATTATCTTCGCGGATTTTGCCGCGATTGCCATGGCCCGGGCATTTTTCACGATGGATGATTTTGACCTCTCGGGTCGCACGGTGCTCCTGCGGGTCGACATCAACTCGCCGATCGATCCCATCACGAAGACGCTGCTCAACGACGCACGTCTGCGGGAGCATCTCTCCACGATCCGTGACCTGCGTGGCTCGAAGGTCGTCGTACTCGCACACCAGTCCCGTCCTGGCAAGGACGACTATACGTCGCTCGAGCCACATGCGGAGCGCCTGTCGGTTCTGCTCGGCCGCCCGGTCAAGTTCGTGGACGGCCTCTACAACAAAGCCGCCCTGGACGCGATCCGTACCCTCGACACGGGGGAGGTCCTCGTCCTCGAGAACGTCCGGTTCTTCGCCGAGGAGGACGCCCTCGCCGACCAGAAGATCGAGAAGATGGCGAAGACGCACATCGTCCAGAAACTCGCCCCCCTCGCCCAGTACTTCGTCCTCGACGCTTTTGCCACGGCGCATCGCGCCCAGCCGAGCCTTGTCGGCTTCGTGGACGTCCTGCCCACGTTGGCCGGGCGCGTCATGGAGAAGGAGCTCACGATGCTCAACCGCGCGATCCAGAGCCAGGAGCGGCCCAAGATCGCGATCTTCGGGGGAGTCAAGGCGGACGACTCGGTCGCGGTCACGAAGCACATGCTCGAGAAGGGCATCGTCGACAAGGTCCTCACCACCGGGGGCGTCGCGAACATGTTCCTCCAAGCGGCCGGCAAGGATCCCGGCGCTCTCACGACCGAGTTCATGGAGAAGGAAGTCGAAGAGTACGACGTCTACGTGGGGCAATGCAAGGAGCTCCTCACGAAGTACCACGACCGCATCCTCCTGCCGTCGGATGTCATCCTGAACGACGGAGGCAAGCGGAAGCCCGTCCTGGTCGAGGATCTGCCCGCCACCCTGCAGGTCTACGACATCGGCCTCGACACGATCGCGCGGTACATCGAGGAGATTCGCGCGGCGAAGACCGTCTTCTTCAACGGACCTGCCGGTGTGTTCGAGAAGGACGAGTTCTCCGTCGGAACGCGGGAGCTGCTCCAGGCCATCGCGGAATCAGACGCCTTCTCTGTCGTCGGTGGAGGGCACACGGTCGCCGCGGTGGAGCAGTACGGTCTCGAGGACGCGATGGGCCACGTCAGCACGGGAGGCGGGGCTCTCATCAACTACCTGGCGGGCAAGGAGCTCCCCCTCGTCACGGCCCTCGAGCGATCCTACAAGAAGTTCTCGCCGAAGAAGTAGGCCGCGGCACAGGGTTCAAGTATCCGGCGGAGGGTGGCTCCGCCGATGCGGCTCGGGGGTCTGCGCAAACCTCAGGACTGGGGCATCGAACCGGTGCCGCCGGAGAAGCGCAACCTGCGCACGCTCGACCTCGGAGTCCTCTGGTTCAACCTGGGCGTCGGCCTGCTCGTCCTGTACGCGGGGACGTTCATCACGGGCTATGGCTTCGGCCTGGTCCCCCTGCTCGGGATCGTCCTCGCGGGCTCCGTCCTCGGGAGCGTGCTCCTCGCAGGCGCCGGGACAATCGGTACGCGCTACGGCGTGCCGACCATGGTCAGCCTCCGCCCAATCTTCGGCCGCCGCGGGTCCTTCGTCCCCACCGCGCTGAACGCAGCGCAGCTTTTCGGCTGGACTGCGCTGGAGATATGGGTCATGTCGGTCGCCGCGAGCGCCCTGTCGGGCCCGTTCCTGGGATTCTTCACGGGGGTGTTCTGGGTCGTCCTGTTTGGCGCGTTCTGCGGAGTCCTCGCCTGGGGTGGACCCCTCGTGGTCGTCAAGGACTGGCTCGAGCGGATCGGCCTGTGGCTCGTCCTGGCGGGAGCCGGGTGGATCACGTTCCGCCTCGCGACCGCGCCCGGCGTGGCCGCGTCGCTCCCCTTGTGGGGCGGCGACTGGACCAAGGCGGGTCTCGGCTTGGACCTGGTGATCGCGATGCCGATCTCGTGGTGGCCCCTCGTTGCGGACTACAACCGCTTCGCAGAGTCCAATCGCAAGGCGTTCCTCGGGACGACGATCGGGTACGTCACGGCGAACACCTGGTTCTACCTCCTCGGTGCCGCAATGGTCCTGGTCCTGGGCCTTTCGAACGCGAGCGATGTCTTCGCGGCCGCCATCGTCGGTGTGTACGGGGCGCTCGCCCTGGTGGCCATCCTCGCGGACGAGACGGACAATGGGTTCGCGAACATCTACTCGACCAGCGTCTCGATCCAGAACATCCGACCCAGGGCCGCCCTTCGTCGCCTCGTGCCGATCGTGACGACCGCCGGACTCGGGGTCGCGGCGCTCCTCACGGCCCTACCCCAGGCGAGCGTCCTCGTCTACGAGCCGTTCCTCTACTTCATCGGCGGCGTGTTCGTCCCGATGCTCGGAGTCGTCCTGGCAGACGCCTACGTGGTGCGCCGCTCGGGGTACGCGCCTCAGGAGTTCCGAGACGGCGGGAACCGCTCCTCCCTCCCAGCCTTCACCGCCTGGATCCTCGGGATGGCCACGTACTTCCCGATCTACCTCGTGAACTCCCAATACCTTTCGTTGGACCTCGGCGGACTGAACCTCATCGGCGCGAGCGTGCCGTCGTTCGCCCTCTCCGCAGTCGTGTACATCGCTGCGACGAAGCTCCTAACCCCGTCCGACGAGCGAGCGCCCGCGTGACGCAGCCGTCTGATGTCAAACGGCCAGTCGCGGACCTGGTTCTGTCGGCAAGAAAGGGAAGAAGGGAGCCGTTTCGCAGGCTCCCTCTGACGCTCCGTTCAGTTCTGGTAGCCCACGATGACCTGCGGCAGGGGGAATGTCACGCCGTTTTGCTGGAACGTCGCGAGCGTGTCATCCGTGTAAATGACGGCGGCCTTGCCGTTCGCGTTGATGGCTATCTCGAACAGGTCGAGCAGGGTGCGGGTGACGAGCGGGTTCACGCAGCCCGTGCCATTCGTGCAGATCACGCCGACGTGGTTCGGGTGGGCCGACACGGTGGACTGCGAGAAGTGCACGCCGTCGGTAGACTGGGCCATGTACGCGTTCCACACCGCGCTCGGGTCGTCCTTGCTCGAGGCCGTCGTCCCGTAGTACGCGAGGTCCACGAGCCCGTTCCGTGCGGCGATTGCCGGGAAGACAGCCGTGACCGCGGCGCCCGTGTTCACGACGACCGCGTTCGACCAGGTGGTCCCGTGGTCCGTGCTCATCGAGACCGACACGCCGTGGGCATCGGACCAGGTCGCGAACAGGTTGCCATTGCTCGGGTCCACGGCGAGCGTCGGGAAGATGTTGTTCAGCGCCGTGAAGAGAGGCGCATGGAACACGAGGTGCGAGGTCCAGCTCATCCCCATGTCCGTGCTTCGGGACACGTAGATGTTGTTGAAGTCCGCGCTCGTGGCCTTCTGGATGCCCGCCTGGCCCGCTGCGTACACGGCGAACACATCGTGGGTCGTCGGATCCGCCACGAGCTGCCCCTGGTCGTTGTTGAATGTGGAGTCACCCGTGACCGGTCCCTGCGCGACGATTGGGCTTCCGACCTTCTTCCAGGTCAGGCCATCGTCCATGGATCGCTGCACGTGGATGAGGGTGCTCGAACCGCTGTCGTGGTACGAAAGGTAGACGACGGGCCCGTCCGACGTGATCCACTGGCGGTCCGCCTGGGTGTGGTCGATGATCTGCGCCGTGCAGCCGGAGAAGTCCGACGCGGACGCGAAGTGCGGGCAGGCGATCGCGGAGACTCCGAGCTGAAGCGCGTTTGCGTTGGGGTTGAAGAAGAACATCAACGTGGATGCATGCAGGGTCCCCGTCGACCCGAAGTCAAGGTCCTCGTCGCCGCCGCCGATTCCCTTGCCGATATGAGCGTCGATGGGGCCGATAGTCGCGGGCGCGGTGCCGAACGAGCCTTTCCAGATATCGGTCTGGAACTGGAACCAGTCGAGCGCTCCGAGGACGACGGTCCCGTCGGGTCCGATGGTTACTGCGGGCTCGCTGCCTCCCGTGCCGGGAGACACCGGTTGCAGCAGGAAGTTGTTGAACCCCAACGGCGTCGAAGGCGCCTTCGCGTAGGCCGCCGTGCTGAAGGTGACCGCTGCGACGACCGATCCCATTAATGCCAAGCTCATCAGAATTGCAAGTGCGATGCGCATCCTTCGCTCCTCCTCCAGGAAGATGGCCGGCGAAGCCGTGACCCCGTCAAATACCTTTTCCCAAGGAGGAAACTGTTTTCAACTCTGAGAGGACCGGTGAGGTCTCGAGCAAGGCCGGGACGAGCCACCGCAGGCAAGCAGCCCATGCATGGGTATGCAGCCCGCTAGTCCTCGGACGTAACGCCCGCTCGGGGGCGACGGGGCGGGCACCTTTCTCTTTATGACCATCTGTGACTCTCTCGGGGACGGGCGATGCTTTGCCATTGACTGATGAAAGCCAAGAAACGGAGGCGACCAAATCCGTGCATCTCCTCCTCGACAAGCCCGATCGACGTATACGGTGACGGGTGAGCCATGGGGGCATGCGCTGAGTGTGGAGCGGAAACACAGTTCGAGTGGGTCCGGCCGGATGTAACGAAGCAGAAGATTGAACAGGTCGGACCCGAGGAC
>JBGPGA010000098.1:0-8586 GCA_041483635.1 Thermoplasmata archaeon
CGGAGCACGACGGCCGGCGGCTCCGTGTCATGACGATCGAGAAGCTTCGCGGGCAGCAGGTGCACCAGCACAAGTACCTCTACACGCTCGACCGTGGGCGCCTCGAGGCTTTCAACATCGCAGACACCCCGGTCGACGTCACGCCCCGCCCGTGGAAGGCGATCCCCGACCCGTCCAAGGGGACCGTGAGCACGGGCATGCGGTCCCTCGACGCGATCCTGGGCGGGCTGCCGAAGGGGCGGATCACCGCGTTCGAAATCTCGACCCTCGTGCCCGCCGACTACGTGGACTGGCTGCGGACCGCGCTCATGTGCAACTTCGTCGCGCACGGCCGCGGCGTGGCCCACGTGCCTCCGCGGAAAGGGAGCGCGGAGTACGCCCACGAGCTCGTGAGCCCCCATCTATCGCCGAATTCGTTCGAGACCCACATCCAGGTCTTCGAGTCCGTGACGCTCGGGAGCGGAGAGGTCTCCCGCAACGCGCTCCACATGGAAGGCAACAACGTGGACAACGACTTGAAGTGGTCGAACGTGGAGTATCACCTCCCCAAGTCCACGCGTCCGTTCCTCGCCCTCATGGCCTTCGACACCCTCGAGAGCGTGTACGGCGACAAGGTCCTCGAGCAGATGTCCGGGGTCTTGGGGAGCGTGCGCCGGTCCCACGACGTGTTCGTCGGTTTCGTGACTCCGCAGAGCGCGTCCGCGGGAAAGATCGCGAACCTCGCGAGCACGGTCTTCCATCTGGACAGCATCAACGGATCAGTCGTGTTGTATGGGGAGAAGCCCTACACGGAGCTGTTCAATCTCTCCTGGGATTGGAGCGGCGGAATCCCCGAGGGCGTGCTCCGCCCGATCGTCTGAGCAGGCCGATCCGACTCCGTGCAGCGGGCCACCACCTGCGTCTGCGGAGGCCCGGCGCGCGCATCTTTTCCTCCCTGGTGAATTATCAAAAACGAGAACCGGATAGAAATGGAGTTAATATGGACCCCGAATCGACGGTCAATGCGGGAAAAGGATGTTTCGCGGTTGCTCACGGATGAGTACGCGGAGCGCATCCTCGTCGCGACGCAGGATGTTCCCCGGTCGGTCCAGGAAATCTCGGACCGATACGACATTCCGATCGCCGCCTGTTATCGCAAGATCCACGAGCTCGAGTCCGCCGCGTTCCTGAAGGTCGCGGAGATTGTGACGACCCCGAAGGGCAAGACGATGAAGCTCTATCGGTCCCTCCTGAAGTCGGCGCACCTCGTGTACGAGGGCGGCGTGTTCAAGGTCAAGTTCGAGTTCGACATCGAGAAGGACATCAACGGAAAGTGGATCGAGCTCAACTCGGCGAACGAGGCGTGATCGCCCCGCCTCGCGCACGCGGGCGCGTTTTCCGCGCGCGGTGATAATCAAAAGGGCGAACAGGTTCCTTGTCTGATAATCAAGGCCGATAGGTTAAATATCCCCCGTCCGCATCGAGCCCCTACAAAGGATGCGGGGTTGAACCTTGGAGGACAACACCGGAAACATTGACGACATCCAGGGCGCATCGAAGTTCTTGTCGCCGCTCGAGGCGTCGCAGCTTCTGACGGACGAATACAGCGCCAAGATCCTCTTGGCGACCTACAAGCGCAAGATCAGCGCCCAGGAAATCAGCCAGCGATACGGCATCCCGATTGCGGCGTGCTACCGCAAGATCCGCATTCTCGAAGAGGTCGGCCTCATCGAGTGCGTGGAGCGGATCCTCACGCAGAAGGGGAAGAGGAAGAACCTCTACACCTCGTGCCTTCGCAACGCGTACATCTTCTTCGAGAACGGGAAGCTCCGGGCACGGTTCCAGCTGGCCACGGGCCAGGTCAAGGACTTCGGCGGGGACTGGAACGGACTCGACCTCCTGGGCCAGTGATCTTCCCAACCCCTTTCCCTCTTATCCCATCCCTTCCTTTTTCTGTTTCATGGACACGTGCAGCGCTGCACCGGTCTTTCGCATCGAAGGCACATTATCACGTATCGTACCCGAGAACCGTGCCGAGACGTTTCATATTCCCAGGCCTGCATCGGCTCTCGGGGGAACATGCGGATCCAGTATCACAAGATCCTGTCCGAGGGACGGAGCGTGCGATACGACCGGATGGACAACGAGGTCTTCCACCTGAGCGTCATCGTGACGGAGGACGAGGTCCGCCGCCAGCGCTCCCGTCGCACCGCGTAGTCCAATCCGGTTCACCGCGAACCGGGTCCCTCTGCCGATGGGGCGGGTTTTCCCCTGACTCGTTTTATAGTTTCAAGGCGTTCCTTGGGCGGTGGCGCTCGGTCCAACCGCGATCTACGAGCAACTGACCATCCTTCTCACCTTGGCGGTCGCGAGCCACCTGTTCAGCAAGCGATTCCACCAGTCGACCCTCGTCGGAGAGATCCTCCTGGGGGTCATGCTTGGCCCGAGTCTCCTGGGCGGTCTGGGCATCTTCCAGTTTGATTCCACCTTCATCAGCACTTTCGCGACCCTGGGCGCGATTTTCCTGTTGTTCCTCATCGGGCTCGAGAGCGACTTCCGGACCCTGTACACCCGGAAGAACTTCCTGGTCGCCCTCGGCGGGGTCGTCTTCCCTCTTGCCTTCGGTTTCTTAGTCGCATGGTTCCTCGCGCCCGTCGGATTGACTACCGTCGGCACGAACGGCAACCAGTTCCTGATGGCCCTCTTCATCGGCGCAACCCTCACCGCGACGAGCACCGCAATCGCCGCGTCTGTGCTCCTCGAACTCAACCTGATGAACGAGGAAATCGGGAAGACGATCATGGGGGCTGCGGTGGTCGATGACATCCTCGGCCTCCTCGTCCTCTCCCTCGTCGTGGGCGTGGCGCATGGCGGGATTGACCCCGTCGGTTTGGCGATCGTGATCGCCAAGGCCGTGGCCTTCATCGTAGTCGGCATCCTCGTCGGAGTCTACGGATTCAGCCCGATGGTTGTGCGGTTGCAGGTCCAAGGGCTCCGCCTCGGAGTCAAGCACGGCGGCTTTCTGATCGCCCTTGCGGTTGCCTTTTTCTACTCTCTAGTCGCCGAGTCGATCGGCCTATCCGCCATCATCGGCGCGTTCTTGGCGGGGACTATGTTCGCCCCGGCTCCGCTCAAGGAGGAGTTCGCGGAGGGCGCTCGCTACCTCGAAGCGATCTTCTCGCCCATCTTCTTCATCTCGTTGGGTATTGCGGTCGACATCTGGGCGGTGTGGAGGACGCCCGAGCTCTTTGCGTTCACGATCGTCCTGCTTGTAGTGGCCATGGTCACAAAGGTGGCGGGCTGTGCCCTGGCCGCCTGGCTCCAGCGGATGACCCCGATCGAGTCCATCGCGGTGGGATGGGGGATGACGCCGCGGGGGGAAGTGGGCCTCATCGTCGCCCTGACCGCGTTCACGGCGGCGATTATCCAAGACGCCATGTTCAGCGTCATCGTCCTTGTCATCATCCTCGTGAGCGTGGTGCCC
Organism: Thermoplasmata archaeon; assembly: GCA_041483635.1. Lineage (GTDB taxonomy): Archaea > Thermoplasmatota > Thermoplasmata > RBG-16-68-12 > RBG-16-68-12 > RBG-16-68-12. Next base: position 3,464 of record JBGPGA010000098.1, read on the forward strand.
GCCCCGCTGTTCAGACAGGCCCTACGCGCGGTCGAGCAGGAACGCAAGTCGAACGCCGCGGCGGAGGCGAAGGTCAACTAGGTGCGCTCGACGAGCTTTCCCCCGACCACGTCCACGGCCATGAGCGTCTGGATCGGGAGGCCCAACTCCGTCTCCATCCGCGCCTTCTCGCGGGTCTTCTCAAAAACGATGAGGACGTCAGTGACCTCGGCCCCGATCTGCCGCAGGGCCTTGACGATCGCGTAGACCGTCCCTCCCGTCGAGATCACATCGTCGACGAAAACGACCCGGTCCCCGCGGTGGATGTTGTTGATGAACATGTCCGTCTTCGAGTAGCCCGTCGTCTGCTTCAGCGAGACCTCGCCTGGGAGCCCGTACTGCCGCTTCCGGATGAACACGTACGGCCGGTGGACGCGCATCGAAAGTCCGGAGGCCAGGGGGAACCCCATGGACTCCGCGGTCACGATCTTGTCGCACCGGCTCCAATCTGCCCTCTTCGCGAGCTCGCGGAGCACCTCGTCGAGGACCTCCGGCCGACCCAGGGGGAGGCCGTCCGTGATCGGATGGACAAAATAGCTGTAGTCGCCAAACCTCACGACGGGACACTCGGCCAAGCTCGCCCGCAGCCGGTTCAGGACCATCGCGTCACTCCCGGGAAAGCAAGTCGCGGGCCGTCTGGGACGCCTTCTCGAGGATCTCGGCTTCGCCCTTCACGCGCCGCCCCTTCATGATCACCTGTCCGTCACAGATCACGGTGTCCACGCAATTCCCATGGGCGGCGTACACCCAGTTGCTCACGTCGTCATGCCGCGGGGTGAGATCGGGGCGGCGCGGGTCGACGAGGAGGATGTCCGCGAGACGCTCCGTCTGGATCAAGCCTGCATCGATCCCGAGCGCGCGAGCGCCGCCGAGGGTGGCGAGCTGGAACGCTTCGTGGGCCGGGAGGATCGCGGGGTCGCGATGCGCGAACTTCTGCAGGAGCGCGGCGAATTTCATCGCCTCGAACATGTCCAAGTTGTTGTTGCTCGCCGCGCCGTCCGTCCCCAGGCCCATGACCACGCCGGCCTCCTTCATCGCCGCATAGGGCATCGCCTGTCCCGCCGCGAGCTTCATGTTCGAGGTCGGGCAGTGCGCGACCTTCGTGCCCGTGCGCGCGAGGATCTCGATCTCGGAGGGATCGAGCCAGCACCCGTGGGCCGCGAGGACGTCCTTGGACAGGAACCCGATCTTGTCGAGGTACGCCGCGGGCCGGGCCCCGTGCTGGGCCACGCAATCGTCGACCTCCCGCTTCGTTTCGCTGAGATGGGTGTGGACGAGGTAGCCCTTCTTGTCCGCGATCTCGCGGATCGCCAGGAGCGAGGCCTCGGAGACGGTGAAGACGGCGTGGGGTCCGAGGACCGGCGTGATCCGGGAGGATCGCATCGCCTCGATCTTCCGGTTCGCCTCGTCCGCAGCCCGGAGCTGCTCCTGGGCGCGGCTCGGGATGCCCAGGTCGATGACCCCCTCCGCGAGGAACCCCCGGAGCCCCATCTCCTTGACCGCCTTGGCGACCTGGTCCATGTGGAAGTACATGTCGAGAAAGGTCGTCGTGCCGCTCTTGATCATCTCGAGGCACGCGAGCTTCGCCCCCCAATAGATGTCCTCGGGCCGGAGCTTCGCTTCCTGCGGCCACACGCGGGTCTCGAGCCATTGCTGGAGGTGCATGTCGTCCCCGAACCCGCGGAGCAGCGTCATGGGTGAGTGGGTGTGGAGGTTGACCATCCCGGGCAGGGCGACCTTCCCCTTGCCCTCGACCACGACATCGGCCTCGCGCTTCTTCCCGATCTCCACGATCCGGTTCTCTTCGATGTAGATCTGCGTCACCTGCCCGTCCAGCTCCACGTCGCGAATCAGGACGCTCACACGATCCCCTCCACGGCCTCGGTCACGATCCGCACGAGGGCGTCCTGGTTCCTCTCCTGGGTCGCGCGGATCTGGTCGAACGTGAGGGGCCGCTCCACGATCCCGTTGCAGTAGTTGTCGACGGAGCACACGGCCGCGTAGCGAACGCCGAGCTCGTTCGCCAGCGTGGCTTCGGAGGCCATCGTCATGCCCACAACGTCGCCGAGGGTGGCGAAGTGCGCGATCTCTGCCGGCGTCTCGAGGCGCGGGCCCGTCGTCTGCACGTAGACGCCCCGCGTGCGTGCCGACGCTCCGGCCGCCTTCGCGGCGGTGGCCAGGATGTCCCGAAGGCCCGCGTCGAGCCCGGGGGTCGCATGGAGCACGTCGTCGTCGTGGAACGTCGGAATGGACCAGAAGGCGACGAAGTCGTGCGGGATCACGAACGCTCCCGGGCGGATCGTCTTCTTGAGGGAACCGCTCGACGCCGTCGCGAGGATCGCGGTCGCGCCCCCGGCTTTGAGGGCCCACAGGTTCGCGCGGTGATTCACCCGATGCGGCGGGATCCGATGGTCCGCGCCGTGCCGCGGCAGGAAGAGGAGGTCGACCGCTGCGTGGTGTCCGCGGGTAAGCGGCCCGCTCGGTGCGCCGTACGGGGTATCGACCGCCTTCGACTCGGGCTCTTGGACGAAGGCCGGATTCTGCAGACCCGAGCCCCCGATGAGCCCGACCACGGGGCGCGCCATCCTGGGCGCCAAGTCAGGTCCGTTCGATAAAGCTTCCGACCGGCTTCCAGCGGCCCGCGACGGCGCGCGCGACGAGCCCTCCGCGCTTGAGTTTCACCCCCGATAGTGGCACGGATAGCGTTAAGCCGGGCGCCGCTCGATAGGACCGCGCATGCGCAGACTGGGCTGGAGCTTCCTCATGGCCCACGAGGAGGATGACCTTCTCAAGTCCCTTCTCTTCGGCAAGCAGAAGGACCTCGAGGAAGGGCGGACCTATCTCACGAAGGAGAAGAAGCCCGAGCGTGCGCTTGTCTATTTCCGTCGCGCGATCGAGTCAGGCTTCCGGCCGCTCTACGTGACGAGGCAGCACCCGAACCACGTCCTGCGCGCCCACGCGGGGAAGGAGATCCGCGTCGTATGGCTGTCGACGACCCTGGGCAAGGACTACGTCGATCCGCACAACCTGAACAGCCTCACGAACCTCGTGACCAACTTCGTCTCCGACGGTCCGAGGGCCGTCATCCTCCTCGACGGCCTCGAGTACCTCATGATCAACAACGACTTCCCGCGGATCGTCCACTTCCTCGAGTACGTGAACGAGCAGGTCGCGATGAAGCGAGCGATCCTCATCCTGAGCGTCGACGACCGCGCCTTCGAGCCGAAGGAGCTGGCCCTCATCGAGAGGAACACGGTCACGATCGAGTGAGCCAGAGCCTTTATACCGCCGTCGACCATCGACGCCCCTTCATGTTCGAGATCCTCGATCGCGGGGGCCTCGGGCGAATCGGCCGCTGGACGTACCAGGGGCGCGAGCTTCGCACCCCCCTCGTCCTCTTCGTCCACCGCGACGCGGTCCCTGCGCCCGGGTTCGCGGAGGCCCTGTTGGTCGCCGGGCCGATCCAGGACCCGCGCCCCCAGATCGGCGTGGCGGGCAGCCTGTTCGCCCCCCGGGCGTCCGAGTCTCCCTGGGACCTGCCTCCCGGAAGGGGGTTGCCTCGATCCGTGGCGGACCTAGAGAGAACCGAGACGCCCGGGTCAGGCGCTCTGGCTCTCGTGACGGCCGACCGTGATCGGAAGCAAGCCGCTGGCGCGGAGGCCGTCTTCTTGGCGAACGGACCGGAGTTCGCGCGCGACCCGCGGGACTTCGCCGCGGCCGTCGCGGGAGTCCGCGAGGATCTCGGCCCCGCGAAGGTCCTCGGCGTCACGGGACTCGCGACGCCCGCGAACTTGGCGATCCTCGTCTACGCAGGCATCGATCTGGCCGACTCAAGCCGGATTCTCTTGGACAGTGCCCGCGAGATCTTCCACACCGCGGATGGGGCCGTGCCTCTCGCGGAGGCCGAGCGGGACGCGTGCGGCTGCGCCGCGTGCGCCGGCGGCGAAGATCTGCGTGCGCACAACGAACGCGCCCTGCACCGGGAGATGCTCCTGGTTCGCAACGATCTGCTCCATGGCCGGCTGCGGGAGCTGGTCGAGCGCCGCGTCGCGAATGATCCGTGGAACACGGCAGTCCTCCGCCACCTCGACCTGCGGCACGGAGACCTTTTGGAATCGTACACGCCGGTCGCAGGGGGCGAGGTCCTGGCCTACTCCCACGAGTCCCTGACCCGACCTGAGGTCGTGCGATTCCGCGCGCGCGTCCGCGAGCGCTATGCGAAACCGGCGTCCGCGAAGGTCCTCCTCCTGCTCCCCTGCTCGGCCCGCAAGCCCTACTCCTCGAGCCGGAGCCACCGCCGGTTCCGGGAGGCGATCCTCGCATCCGGGAATCCCTCCGTGGTCCACGAGGTCATCGTGACTTCGCCCCTCGGCCTCATCCCCCGCGAGCTCGAGCGGTTCTACCCGGCCCGGGCCTACGACATCCCGGTGACGGGTGACTGGAGTCGCGACGAGGCCGCGATGGTCTCCGGAGACCTGGGCGCGTACCTCGCAACGAATCCGTACGACGCGGTCGTCGCACACCTCGGCGCAGAGGCCGCGATCGTTCAGGAGGCGATTCCGGAGGCGATGTTCACCGCAGCAGGCAGGCCGACGTCGGAGGAGTCCCTCGCGAACCTGACGAAAGCCCTCGGAGAGGTCGCGGCGCCTTTCTCGCCCGTGCCGCGCGGCCGCCGGTTCCTGGAGGAAATGACGAACGTCGCGCGGTTCCAGTTCGGAGAACCGGGGCGGGCTCTCGTAGAGGGCGCCGAGTTCCGGGGGCGCTTCCCGAACGTCCACATCCGCAAGGGCGGGCCTCAGCTCGCCATGTTCACGGAGCGCGGGATGCTCTCCCTCACCCTGGAGGGCGGGAAGATCCTCTCAGCGGTGGATGCGTACTGCGTCGAGATCGAGGACTTCCGGCCGAAGGGCAACGTCTTCGCGGTCGGCGTCACGGGGGCCTCCAAGGAGATCCGTGTCGGGGACGACGTCGTGGTCCGGCACGGCGCGGACGTCCGTGCGGTAGGCACAGCCCGCCTGAACGCCCGAGAAATGACGGATGCGGATCGCGGCGAGGCGGTTCATGTGCGTCACGCGCTGGAGCCG
>JBGPGA010000099.1:0-8583 GCA_041483635.1 Thermoplasmata archaeon
CTGCTGTGGGAGAGACAACGGACACCGGCGGCCCGGGAAGGCGGATCCGGGACGCGCCTCCGGGCCCTGCCCTCAAGCAAGGGTTAAGTCCCGTACCGCATACGCCACGGAGGTGATCCCATGGAACGGCGGGCGAGCGCCGAGTGGAAGGGCGGACTGAAGGACGGCAAGGGCACGCTTTCGACGGCGAGTGGTGCACTGCGAGGAATCCCCTACAGTTTCACGATGCGGTTCGGGGACGCGCCGGGGACGAACCCGGAGGAGCTCGTCGCGGCGGCCCACGCGGGCTGCTTCGCCATGGCCCTTTCCGGCCAGCTCGAGGGGGCGGGATACCACCCCGAGTCGATCAACGCGAAGGCGACCCTAATCTTCGAGAAGACGGACGCCGGCTGGACGACGAAGTCCATCCACCTGGATGTGACCGCGATGGTCCCGGGCGCCGACCCGGCCAAGTTCCAAGCCGTGGCGGAAGCGGCGAAGAAGGGGTGCCCCATCTCGCGGCTCCTCAAAACGACGATCACGATGACCGCGAAACTTGCATGAACCTCCGACGAGAGGGTTGGTACTGGCGGCTCCGCCCGCCTGCTGCGGACCGCCGGCTCGCGGACGGATCAGCGAATATCAAGCGGACAACGGTGAGTGGAACCCAACATCAACCGGACCGAGTAGACAAAAGGGAAAGGAAGAGTCCGGCCTCGCCGGACTCCCTGCATTGCTCGCCTAGAAGGCGCTGCCCGAGCCGATGACGATGTCCTCCTGGTTGATGGTCGTCGGCACGAACTCGAAAGCGTAGAACCACACGACATCCTGCTTGTTGTTCGAGTCGGTCCAAACCGCGTGGTAGTGGCCGTCCGTTCCGATCGCCAGGTCCGTGTAGTCCCCGAAGAACCCGCCGCCGAATCCGTTCCGCGTGTTGATTAGGTGCGTGCTCACGGTCTTCGTGACGCCGGTAGCCAGGTCCGTCACCACATAGTCGAGCCGGCCATTGTTGATGTAGTTTCCGAGGACATCGCAGGCGATTCGTCCTTCCGGAGGAGCGGGGCCGCTCTTGCAGGTCTGCCAGGGCGAGACGACATCTGCGGCGTACGTCGAGACATAAATCGCTCCGTTCGGACCCGCTGCCACGGCCGGGAAGACCATGTCGACCCGATGCGCGGCGGGCGCGTTCAGCATGCTACCGTCCGGGTTCGTCGCAGGATACCCGGCGGCCGTGCGGCTGGCCGCGTCCAACGCAGGGAACGCGGGCGCCGCGGTGCTCCAGGTCATGCCGCCGTCCGTGGACATGCTGACCGTGATCGTGGCATGGCAGTTCGCGCGGACGGCCCCGGTTCCCACGATGAAGTAGGCGCATCCGGTGGTGCCCGCGAACGTGGTGCCGCCATTCGGGACCTCGGACGCCCAGGCGGCGACGAGCGTGCCGTCCGTCGAAATGTCCGCGGCCGGGTAGCTGTTGACCCGGAAGGCCGTGTTGAAGGGGTTCAGGATGTCGGCGACCGACGAGACCGCGACGGGCTTGCTCCAGGTCACGCCGCCATCCGAGGACGATACCATCCAGATGCTGTTCAGCATGGCCAGTCGCGTCGATCCTTCCCAGAAGACGTACACGGTGCCGTCCGCGCCGACCACGATGTGCGAGCCCTGGTCGTACAGGACATTCCCCGCGATCAATTGGGGCGCGCTGAAGGTCGCCCCGCCGTCCGCCGAGTACACGAAGGCAATCGGGCTCTGCACGTAGCGGCCGTTGATCGGGTTGAAGATGAACCGAGTCCAGCTCACGTAGACGCGATCCTGGAAGGGGCTCCCGGCGTGGGAATCCACGCCAATCCACTCCTTGTCGTTCAGGGTCGACGGGGAGGTGGTCGGGTTGATGAACGTGGGCGCTCCCCACGTCAGGTCCCCGTGGTTGTCGAACGTGCCCTTGCTCACCGTGACCGTGTTCGGAGGAGCGGTTCGGTCGAAGCCGAGGCCCGAGAAGTACACGTTGCCCTGGCTGTTGAACGCCAAGGCCGGGTCGCCGCCCGCATCATAGATCCCGCCGGTCAAACGCTCCACTCCGGGGATGAGCGTGCCCAGGTCCCCGGGGCCCGACGAGACGCAGCACCATGTGGTGCCGCCGTCGTTGGAGTAGTAGGTTCCGGAGTAGCCGTCGCCCAGGGCGCTGCAGGGGGTGGACCCGACCATGCAGCTCCAGGTCCTGCTCGCGTAGTCGTTCATGCCCACGACGACGCGCATCGGGTTGTTGGGATCAACGGCGACCGCGGGCTCGTTCTGCGGAGCCGCGGCCGTATCCCGGTTCACCGTCACGGCGGGCGCGGTCACCGCGGACCCGTCCAAGGGGCTCGACAGGACATTCGCCGGCGTGATCGGCGCAGACGGGATCGGATTCGCCGCGGACAAGCCCGCGTCCGCTTCCTCCTGGAGGAAACTCGAGGCGCGGAGATAGAGACCCTGGGTGGCCTCGATGGAGGCCATCTTCCCCGCAAGAGTGTTGATGTTGTACGTCGGCGACGAGGAGCCCAACGACGAGCTCGAGGACGCGGCGTATGCCGGAGAGACGACCAACACGAGAGCGATCCCAAACGCTAGCAACAAGATAGGTCCGTGCAGCCTCATGGCCTTCCTCACTTCCCCGCCGGACTAATCGCCGATCGCTTCTTAGCCCTTTCCCCTATCCGCCCGCGGATTCCATTGAAAGGCCCGGAGGGGGCATCCGGACCCCCCCAAGGGCACGGAAAGGGGGTCGCATGGGGCGCAGAAGGTAACTTCTTCCGCCGCCACGACGTTCAATCCCCCGTGGAGCCGCTCCGCGTGGACCTGGCCGATGTCGAGGCTGCGCTCGGTGTCGTCCATGAGGTCGCGCTCCGGACGCCGACCCGCGCGTTCCCCGGTCTGGAGACGGACGAAGTCTTCCTGAAGCTGGAGAACCTCCAGCGCCTTGGCGCCTTCAAGATCCGCGGCGCGTGGAACCGGATGTCCCGGCTCTCCGCCGAAGAGCGCCGCCGGGGCGTCGCGACGATCAGCTCGGGAAACCACGGCCTGGCGGTCGCGTGGTCCGCGAGGCGCCTCGGCCTCCCGTGCGTCGTCCACATCCCCCAGGGTGCGGCGGGACCCAAGGTCGAGGCCATCCGCGCCCAGGGGGCGGAGCTGAAGGAGATGCCCCGCGGGGAACTCGTCCGCACCCACACGGACGAGCTTTGGCGGTCGTGGCCTCAGACGTTCATCCATCCCTTCGCGCATCCCCAGATCATCGCGGGCCAGGGGACGATCGGATGGGAGCTCGCGGAGGACCTGCCAGGCGTCCGCACCGTCCTCGTGCCCGTCGGGGGCGGCGGCCTCTCGTCCGGCATCGCGATCGCCGTGAAGGCGCGCATCCCGGGGGTGAAGGTCTTCGGGGTCCAGGCTGCGGGAGCGGCAACCCTGCCCACCGTCTTCCAGACGAAGACCGCCTTCCGAGTCGAAGACCCGCAGACGATTGCCGACGGCATCCGCATCGGAATCATCCTGCCCGCCATGGCGGAGCTCCTGCTTCGGAACCTCGATGGATGCCTGGTCGTCTCCGATGCGGAGATCGAGGAGGCGATGCGGCGCCTTGCCCTCGAGGCCAAGATCGTCGCAGAGCCCGCGGGAGCCGCGGCCTTCGCCGCGTGGATCGGCCACCGCCACGAGCTGGAACCACCCGTCGCGGTGATCGTCTCGGGCGGCAACGTGGACCCGGCCTTCCTGGCAAGGACGCTCCAGCCCGCGGCTCCCTCCGCACCACGACCGGCAACAGCGGGTTCGCCGAGTCGCAGTGCGACCCTCGACCGCATGACGCAGGCGCTCGAGATGGCGAAGCAGGCCCGCGACCGAGGGGTGGACGTGAAGGAGCTCCGCAAGACCCTGAAGTTCGCGAGGGCCGCTTTCGAAGCAGGAGACTACGCGACCGCGATGCAACTCGCGGACCGGATCATCGAGCAGCTCCGCCCGTCGCCCAAGTCGCGTTGATCGACGACCCAGCCGTCTTCGCCGCGAGAGGCAGCTTCACTTCTTCGCGAGGTCGCGCACGATCTGGTTCAGCCGCGCCGCGGTGGCCTTCGGGAGCGGCTCCGGCACGTGGTTCTTCAGGATCCACTCCGTCTTCTCGCCGGCCACGGCCATCGGGTCTTTCTTGCCCTTCGCGACCCAGCTGTCGTACGGGCTCGTGTCCCAGAGCATCGGGACGAAGATGCCCCGCATCCGGTCGAGCGTGTGCCGCTGGGCGAGGTAGCTCCCCCCGATCCCGACCTTCTCAATCAGGTCCACCGCGAGCTCGTCCGCGTTCACGTCAAACCCCTGGTAGATCTTGATCACCATTGCCGTGATCTCGTGGTCCAGGAGAATCTGCTCGTACGAGAGCAGGGTCGACCCGGCGGGCTCGCCGAGCCCGTTCACGACCTCTCCGCCGTACTGGGCGCAGACCATCGCCGCCATCGCGTGCTCCAGGGACGCCTGCACCCCGGGGATCTTCGCGGTCGATCCGAACCCGCCGACCGAGTCGGGGAGGTGGAGGAACTTCGCCATCTCGATCGAGCCGATCGCGAGGAGGTCGCTCTCCGGGGACGAGCCCATGTACGCCCCCGTCTTCGGGTCCATCCCGCTCAGCACGGAGCCGTAGATCGCGGGCGCCCCGGGTTCGTGCGCCTCGAGCATGCAGACCGCCGCAAGGGTCTCAGCATGGTTCACGACGAGGTCTCCCGCCAGGGAGGCGGGGCCGCTGACCCCGGCCTGGGCCATCCCCGTGATGTGCACGGGCACATGGTTCTCCGCCCAGACGAGGGCCGCGTCGGAGGCGGCGCCGTCGATCGACAGGGGCGCGAGGGTGCAGAGCATCGCGGAGAGGTAGTGCCGCTTCCGGAGCTCCTCCGCGGAGCCCATGACCTCGGCCGCCATCGCGACCTGCGCACGCGCCTCGGCCTCGTTCGTCGTGGACTCGGAGAGGATGTGCTTCTGGGTGTTCTCCATCGCGACCTTGACCCCGGTGGCCACGTGGACCTTCTCGGGCACGTCGTGGGCCACCACCATGGGCTCGTAGATGCTCAGGTACGGGAGCCAGTCGCCGATGACCGCGGTCTTCCGGATGTCCTCGAGGACGGACTCCCGGCGGCTGTTCGTCTCCGCCTCCCAGACGTGCACGCCGCAGCCGTCCATCGTCGTGTAGAAGTGATCCCCCGTCATGGGGAGGTCGAACTCCTTCGTCCGGCCGGCGAGGGTGAGCTCCTTCGGCGCGAGGCGCACGAGGTCCATCACGACGTCTCGAGGGAAGTGGACGTCCGGGCTGCCCTCCTTCACGAGGGCCCCGGCCGCCTTCAGATCCTTCCGCGCGGCCTGGCTGTGGATCCGTACGCCCGTCTTCTCCATCACCTCGAGGGCCCCGTCGTGAATCGCCCTGCGCTCCTTCTCCGACAGCAGGTCCGACGGCTTGCGGATCCGGAACCGCTCCGAGAACGCCGACATGGTTTCTCACTCCTAGCCGCCGGGGGATCGCCTCGTATGACGTCCCATCGACCCTGGCTCCCGGCGATGCCACCGCGGACATCCGGACGACCAGATTTGAGGATGACGTAAGGACAGAATGGAACTCGGGGAACCGTGGGACACCCTGCCGCCTAAGGGTTCATGTGACCCGACGGGTTCCCGTGCGCACCTCGCAGGTGGAATCCTGACGGATGTGCTGACGGACCTCTCGACGGACGCGCTCATCGATGCGATCGACCGGAACTGCATCGACTTCTTCCAGCACTACGGCCGCGGACCGGGGTGCGAGCTGCACGAGGAGGCGGACCTCGCGTGGTTCGTCACGGGGATCCCGGATCCCTTGTTCAACGGCGTGATGGCGGCGGACCTCGCGCCGGACCGGGTCGATGCGCGAATCGACGACATGGTCGCGGAGTTCAGGCGGCGCCAGCTACCGCTCGAGTGGACCACGGGGTCGCATACGCATCCGGCCGACCTGGGTCGCCGACTGATGGCGAGAGGGTTCGAGCAGACGCTCGAGGTGCCGGGCATGGCGATGGACCTGCGAGAGCTGCCGGAGGAGAAGCCGCCTCGGGGGCTTGCAACCGCCCGTGCGACCAGCCGTGGGGACCTCGAAGCCTGCGTTCGAATCGCCGCACACACCTTCGAGATTTCCGAGGCGTTCGTCCCGCGGCTCGTCGAGATCGAGGAGGGGATGCCGCAGGACCAGAAGGCGCTCACGCGGCATTATCTCGCACGCCTCGACGGTCGACCCGTCGCGACGTCCGAGCTGTTCCTGGCGGCAGGAGTCGCGGGCCTCTACTTCGTCGGCACCCTGCCGGAGGCGAGAGACCGCGGGATCGGCCGGGCCGTCGCCCTCGCGGCGCTACAAGGTGCGCGGGAAATGGGCTATCGCGTCGGAGCCCTCCAGGCCACGAAGATGGGGACGCCCGTGTACCGTCGGCTCGGATTCCGGGCGTTCTACAACATGGGCATCTACGTCTTCCCCTGAGTGATACCGAGGGAGGGGAAAGGGTAAGTCGGGTCCCAGCCTACCGCCATCCATGCGCGCGATGCGCTTTGAATCCGATGGCACGATCCGACCCGTGAACCTGCCCACGCCGACGATCGGAGACGAGGACGTGCTCGTCCAGGTCCTTGCCGCGGGCGTGTGCCGCACGGACCTCCACACCCTCGAGGCCGTCAAGGCGGGACAGCGAGCACCCGTGGTGCCGGGTCACGAGATCGCGGGCAAGGTCACGAAGGTCGGGTCCGACGTGTACATGATCAACGTGGGCGACCTCGTCGCGGTCCATTACGAGCAACCGTGCGGCGCGTGCCGACACTGCCGCAAGAAACGGACGAACCTCTGCCAGGAGGGCCACAGCCTCGGCTTCGACGTGCAGGGAGGGTACGCGGAATACGTGGCGGTGAAGCAGAACACGGTGCTCCCGCTGCCACATGACCACGATCCGGAGCTGGCCGCCCCTCTGGGCTGCAGCGGGACGACGGCCTACCACGCAGTGGTCGCCGTGGGGGATACGACCGAGGACGATCTCATCGTCGTCATTGGCGCGGGAGGCGTCGGCCTGTCCGCGGTGCAAGTCGCCAAGGCCCAAGGCGCTCGCGTGGTCGCGGTGGACGTGAAACCGGAGGCCCAGAAAGCCGCCATCGAGGCAGGGGCCGACTCCGCCGCCACACCTGAGGAGGCAAAGCAGATCCACAATGCCGACGTGGTCGTCGATTTCGTCTCGACGAAGGCCACAATGGAGCTCGGTCGCGGCATCCTAGGTGTGGGCGGGCGATTCGTTGTCGTGGCCTCCGGGACCGAATCCATCTCCCTGACGGCCGCGGACATCATGGAGGGAGGCCGCGCGTACCTGGGCTCTTACTCCTCGACGATGGCGGACCTCGCACGGGCCCTCGCGCTCGCCGAGAACGGCAAGCTCACGCCCGTCGTGACGCGGCGTGCGACGCTCGAGGAGGCCGAAAACGTGCTCCATGATCTCGATGCGGATCAGATCGTCGGCCGGGCCGTCCTGATTCCGTAGGGGTCCGCTCCAAAAACCGAGCATTGGGGCACGGGCCGCGGGCCGATGGCATCAATCCCACGTGGTCTTCCGCACGAGGAAGTGGTACAGGTTCCCTTCCTTCCGCTCCTCGATCACGGGGTGGCCCGTCCGCTGGGACCAGTTCACCATCTCGGCGGGTGCGGTCCAGTCGTCCGACACGAGGTGCACGACTTCACCGTCCGCCGCGCGGCTCAGCGTCTCGTCGAGCTTCACGAGGACCGCGGAACACTCCGTGCCGATCTCGAAGAGCTCGTAGTCGGGGAAGGCAGCGAAGCAGTGCACATGCAAGGCGGCCATCTGAGCTGCCAGGAAATCCCTCGCCTCCGCTGCAGGCTTCAGTCCTGTGCGGTCCTCGTCCCAGGCGGACGGCCGGATCCGCGCGAACCATCCTTCCGCGTACGGCTTCTCCGAAAGGAGCTTCGGCGTCTCCTGGACGGCGGCGTTCACGGTCAGCAGGACGCCCCGGACCGGCGTGCGGATCGGCCCGAAGTAGCGCGCGCTCTCCACCGTTCCGACGCCCTTACCGCGCTCGTACTCGATGCCGGTCGTTCGCGCAACGACCTTGGTCAGGCGCCCCGCCACGGCTGCGTGGATGCTCGTGATCCCGAGCACGACCTCGCCCGAGGCCTCGCGGCGGATCCAGATGAGACCATCCGCGTCGTACAGGAGATCGTCCGGGAACTCACAGCCCTCAATCCGCATGGCGGGTCCTCCAACCCTCGACTGGGCCGGCCAGCATGGAAGGCGATGCACCGCGCCCGCGCGGTTTGAACGTTTTGGGCCGCCCGCGAATCGAACTAGATCGCCCCGGGTGGCCCGCAGTAGGGGAAGGACCCGGGACCGCGACAATGCGCCGAAGCCCGTGGCCCGAAACCGTCACGTTCAAGTGCCCACGCGCGCGTGCTCCGCGCAGCCCGACTTCAAACGCTTTGGAGGGAAACACCGTGTTCGCCCCCGACGCCGGCCACGTCCTGCCGGTGGTCTCTGCGGCCCTCTGGTTGTTCATCGCCGTGGGTGCCCTCGGGAGATATGGTCTCAC
>JBGPGA010000100.1:0-8492 GCA_041483635.1 Thermoplasmata archaeon
CTCGTAGTCGGTCACATGGACGCGGTACTCGTCCCACTCCTTCCGCTTCACGTACAACCAGTGAGGGAAGACGTGGGAGCCGAGGATCTCCCGCATCAGCTCCGACTTCTCGAACTCGTCCAGCGCCTCGTCGAGGCTCCCGGGGAGGGAGCCAATCCCGAGCTTCCGCCGCTCCGTGGCCGTGAGGGCGTAGATGTCCGTCTCGACCGGCTCCGGCGGATCGAGCTTCTTCTGGACACCGGCGAGGCCCGCGGCGATCATGACCGCATACTGCAGGTACGGGTTCCCGGCGCAATCGGGATTGCGCACCTCCATCCGCGTGCGCATGCCGCGACCCTGCGGGATGCGGACCATCGCGGAGCGGTTCCGGTTGGCCCAGGAGATGTAGACGGGCGCCTCGTAGCCGGGGACGAGCCGCTTGTAGCTGTTCACCCAGGACGCCAGGACGGCGCAGTTCTCGCGCGCGTGGGCGAGGATCCCCGCAAGATAGTGCAGCATGAGATCCGACATCTCCCATTTCGCGGTGGGATCGAAGAACGCGTTCTCGCCGTCCGGGGTGATCAGGCTCTGGTGGACGTGCATCCCCGTGCCGTTCACGCCGAAGATCGGCTTGGGCATGAACGTCGCGTAGAGGCCGTTTTCCAAGGCCACGGTCCGGATGAGGTGTTTCAAGAAGAGCACGCGGTCCGCGGATGCCATCGCGTCCGCGTATCGGAGGTCGAGCTCGTGCTGGCCCGGCGCGACCTCATGGTGGGTCGCCTCGACGTCGAAGCCCATCGCGTTCCCGTAGAACGCGGACTGCTTCCGGACCCGCTCCCCCGCGTCGACGGGCAGGTGCTCGAAGTAGCGGCCGTTGTCGCTCGGCACGTTCGTGGGCCGGCCGTCCGGGCCTATTTTGAACAGGAAGAACTCATACTCGGGGCCCGTGTGGGGCACGTAGCCGAGCTCCCGCGCGCGCTTGATGACCCGCTCGAGGACATACCGCGGGTCGCCCGCGAACCGGTTCCCCTTCGAATCGTAGATGTTGCACACGATGCCGGCCGTCTTCAAGTCCCCGTTCGTCCACGGGAACACCCGGAACGTCTCGGCGACCGGATGGGCTCGCATGTCGCTCTCCTCGATCGTCGCGTAGCCCACGACGGAGGAGCCGTCGAACACGACGCCCTCGTTGAAGGAGCGTTCGAGCTTCGAGATCGGGATCGTGACCGTCTTCACGAACCCGACGAGGTCCATGAACATGATCTGGACGAACTGGACCTTCTCCCGCTTCGCCGTCTCCAAGACTTCCGTCTTCGGATCATCGTCAGCCATCGGAGCCCACCCCGAACGGGCGCACGATGGGGGGCGAGTCCATAAAGGTTCTGACCGGGCTCCTTACTTGGCCGCGCGGGCGTGCACGATTCCGAATAGAGCGTAGCCCGTGCCCCATGCGTACAGCCCGACCATCGCGAGGAGGATCGAGAATCCGACGACCGCGATGAAGTCCCCCGCCGCGGGGAAGCCGAACAGGCTCACGGCATAAGAGAGGACGACCCCGGCGAGTCCCGCGTTCGCGAGCGCGAAATCGCATCGGGTCACATTGCGGGAGATCTTGAGGCCCATCGAGGTGAAGGGCGGGAGGACCTCATGGGTCACGCCGAAGATCTCGAATCCCGCGAACCCCAGGAGGTTGATCCATCCGTGGGCGGGGGCCCACCGGAGTGTCAAACCGGGTACGATTCCGAACAGGCTCGCGAACGTGACCCCGAGGATGAGCCAGAGGCCCGCCGTCGCGTTGAAGGCAGACGCGGGTCGTCGCTGCGGGCTGCGGCGCCAGAGGCCCAGGACCAAGAAGGCGAACAGAACCGCTGCGGAGGCCTCGAATACCGCGAAGATGGCGAAGACGGACTCGATGGAGGGCGTGTCGAGGAAGGGCATCGTCAGGGCGACCATCGCCGGGCCGGGCAAGGCCATCGCGGTGATGACCTTCGCGAGACGGAGGTCCGGGACCGTGTCCGTGAACCGCGGGAACAGATGGAAGCCGACGCCGAAGACCATCAGGACGATGAAACCGAGGGTGTACAGGTGGAGGAACGAAAACCAGTGCTCGGCCGCGAAGGGGATGAGGGGCGCATCGGAGGGCGAGGCAAGAACAAAGCCCACGGAGGCTGCGATCAGGTAGAGCACCGCGGCGCTCGTCATCGGGATCCCCAGGACGTCCATGCGGTGGAATTCGGAGTGTTTGCCCACGGGCCGCACGGGCAGCTTCGGCGAGCGGAGCGTCATCAGGATCCATAGGAGGAACAAGAGCGTGCCCAGCAGCCAAAGCGCGAGACCCAACCGTTCGAGAACCGGATCGATCAGGAGCAAGGCGACCCCGGCGACCGCCACGGAGATCTGGAGGAGCGCGCCCCGGCCGCTCCAGAGTTCCCGTCCCGAGTACAGCGGGATGAACTGCTGGGCCATCCCCATGACCATGAGCCCGATGAAGCCCAAGGCCGGCAGGTACAGAGCCCAGGCCGTTCCGGAGAGCGCCGCGGCAAGGCCGGTCGACCCGGACATCTCGGCGAGGACCCGGACGAGGGACGATGCGATCCAGAGTGCAAGGTAGGCCAGGCTGGCGACGATGGCGACCCGGATCGAGGGATAGCGCGTGATCGGGTCATCGCGAGCGGACCTCAAACCCCTTTCGCGCGCCCGAGCCGGGGCCGGAATCCGGCCTGCGGGCCGGGAAGAGACCCGGGGGTGGATCCCCGGGATGGGTTCGGTGAGAGGCTCACGCGTCCATGTACCGGTAGAACTCGTAGGGCGAGGGCCGCAAGGACGTCTGGAGGTGCTCGTCGAGCTTCAGCTCCTCGTATTTCTCCAGGAAGTCCTGGGTGAACACCGTCTTGAGGAACATGTAGTCCGTCTGGAGGTGTTCCACGGACTCCTTGAGGGAACCGGGGAGTTCGCGCACGCCGAGCGACTTCCGCTTCGACGCGGTCAGATGGTAGAGGTCCTCGTCCACCGGGTTGCCGGGATCGAGCTTGCGCTTGATGCCGTCCAGTCCGGCGGACAGGCACGCCGCGAACGCCAGATAGGGGTTGCACGACGGGTCCGGAGTCCGGTACTCGAGACGCTTCGCCGCCTCGATCCCGCTGTAGTACATCGGGATCCGGATGTTCGCGCTCCGGTTCCGCTTGGACCAGGCGATGAACACGGGCGCCTCGTAGCCCGGCACGAGCCGGCGGTATGAGTTCGTGGTCGGGTTCGTGAAGGCGCAGAGCGAAGCCGCATGGTCCATGAGGCCGCCGATGTAGTAGCGGCACGTCTGGCTGATCTCCGCGTACTCGTCGTCCGGGTCGTACATCATGTTCTTGCCCTTCGTCCAGACGCTCTGGTGGATGTGCATCCCGCTCGCGTTGTCACCGAAGATCGGCTTGGGCATGAACGTGGCCAACATCCCCATCTGGTGGGCGACCATCTTCATCACGTAGCGGTACGTGACGCAGTTGTCCGCCTGGGGCACGAGCTCGGTGTACCGCATGTCGATCTCGCACTGGCCCGCCGTGGCCACCTCGTGATGGTGGGCGTCGAGCGTCATGCCGAAGTCCTCGATCAGGACGCGGCAGGCCTCGTTCCGGAAGTCGACGAGGCTGTCGAGCGGCGGCGCGGGGTAGTAGCCTTCCTTGAAGCGGATGGGGAAGTCCTTCCCGCTGTTCTCGTGCCACGGGGCCTCGCGGCTCAGGATCTCGTAGCCCGCGCCGGACCAGGGGTTCCGCGCGTGGTCCGGGGTCGGCGTGATTCGAATCCCGTCGAAGACGAAGAACTCGATCTCAGGACCCCAGTACGTCGTGTCGTAGCCCGAATCCTTCGCGTACTGGACGGCCTTCTGGGCGATGAAGCGCGAGTCGCGGGTGAAGCGCTCGTACGTGCCGCCCTCATAGACGTCAACGATCATCCGAGCGGTCCGGTGCTCGCCCTGGTACCAGGGCAGGATCGCAAAGGTCGCCGGGTCGGGTTTCATGACCATGTCCGACTCGTGGATCTCCTTGAATCCCTTGATCGAGGAGCCGTCGAGCTTCCCGATGCCCCGCTTGAAGTCATCCGCTCCGATCGAAGTCGATGGGATCGTGATATGCTGAAGCCCGCCGAGCACATCGACGAACTGGAGATCGACCCATCGAATCTTCTCTGCCCGCAGCCGTTTCAGCACGGTGTCTACACTGGTGGTCTTCCTTGCCGCCATCCGCTTCCTCCCTCGGGACCCCGTGAGGGGTTTAGGCCGGGCGAAAAGCTCCGTCCTGCCAGTCCCATCGAAGCAAGTGATACATACTTAAATGGATATGTTATATTGTCGGACATTTGAACGCCTATCGACGGATTCGTGAGACAATGTCGTATCCAGACCGCGGCAATAGCTCCCAATTCCACCATTCGAACGGGACCGGAATCGTCATGCCCGGGTCCACGTTCTCCGGGTGAAGCCCATGACCCCCATGGTGAAACTCGACGATCTCGACTTGCGCATCGTGGCCCTCCTCAACCAGGACGCACGGAAGTCGTACCGCGACATCGCGAAGGAGGTCGGCGCGAGCATCAGCACCGTGTCCAACCGCATCCGCAAGCTCGAGTCGGAAGGCGTCATCACGGGCTACGCACCGCTCATCGACGAATCGAAAATCGGATTCGACGTGCTCGCCGTCGTGGGCGTCAAGATCCACAAGGGGAAGCTCCTCGAGGTCCAGCGGCGGATCGCGAAGGACGATCACGTGACGCACGTCTTCGACGTTACCGGCGAGTGGGATTCGATCCTCGTCGTCCGATTGAAAAGCACGCGGGAACTCGACGGATTCATCAAACGACTGGGGTCCATGGAATACGTCGAGAACACGTACACCCAGGTCGTGCTCAACGTCGTGAAGGAGGAGCGGCGGGTCCTGGCCTAAACGAGGGAATAAAGGGAGTTCCTACCAAACCTATATCATTCCAAGACTCCCCTAGTGTCCACGGGAGTGGAGGGACATGGCGGGGTACCTAAACTTCGACCCGAACCGGAAGCTCGAGTTCGAGCCCGGACGATCCCTGGAGTTCGACACGGGCCGACCCCTGGACTTCCTGCCTTCGCGGGAACTCGAGTTCCAGCCGAACCGCGACCTGGGTTTCGGTCAGCGGGGCGTCGTGTTCCGCGGCTACGGCTGCCCGATTTGCGGCGCCCTGGTCACGCCCGATGCGACGAGCTGCAACGAGTGCGGGGCCGTGTTCGACGGACCGCCGACCCCGCCCCCGCCGGAGCCCCCCTCGACCCCGCCCCCTACGAAGCGGCCCCCGACCTCGAGGCCGCCCGTTCCAGGACCTCCTATGTCTGCGCCCAAGAAGCCGGTGCCGCCGGCGAAGCCGGGCGTCATCTACTGCGCGTACTGCGGCGTCCAGCTCCACAGTGGCGACACGTTCTGCTGGAACTGCGGCGCGCAGGCGAAGGGCGTTGCAGAGGTCGTGAAGCTGCCCAAGAAGAAGACGGAGTCCGCCACGCGAGAGTGGCGGCGCTCCGAGGAGCGTTGAGAGCATGGCTTGGTTCCTTGGCTTGAGCCCGTACACCTGGATCATGATCGCCTTCATCGTGCTGCTGTTCCTGGTCATGGTCCTGGGTGACATCGGGGGGGTCGACTTCGACCACGACGTCGGCGTGGGCGATCTGGACGGTGGCCTGAGCCCCCTCAGTCTGCCCATCCTCACCTCGTTCGGCGCCGCCTTCGGCGGGTTCGGGACGATCTTCGAGATCCTTCAGTACGGTCCGGTCCTCACGCCAATCCTGGCCGCCGCGTGCGCGGGCCTCGTGGGCGCGGGGATGTACGTGCTTATGCTCAACGTGTTCGTCAAGACGCAGGCAGAGACGAAGGTGGACCTCGCGGCCCTCGTGGGCTACAAGGGCCAAGTCCTCGTCCCGATCCGACCCGGCCAGCCGGGCCAGGTCGTCGTGGTCACGGAGGCCCGCGGGCGGACGCTCCTGCAGGCCATCTCGGACCAGGACATCACCACGGACGAGCACGTGGTCGTGGACAGCGTCGTCGGGAACTCGGTGAAGGTACACAAGGTGTGAGACAAGCGAGGTGATTGTTGTGGCGGGTGAAGAGATTCTGGGCCCGGTGATCCTGGGCATCGTGGGCGTTGTGTTTGCGGCCATCCTCCTGTACGCGAGCCGGTACAAGAAGGTCCCTCCGAACATGGCGATGGTCGTCTATGGGAAGAAGCAGAAGGGGCAGGGTGGACGGGGGTATCAGGTGCTCTCGGGAGGCGCCAAACTGATCGTGCCGATCGTCGAATCGGTCGAGTGGCTGCGCCTCGACGTGCGCACCCTCGACCTCGTCGTCGCGGAGATCGTGACGGATGTCAAGCGGTCCGGGGCGCGGATCAACATCAAAGCCGTCGCCCAGGTCAAGATCTCCTCGGACGAGGCGACGCTGAACACCGCGGCGGAGAACCTGCTCGGGAAGACGGAGCAGCAGGTCGACGAAATCGCCCTGAAGACCCTCGAAGGCCACGTCCGTGGCGTGTGCGCCACCCTGACCGTCGAGGAGGTCAACTCGGACCGGGACGCGATCGCGTCCAAGATCCTCGGGATGGCGGGGAACGACCTCCGGAACATGGGCATCGAGATCCGGTCCTTCGTGATCAAAGAGATCGAGGACGCCCAGGGCTATCTGACCGCCCTCGGGGTCAAGAGGACCGAAGAGGTCAAGCGGGACGCGCGGGTCGGCAAGGCGAACGCGAACCGCGAGGCGACCGTCGCCGAGGCCACCGCGGCCCAGGAAGCCGAGAAGGCCAACGCCCAGGCCGAGGCCAACGTAGCCCAGTACCATCGGGACCGGGATGTGATCAAGCAGCAGTCCGAGGCCACGGTCGAGTTCGAGCGGGCGAACAAGGAGATCGCCTTCCAGCTCCAGACCGCGAAGCGAGACCAGGAGCTCATCGTCGAGCAGCGGAAGATCGACATCCGCGCGAAGGAGCAGGAGGTCCTCGTCCAGGAGCAGGAGGTCCGGCGCCGCGAGCAGGAGCAGATCGCCGCCCAGGTCGTGCCGGCCCGGGCCGCCGCAGACGCCGTCGCGGCCAACGCGGACGGCGAGAAGCGGAAGCTGATCATCACCGCGGAGGGCGAGAAGGAGCGCGCGATCCTCGTCGCGGAGGGCGAGCGCGAGCGACTCGCGCGGACCGCGGCGGGTGAGGCCGAGCGCATCCGCCAGGAGGGAACTGCAGAGGCGGACATCATCCGGCTCAAGGGTGAGGCGCAGGCCTACGCGATCAAGGCCACCGGGCTCGCCGAGGCTGTGGCCATGCAGGCGAAGGCCGAAGCTTGGGAGAAGTACGGGAAGGCGGCCATCACGCAGCTCATCGTAGAGAAGCTTCCGGAGATCGTCGCGAACGCCGCGAGGTCCCTGGAGTCGACCCAGAAGCTCATCATCATGGGTGAGCGCGGTCCATCCCAGCTCGTCAGCAGCGTCGTGGACATCGCCGCGACCGCGCCCGCCCTCGTCAAGGCCCTGACGGGCATGGACCTCACGGAGCTGGCCGGCAAGCTGAAGGATGTCACGAAGTGAGGGTGTGAATCCGCCCAAGGTCGAGTGGTCCCTTCACCGGGACCCCGACCTCATTATTGAGATCTGGTCGACCGAGTCGTTGATCGAGGCGGTCCTCGCAGCCCTGCTCGAGGATCCGGAGGCGATGAAGCGGGCTCTCGCGGTGCTGACCGGCGGGAGGCGGAAGGAAGGCGCCTAGAGCGTCATCACGACGACGTCTTTGACGGACCGCATCCCTTTGAAGGGAAGGATGAAGCGCCCCTCGGGATCCGTCTTGAATTCCTTGCCCCCCACGTTCTCCGCCGGCATCACGAGCACGTCGGACAGCTTTCCGTTCTTCGTGTTCACGATGAAATTGTCGATCGTGCCGAGGATCTGGCCGTCGTTCGTCATCACGGTCTTCCCCCGGAGCTCGGTCGCGAACTTCTTCATCCCATCACCTGCATGGGTGAGGGCCCTCCGCGGCCCCGCCGCGTCGGGATCCCATCCCTTTGTCTGACATACATCTGACGCGACCTATTTGAGGCTTGTGTCAAGGGCCAACGGGATCGGTGTCAGCGCTCGACCTGCCACTCGCGGGGCGGCGGCGCCCGGACCATGGGCTGGCGCATGCTCCTCAGGAAGGGCCAGACGCCGCCGAGGATGCCGAGGATGACGCCGACCAGGAGAAGCCACCATCCGAGAGCCGCCCCCCAGGATGCGCTCCCCGACGAGCCCCAGTACCCCGTGATCGCGGGGTTCGGGATGTCCGTGGCCGCGGCCGACGGGACCGTCAGCACGCCATCGAAGAGCGCGACCAGGCCAAATACGACGATGAGGAGGCTGATGATGAGGAGGATGAGCGGCGGGAGGTGCTTGGACCACTCCAGGGAATAGAAGGCGAACGTGACCAAGAGGACAACAAGGAAGACCACGACGAGGAGGTAGGCGGACCCCATGGCGTTCGCGATGTTGGGA
>JBGPGA010000101.1:0-8450 GCA_041483635.1 Thermoplasmata archaeon
CGGCCATCGCGGCGATCCGCTTCGGGTCCATGTTCTTCGGGAGGAGATGCGCGATGAGCAGGCCGTCGCGGCGCGCGAGGGCGACCGCGATGACGTCTGGGATCCGACGGAGCTCCTGGAGGACCGCGATGATCCGGTTGTGGAATCCGTCGGCCATCTCACCTCACCCCGATGATCATCTCGGCCAGGATCAGGAGGGCATCCCGCACGCCCTGGTTCTCCGTCGCCACCGTGGCCACGATCGCTGTCTCGTCCGGGATGTCCATCTTGCGTGCAATCGCTTCGGGCTTCAAGGCGCCCGGGAGGTCCGACTTATTCGCCAGCACCACGTACGGGATTCGGGGCCCGATGAGCTCGAGCATGTGCGTCGCACGTTCGAAGTCTTCCGGGCGGGTTGCGTCGACGACGAGGAGGACGCCGCTGACCTCGCGAGCGAAGATGCGAAAGATGAACTCGAAGCGTTCCTGGCCCGGCGTTCCGAAGACCTCGGCCTCGATGCCCGTGATGTTCACGCTGCCGTAGTCGAAGGCGACGGTCGTCCCCATGCGATCGATGCTGATCGACTTCTCGCACAGGGCCTTGACGACGGTCGATTTCCCTGCATTGAACGGTCCTGTGACCATGATCCGTGGGAAGTAGACGGTCACGCCGACGAGATCCTTGAACGTGTACGGGATCCAGTTCGTGCGGACCCCGCCTTCCGCCATCTGGGAGATCCGCATCGAGTTGCGGAGGATCCCCCCGCGCATCGAAGACTGGAACTCGACGATGAAGTCCGACATCGCGCGGATCGTGCCGAGGTCCCGTTCGTGGTAGGTCCAGTTGATGAAGAGGAAGCAGGTCACGCTCCCGACGGCCTTGGCGGCCGCGATGATCCGCCGCCATTCTGAGAGGACGGCCTCCTTGGGGAAGCGGTCCGAGAGGAACTCCATCGAGTCGATGACGATGCGATCGGGTCGTTCCGCCTCGATCGAGTCCACGATGACATCCGTGATGCCGGTCAGGCTGTCGATGTCTTTGATGCTGTACTTCTCCGTGCTGGTCACGAGGAGTTGGCACGAGATGGCATCAACGATGACGAGGCGGTCTCGGGAGAAATTGCCGAAGCGTCCGAGCTCGGCCCGCGCGAGAGACGGGGCCCGGAAGAAGTCCACATACAGGGTCGTCTCGTTGGTCTTGGCTCCTTCCACCGCGAAGTTCTCCGCGAAGAGCCGCTTCTCCGTGGGCTTGTCGCTGAACAGCAGCAGCGTGGAAGGGCGGGGGAACCCGCCGTGGAGGCGTTCGTCGAGGACCTGGATCCCGGTCCGCATCCGCCTCGGCTCGGGCTCGCCCATCAGAGGCCCCCCACGACCGCGGGCATCTGAATGAAGGGGTGCCAACCGCTCTCCACCTGGAACCCCCGCATGTGGTGCACGCGGACCTCATGCTCCATCGTGTCCGTGAACCGCATCTCCACGACGCCGTCGACGAGGGACCGCAGGAGGTTCATCGTCATGGGCTCGTGGACGCCTTCCTGGACCGCGTACATGATGAAGCCCATGTTCATCTTCGCGCGGCTCGTGACGATCTGGAAGAACTTGGCAATCGCCTGGGTCGAGTTGTGGAGGAAGAGGGTCGAGATCGTGTAGAAGTAGATCCGGACGGGCGTTCCCAGTTCCTGGGCCGCCTTGCTCATCGCCATGCCGATTCCTTCGAGGTTGCTGAAGCTCGAGACGAGGAAGGTCTTCTTCCCGGTGGGGACCTCGGGCCGCTCCGACGCGGTCGCGCTGTAGCAGTCGACGAAGGCGAAGCTCTTGCCCTCGTACGGATCCAGGTCCAGCTTCAGGGCCTTTGCCCTCGCGCGGACCTCCGACGGATGGAGATCGAGGGTCACGAAGACGACCCGCTCGCCGGCCCGGAGCGCCTCGCGCGTTTGGGCGATGATGTACTCGAACTTGCCGACACCCGGCGGGCCGCCGAGGAGGACCGCGTAGTTCGTCGGGAACCGCGGGTCACCCATGGCCGAACCCCCGGCGGGCTTCCGCTCGTAGCCGACGGCGAGAGACCTGGTTCACCAGCCGTCTCGATGCCCCGATTTCGCTTATAAGAGCCGTGCCCTAGTTCTCACCTTTGAGAGTGCCGCACCATCGCGTCGCGGTTCGCGTCACTCAGGGCGACGGTCCCAGAAGGGGCGCGTCCGCGGACTCCGTGGTCGCGTTCTGAAGGTCACGGAGCACGTCGCGAGACGGATTCGCCGGCGCTTAGCGGGCTCCGCAGGACCCGGCGGATCGAAGGGCGCAGCACGAGGATGCCGATGGTGCCGACGGAGGCGATCACGGCAACGACACCGTACGCCGCGAGCGGCCTCCTCCGAACGGGATCCCTACGACCGCAGTTTGGAGCCAAGGGAGCGCCATGACGAACACGCCGAGCCCGATGAGCGCCTCGCCTGCGATGAGCAGCCACCCGACCGCATGCCCAGTCCGGCCGTCCGTCATCGTCGTGTTCACGGCCTCCCGTCTACTAGTGGCATTAGGTCCGGGGCGAGCACCTACGCCCCTATGTGAAACTCTGCAGGGCGCTCCCCCCGCAGCGCGTCCCAGGGCGGACGGCCACAAAAGCATATACCGAGCGCGCCCATCCGCCGGACCAATGCCCCGGGACGTGGCTGCGGAGCTGAGCTACCTCGAGAAGCGGGTCCTGCTCACCCTGAAGGAGCTGAAGCGGGCCTCCCCCGAGGAGATCCGCTCGAAGGGGACGTTCAAGGAACTCGTCGAGGTCATGAATGCGGCGTCGTGGCTCCAGGCCAAGGGCCTCGTCACGATGAAGGAACGCGTCGTGAGGACGTACCGGCTCACGCGGCCCGAGCGGGCCCGGAAGTCCCTCCCCGAGCGACGCGCGCTGAAGGCGGTCGTGAAGGCGGGTGGCCGGATACCCATCCCGAAACTCCAGGCCGCCGCCAAGTTCAACGACGCGGAGCTCGCGATCGCCCTGGGCTGGTTGCGGCGGAAGGGATGGGCCCAGGTCGAGAAGGGACCTGGCGGGAGCGTCTTGGCGGTGACTCCCGCGGGCCGCGCGGCCTCGGAGGGTCGCACGCCCGACGAGGAGCTCCTCGCACGGATGGCGAAGGAGGAGATCTCGGAGGATGCCGCGGATCCGAAGGTTCTCAAGGACCTGAAGTCCCGCCAGGATCTCGTGAAGGAGCGGGAGGCCGTCCGGCGGGAGATCGCCCTCACACCGGCGGGGGAGAAGCTCCTCGCGGCGGGAATCGATCTGAAGCCGGAGGCCACGCTCGTGACGACGGACCTGTTGCGGGACGGCCGTTGGCGAGGGGTCGACTTCCGCCGGTACGACACACGGGCTTTCGCCCCGACCCTCTGGCCCGGGAAGCGACACGTGCTCGGTGCGTATCTGGAGAAGATCCGCCGCATCTTCCTCGAAATGGGATTCACCGAGATCGACGGGGACTACGTCCAAAGCGCGTTCTGGAACTACGACGCCCTGTTCCAGCCGCAGGACCACCCCGCCCGGGACCAGCTGGACAGCTTCTATCTCTCCAAGCCGCGGACCGTCCCGCTCCCGGACGACGCGATCGTGCGCCGCGTGGCGGACGCGCACGAGACGGGCGGTGGCACGGGAAGCAAAGGCTGGCGGTGCGCCTGGGAGCGGGGTGAGGCGGAGCGCGCGCTCCTCCGGTCCCACACGACCGCGATCACGATCCAGTGGCTATCGGAGCATCCCAAGCCCCCGCAGAAGGCCTTCATCATCGGCCGCAACTTCCGGCGGGACGCGATTGACTGGAACCATCTGCCCGAGTTCCATCAGGTCGAGGGCGTCGTCATGGAAGAGGGCGCGAACCTCGCCCAGCTCATCGGAACGCTCGAGGAGTTCTACCATCGGCTCGGCTTCCTCGGCTCGAAGTTCCGTCCGGGCTATTTCCCATACACGGAACCGAGCATGGAGCCGGAGTTCCAGCTGCCGGATGGACGCTGGATGGAACTCGGAGGGAGCGGGATCTTCCGTCCTGAGGTCACGAAGCCGCTCGGCATCGAGGCGCCCGTCCTCGCGTGGGGACTCGGTCTTGAGCGGGTCATCATGGCTCTCGAAGGGATTTCGGACATCCGCGAACTCTACCTGAGCGACCTGGATTGGCTCCGGAACCACAAAGCGCTCGTCTAGTCGCTGTCTGGATACCCATACCGGCAGGCCTTTATCCCGCGTGCTTGGGTCCCGGGAACCGAAGGCGACCTGGCTCGATGCCGCAGGATGAACCCGATTCGCCGGCTCCCGTGCAGGCTCCCCCGCTCGTGGTGGACCCGGCCACGGGCTACCTGACCCTCTGGGGCCTCCCGGCGTGGCTCATGTCCCCGCGGTACCAGGCCGAGATACAGGCCGAGCTCGAGGCGATCTCGGGGAAGGCGGCCAAGGGAATCTTGTATCGGGTGGCGTTCCGATCGGGGCGCCGCGCCGTGGAGGGGCTCGGTCTCGCATCGCCCCCGGGCACGCCGGAGGCGGAGACCATCGCGCGGCTTCTGAGGTTGCAGGACATCGCCCTCGCCGCAGGGCACGGGTTCTCCCAAATCACGTTCGGGAATCTGGCCAAGCGTGAGGTCACTTGGACGGTGAAGCAGAGCCTCCTGGCGAGCCTGCATCCACCGAGCCGGGAGTCGGTGTGCCACTACTACGAGGGCTTCCTCGCCGGGTTCGTCACGAGCCTCTTCGGTTCGCCCGTCGAGGCGCTCGAGATGGAGTGCCGCGCGAAGGGTGACGCTCGGTGCGTGTTCCGAACGAAACCCACGGCAATCCCGCCGGTTTGACCCGGCCACCCCCTTTGAGAATCCGGAGGCAACATTTATGTGGGGTCCCTTGTGTTCCGCGTCCGATTCCGATGGCCTCCGCCGAAGAGGAAATCGCCGCTGGGGAGCAGGCCCTGAGCACCCTCGACTACGACGCGGCCTTCAAGCACTTCGACAAGGCATGCAAGGAGGATCCGAAGAACTCCGTCGCGTTCTTCGGGAAGGCCGAATCGGCCCTCGGAGTGCCGAAGGTCGAGGCGGAGGAGATCCTCGGCCTCTACAAGAAGGCCATCGAGCTGGACTCCGAGAACCCCGGGTACCACGATGCCCTCGCGTCCTTCTGCGTGGACCTGGGCCGCTTCAACGAGGCCGAGGAGCACTACAACAAGGCCGCGGTCCTCGACGAGGACAACGCGCCGTTCTACTGGTCCGAGTTCGCGATTAACTACGCACGCAAGGCGCCCGTGACGATGCAACAGTTCCTCGACGACAAGACGCGGGACATGATCCGCGCGAAGGCGCTCGCGTACGCCCTGAAGGCCCTCGACATCGGGAAGGACGACGCGAAGCGGGTCCTCTGACTCAGCCCCGGACGCCGGGCCGCAGGCGCCGCCCCGTGCGGCATGCGATGCAGACGCCATCGGGGCCCGTGTGCTCCCCGCACGCAGGCCGGCCGCAGGCCGCACAGCTCGTCAGGGTAGGCCGGCTGCAGACGTGGCACAAGGCGGCGACGACCATGAGAACAGGATGCACCTCTGAGGCGATGAGACTTCGCTTCGCGCCTCGGCACGGACGCCACCGCGGGCCGTCCGTTACGGTGCGCGGAGCTCGCCGAAGGTCGCCGCGCGCTCCGCGGCGGCGTTGTGCTTGTGGATCGACTCCTCCGCTTCGGATTTGACCCGGACCCAGGTCGCGTCGGGCAACTTCGGGTATCTCTCCAGGAGGCGATCGAGGACCTCCCGGACGACGTCCTCCACGAACCGCGGATTCGCATGGGCGAGCTCGACGAGCCGCCCCTCGTCGGGACGTTTGAGGAGGCCGTACGTCGGCGCGGACATGGAGGCCTCGACGACGTCGATCAGGTCGTCCGCTTCGATTTCGAACCCGTCCGGCTCCTGGAGGATCACGGTCGTCCGGTTCCTCTGGTTGTGCGTCACGAAGGGGATGTCCTCCGGCCACGTCTTGATCTCCGGGTGCTTCTTGACGAGACGATCTCGTACCATCTCCATCGCGCATGGGCACGCCGTCATCCCGACGACTTCGACGCCGATCGACCGCTCCACGGCCGGGGACCCACGCCGAGCGTTCGCCCGTGCGACCAGGAGGTACGGCTCCATCGAGGTCCGGCCCCAGGGCGATTTCCGCTCCAGGAAATACCGGGCCCGCGCCCAGACCTCCGACGTCGTCGCGTAGTCGTGCTTCTTCAGCAGCTGGCGCGCGATCGTCTCCGTGAGTTCCTCGAGGCTCCCGACGGGCTCCCGGACGGAACGGTCCACGAGCTCGTTGATGACCTCCATGTTCCGCGAGAGGTGGGACCCCTTCTGATCGGGCGGAAGATCCACGAACACGTCGATTGACGTGGTCAGGGTGAGGTCCCGCCCCTTGCGGCGCACCTCGACGGGCTTCTCGACTCCCGTCACACCGACCTTGTTCAGGCGGTAGGAATGGTTCGCCGTCTCGTTCTGCACATCGCGAGGGATGGTCCGGCCCCGAGCTGGCCAGCCCTGCGGTGGACTTAAAGATTGCCCGCGTCCCCGACGACCTGGACGAGGACCTCCCGCTCACGCGGCTTGTTGTCGAGTTCGAGGAACACGACTTGCTGCCACGTGCCGAGGGCCATCCGGCCGTCCACGACGGGAACGGTCAGGCTAGCACCCAGGAACGACGCGCGCACGTGGCTGTGCCCGTTCCCATCCCCCCAGCGCTTCTCGTGACCGTAGTCGAGTCCCTCCGGGAACAGCCGCTCGAGGGCCGCAGGGATGTCCTCGCGCATGAGCCCCGGCTCGAACTCGTTCGTCAGGATCGCGGACGTGCTGCTCGGGGAGAAGATGCACGCGATCCCGATCCGCACCTTGGACGCGGCCACGGCCTGCGTGACCTCCCGGGTGATGTCGATTGCGTGCGGCCCCTTCCGGGTCGAGAGATGGAGCGTCTGCGAATGGGCGACCATGGTCCGCGGAACCGTGCGGGGGCCCAAGAAGCTTCCCGCTTCCCCGGTTGGCGGAAAGAAAGGGTCGCGAGGGCCGTCCGGCGCCTTGCGGCGCCGGTCGCCCGATGCCCTCGCGGGTGGGCGTGTTGGGGGGAGGAGTTACGTAAGATGGAAAGGGGGCTCAGCGGAGCCCAATGAATCCGTTGTCGTCGAACGCCACGGGAGCGACCTCCCAGGCGGCCTGGACGGTCTCCGGAGGCTGGACCTCCATGTGGACCGCGTGGCTGTTCTGCTCCTCGATCTCCTTTGCCACGTTCTCCACCTCCTCGGCGACCGTGGACAGGAAGGACTTCTCGAGATGGTCGACGACGCCCTCGACGATGGCGGCGACCATGTAGTTGACGACCTGGAGCGCCTCGTTGAAGGACAGGTGCTCGGCGAACTTGTTCAGGGAGTTGTTGTCGACGACGATCAGGCTGTCCGCCTCGCCCCGGAGGTCATCGAGCCCCTTCGTGGCCAGGTCCGAGCGGCCCTCCGTGTCGAAGGGCAGGATGCCGATCGCGATCGTGACGGCCCCGTTCGCTCGAGCGGCCCGGGCCACGACGGGTGCGGCGCCCGTTCCTGCGGCGCCTCCCATGCCCGCGACGACGAACACGATGTCCGAGGAAAGCGTCTCCTTGAGGCTCCCCTCGGAAGTCTCGGCGGACGTCCGCGCGGCGAGGAGCCGGTCCTCACCCTCGACGTGGCTCAACAGGATCTTGTAGTCCGCCGCGACTTTGGACAGCCCGGCCGGATCCGTGTTGACTGCCACGGTCTCGACGCCCTTCAGGTCGCGATCGTAAAGCGCGCTCACCACGTTCCCGCCGGCGCCACCGACGCCGACGACGCTGATTTTCGGGTCGACGGCGTCCTCGAACAGTCCGTTGATGACTTCGTCGACATAGTCTCGGGGTATCATTCACCTAGCCTCCGCCTCGCGTACGCCCCTCGATCGACGATCGAGGGAAGCCAGAGGGGAACTCCTCGTCTGAAGGCGTGCATCCCATCCCTTCATGACTGATCCCATCCCATTCCCTTTTTCCTGGTTTGAGGCCTTCCCTTCTGGCATCCGACACGCCCCGCAGCTCATGGCGGGATGACACCGTCCTTGTCGCCCGTCGATACGGAGACCACCCTGCCCGTCGTCTTGTCGATCTCCTGGCGGTGGTTCTGGATCTCCTTCACCCGCTCCCGCGTGAACCATTCCTCGATGCTGCGGACGATCGCGTGC
Source organism: Thermoplasmata archaeon (assembly GCA_041483635.1). Classification (GTDB taxonomy): domain Archaea; phylum Thermoplasmatota; class Thermoplasmata; order RBG-16-68-12; family RBG-16-68-12; genus RBG-16-68-12. The sequence continues at coordinate 8,195 of JBGPGA010000101.1, forward strand.
TCCCGGCTCAGGAAGTACCCGTCCGCCACGAGGCGGTCGATCAAGTCCAGGTAGTACCTCGGGACGTGGATCGACACCGTGTTGCCCTCGCCCCGAAGGCTCTGGATGAACGACTGGACGGCATCGCGGACGAGCTGGGAGCGGCTGTCGTACGACTTGTTCTCTTTCAAGAACGAGTCGATCAGCTCGAGGTTCTCTTTCTCGAGCCGCAGTGTGATCCGCCCGTTGTCGTCCATCCCGGTCCCGTCCCATTCAC
>JBGPGA010000102.1:0-8395 GCA_041483635.1 Thermoplasmata archaeon
AGATGACGGCGGAGGCGACCGCCGCGATGCAGAGGGCGCCCAGGAACGCATCGAGCGGCCCGAATTGGAACGGGACCACCGGCACGGCAGGGAACATCAGACCCGGGAGGTCCGATGGCCGTCCAGGCTATTTAAGAGGCTACACACAGAGGCACTTCCAATTGGGTCAACCGAAAACCGTCGCTCGGCTGGCAAGTTCGACGAATGTCCGTAAGCGTGCAAAGGTATATCCCGCCCATGCTGAATCCGGTCCCGGGGAAATAGATGGAGGAGCAACAGCCTTCCTCGAGCGGCGCGTCGACTACGCCCGCACCGAAAAGTCGTCGAACATTGTGGGCCGTCATCGCGGTGATCGTGATCGTGGTCGTCGTCCTGGTGGCGGCGGTCCTTGCGGGATTCTTCAATCCAGCACCCACGAAGGTAACGACCCTCGTGATTGGGACCGTTCTGAGCCTTACTGGGACCAGCGGCCTTGAAGTGTTTGGTCCGAAAAACCAGAACGGCGCGGACCTGGCGGTGAGCGAAATCAACGCCGCGGGCGGCGTGCTCGGGCACCCGATCCAAATCGTCCACCAAGACGATCAGGGTGTTCCAGCAACAGCCACGGCGAGGGCTCAGTTGCTCATCAACACAAACCATGTCAGTGCAATCCTCGGTGCGGTTGGCTCCAGCTTCTGCCAAGCCGTTCTCGCTGTCGCGAAGGCGAACAGCGTCGTTGAGGTTTCCGCGTCCTGCACCAGCCCCATCTTCGATAACCTAACGTATACCGGCGGCTGGTTCTTCCGAACCGCACCCTCGGACGCGCTCCAGGGAGTCGTGGCTGCGAGTTACGCGTACAACAACCGGTCGTTGCGCAACATGGCAGTGATTGGGAACGATAACTCGTATGGGCGAGGCTTGGCGAACGTCTTCGCGACCAAGTTCAAGGCGCTCGGCGGAAATGCTTCGGTCTTTGTCTTCCCCTTGACGCAGACGACGTACACGTCCCAGCTCAACGCGCTGTTCCAGGCATTTTCTCCGAACAAGCCTGACGCCATCTACATGGCCGAGTACCCCACCGACGGACTGAAGGTCCTCCGTGACTGGGCCGCGAATGCTGCATGGTCCGGCGTCCCGTGGATCTTTTCTGAGGGGGTTCTGGACCAGGCTGGGTTCGTCGACTTGCTCCCCGCGCAGGGCCTCAGCAATGCGACAATCCGGGCGTCCCAGGGGAGTGCGCCCGGCGCCTACCTCGGGATTGTCGGCAGCAACTACGACGGGTTCCTCTCCCGCTACAAAGCTGCGTACTCCGGTTCGGACCCAGGGCTCTTCACAGCGAACGCCTACGACGCCGTGTATCTCCTCGCCGCGGCTTCGGAGTATGCGGGAGACGCCTCCCCGGCCTCAATCCAGGGCGCGATCCGGACGGTGTCCGGTCCGTCGGGGACAGCGTTCACGGGCGGCCAGTGGTCCGCGATGAAGGCGGCGTTGGACAGCAAATCAGCCACCAACTACGAGGGCGCGTCGGGATCGGTAAACTTGGACCAGTTCGGCGACCCCGGAAGCGGCTATGCCATCTGGGGGGTCAACGCGACGAACAAGATCTACACGGTCGCCTACTACCCGGAGAGCCTGGTTAACACGATTGTGGCATCCTCGCTGTCGACGAGTGTGCACTCGGCAACCTTTGCGGGTCAGCTGCAAGCGGCTGCGGTCGAAGGGAGGAACTAGCCGCCGAGGTAGAGTCGGCCGACTTCGGGATCGTGAAGGAGGGCCTGTCCCGGGCCCTCATATCTATTTGTTCCGCGCTCTAGGACATACGCTCGGTTCGCGATGGCGAGGGCCTTCCGCGCGTTCTGCTCGACGAGAAGAATGGCGACGCCAGAGGCATTGATTTCCTTCACTTTTTCGAAGATGATCGCGACGAGCCGCGGGGCGAGGCCGGCCGAGGGCTCGTCCAATAGTAGGACCTTCGGTTCGAGGATGAGGGCTTTCGCGAGAGCGACCATCTGCTGCTCTCCACCGCTCAGCGTGCTTACGCGGGTGTGAAGTTTCGGCCGGAGGTTCGGGAACATCGTGCAGAGGTCCTGCACCCGGTCCTCGAACTGCGCCGGCGTGTAGTCGCGAACGAGAGCCTGCTCCAACTCGCCGGCATCTTCAGTCCTGCGCCGCAATTCATCCACACGCGACATGATAGAGCGGTATAGCACTCCTAGCCTTCCCGGCAGGCGCGTGATCGCACCCATCTCCAAGTTCTCGCGGACCGTGAGGGTCGGGAAGGTGTTGTTCGTCTGAGGCACATAGGCGAGACCCTCGAGGACGAGATCTTCGGGGTCCCGGCCTGTGATGTCACGTCCCTGGAAGATAATCGTGCCCTTGGAAGGTTTGAGGAGCCCAATGATCGCCTTCACGAGGGTCGACTTTCCTGCGCCGTTGGGCCCAATGATTGCGACGAACTCCTTCTCCTCGATTCGAACGGAGACCCCGTGCAGGATTTCGCTTTCGCCGTATCCCGTGAAGATACCGCTCGCGGAGAGGATTGGCATCCTAGTCCCCTAGGTAGGCTTCGAGGACGCGTTCATCTTGCTTGACCTCCTTGGGACGCCCCTCGGCGAGCTTCTTACCCTGATGCATCACGATGATCCAGTCGCACCGGCTCATCACGACGTCCATGTCATGCTCGATCAGGAAAAAGGTCTTCCCCTGGCTCTTCAGCTGCGCGATGAGGTCCAGGATCTTCACGGTGAGGGTTGGGTTGACGCCGGCGACCGGCTCATCCAGAAGAATCATGGTCGGGTCGGCCATAAGGGCCCTCGCAAGCTCCAGTATTTTCTTCTGTCCACCTGAAAGGTTCTTTGCGTATTCGTCCCGCAGGTCGAACAGCCCCACGAAGCGAAGGATTTCCTCTGCCTTCTTCCGCGTCGACCGTTCCGATTCGCGCACCATCAGGGGACGGAGGACGACGTTCCACAGTCTCTCCCCCGGGTTGTCGCGAGCCCAGAGGAGGAGGTTCTCCAGCACAGTCAGGTTCCCCAGCTCGCGTGGAATCTGGAAGGTCTTCACGAGGCCTCGTTTGACGAGCGACCACGGAGGCAGCCCGTCGACGCGATCGTCGGCGAAAGAAATCTTGCCGGCATCGGGCACGTAGAAACCCATAATCGTGTTGAACAGGGTCGACTTCCCCGCGCCATTGGGGCCGATGAGCCCCGTGATGGTTCGGGGTTGAACCTCGAGCGAGCAACCATCGAGAGCCCGGATGCCGCCGAAGGCTTTCACGACGCCTTCCATCGTCAAAAGGGGTCTCGCGGAAACCATGGTCAGGTCACCGGAGGATACGTGCGCTTCTTCTCCTTGAAAATCCCTTCGGGGCGGTAGAGCACGAGCAGAACCAGAATGGCCCCGATGACAATGAGTCGGTAGTAGGGGAAGTCCGTGGAGTATGTGATCGGGAGGCGCACGGAAATCCAGTCGAGGAAATAGAAGAGGAAGGCACCCATGATAACGCCGCGATTGTTCGCGCTGCCACCGAGGATTACCATCACGTAAATCGTGAACGTGTCAAGAGGCTGAAACTGATCCGGCGTTACAACACGTTGATAGACAGCAAACAGAGCGCCCGAGAGCCCCATGAGGGCCGAGCCCAGAATCATCGCTTGGAGCTGAAACGACGAGACGTGCTTCCCGGCCGCAAGGGTGGCGACGTTGTCCTCGCGGATGCCCCGCAGCACCCGACCCCACGAGGACCTCGTCAGGTAGTCCCAGACCACCAGGGCGAGAATCACGATAAGTCCCGCGAGGCCCATGAGTGTTAGGTCGGAAAGACCCGGGTCGATGTTCCCTCCCGGCAGGAGGGGCAGGACGGTGTCAAAGGGCCGAGGAATCGACACAATGCCCAGCGAGCCGCCTGTCAAGGACTCCGCGCTGTTGAAAACGAGCCGGATGATCTCGGCGAAGGCAAGGGTCGCAATGGCGAAATAGTCCGCTCGCAGGCGGAGGATGGGGATCGTGAGGATCCCGCCAAGAGTCGCGGTCAACAGCATGGCGACCAATGCGCCCACAAGAAAGCTCTGATTGAATCCGCCGATGTGACCGGGATAAGACCCCGACGCAAAGGAGAGTGGTGTGACCATGATCGCTGCGGTGTACGCGCCCACGGCCCAAAATCCCGCGATTCCGGCATTGAACAATCCAGTGTGTCCCCACTGCATGTTCAGCGCGAGCGCGAGGAGCGAGAAGTAGAACGCTGGAATCAGGAAATTGAGGATGTCCAAGACGCCGGGCGAAAGGACACTTGTCAATCCGGTTCACCCCTTCGGAGAAGCTTCGAGAGCGAGAACCGGCGCCTCGCTTGTCCCATTCCCGTGGGGCGTCCTGATGCCAGCCCCTCGGGCCGCAGGATGAGGACCACAATCATGATGACGAAGCCGATCACCGGGCTGTACGCGGTAGGCTGTTCCAAGTGGAGCACGTCGGGACGTCCGAGCCACGCGAGGAAGGCGACGCCGAGCTGTTGGGCGATACCGACGAGGAGACCCCCGACCATCGCGCCGTAGGGAGATCCGATGCCCCCGATGATCGCGGCCGCGAACAGGAACAGGAGCACATCGAAACCGAGACTCGTCCGAATGTCGGTCCCGAGCGCGAGCAGGGCACCGGCCACCGCAGCCATCCCTCCGCTGATGACCCACGTCCACAGAATCACGTTCCGCGTCTTGATACCCGAGGTGCGCGCGAGGTCTGCGTTGTCCGAGGTGGCGCGCATGGCCTTCCCGAGGGTGGTGCGTTTTAGGAGGAGGTGCAGGAACAGAACCAAGGCAGCACTCACCGCCATCGCCACAGCGCCCCGAAAGACGGGAACGGTGATGACTTGAAACGGCGCGAGTTGGACGAGGACGATGTCCTGTGGTTGAGGGGTGTTATAGTTGTGGATCTCGGTGCCGAACCATATCTTGATCACGTTCTGCAGGATCAGGGTTACCCCGATGGAGGCCACGAGCGACTGCACCGGTCCTCGCAGGGCGAGCTTCCGAAAGACGAGGAGCTCCATGACAAGGCCTACGAGCGCCGTCATGACCACGGCAAAGCCGACACCCCAGAGGATGTTCACGCGCCACATCACGTTCGCGAGGAAGACCATGTATGCACCGAAGGTCATCATGTCGCCATGCGCAAAATTGGCAAACTTGCGGACGCTGTACACCAAGGTCAGCCCCGTGGCGCCCAGCACGTAAATGCTTCCGACACCCAGGCCGACGATCAGATAGTTGAGGATGGACGGGCCGTAGACCAACCCTAAGGTCGCGGTAGCAATGCCCACAGCGAGGAAGGCGAGGGCGAAGTCGCGGTTGACGCGGAGATGCACCTTCCTCACCGCCGGCCCGCTCCCCTACTCAAGCAGCCAGATACGGTGCCTCGGATATATAGGCTGTCATACTTTCGCAGCGCAGACTTCTTCTGAGCAGGCCGGCTCACACAAAGCCCTATACAACCGCATCGGTTTAGCCCGATGTTGCCCGAATCGTTCGTGCTCATGGATCCTCGCGGACGCAAGTTCCTCGTGCTTGCGGACGCCCCCCTAGTGCGCGTGCCTGGGTTGGGCGCGATCCGGACGGACCGACTTTCGACGTCGTTGGGTCATCGAATTGAGATTGGGGGAAAGCCTCTGCTCGTGCTTTCTCCGTCTGCGCGTGACTTGCGGGACACAATCGAACGAGGGCCTCAGACCCTGGCGCCGAAGGACTTGGCGATTCTCCTCTACGAGATGGACATTAGGGCCGGATCCCACGTCGCGGAAGGCGGGTCGGGGTCCGGTGCCATGACAGTGGCACTCGCCCGCGTCGTTGGCGAAACTGGAATGGTCTATTCCTATGAGCTGAAGAAGGAGGCCCTCGTTGTGGCTCGGAAGAATACGCGGCGCGCTGGCGTAGAACGGCGGGTGCAGTTCGCAGAGGCGGACCTCCGCGCCGGCATCAGTCTGCGAGAACTCGACGCCGTGTTCCTCGACATCCCAGATCCTTGGGCCGCCGTCCCCGCGGCGTGGGAGGCCCTGCGACCCTGCGGTTATTTGGCGTCCTTCTCCCCCAACGTGGAGCAAATCAAGCAAACGACTGCTGCGATACGCCGGAAGCCATTCATCGAAGTTCGTACGATCGAGCTCATCGAACGTGAGATGGAGGTCCGTGACATCGGCGTGAGACCGTCGTTCGCCCCCCTCGGCCACACCGGCTACCTCACCTTCGCCCGGAAGGTCCTCGACACGTTCTAATACCATGTTGCCCGCTCGGAGCCGCGCCCCATGGCCGTCGACCTCGCGTTTGCGATCTCCAGCTTTACCGCAGTCTTCGCGATCGTGAACCCGCTGGGCGCGACCTCGTTCTTCGTCGTGTTGACGCAGGACTACCCCCCCGACCTCAAGAAACGGGTCATCCAGAAAGCCGTCCTCGCCGCGACGCTCGCCCTCGTTCTCTTTGCGTTGGCCGGCCTGTACATCTTCTACTTCTTCGGGACGACCCTGGCCGCCTTCGAGGTCGCCGGCGGGATCCTCCTGTTCCGCGTCGGGCTCTCCATGATGCAAGGCGAGAGGCCTCGCACCCAACTCACACAGCAAGACCGCGAGGAGGCTTTGCAGAAGGAGGTCGTGGGCGTGGTGCCGCTCGGGATTCCCATGTTTGCGGGACCTGGGGCCATCACGACGGTCATCGTCCTCATGGGGGGTGCGTACACACCCTTCGATCCGCTTCAGATCGCGGCGGTCCTCGGGTCCGTGGCGGTTACGATGGCCATCGGCTGGTTTCTGTTGCGGAACGCCGATCGGATCTTCCTCCGGATCGGGCGAATAGGCGTCTACGCCCTCACGCGGATCATGGGCATCATGGTCGCGGCGGTCGCCGTCCAGTTCGTCTTCAATGGGATCGCCGCCTGGATTGCCCAGACGCCTGGCCTGTGAGAGCCCGATCCGTGACCATGCGACCCGATGTCACTCGGCGAGCTGGGTCACGATGACGTCCTTCACGGCCTTCATCGTCTTGACGGAGAGCACGAGGCGGCCCTCCGCATCCGTCTTGAAGAGGCGCGGCTCGACGTTCTCCGAGGCGTTCACGAGCATGGACGCGATCTTCCCCGTCTTCGTGTCCATGATGAAGTCCGCGAGGACCCCCAGGATCTGGCCATCCTCGGTCATGACCGTCTTTCCCATGAGCTCGGTCGCGAACAGCTTCATGCTCGTGTCTCCCTCGCGGCGTATCCCCGCATCCTTATTTTTCTCTTTCTAATGGATCCGTGACCGGAGGGATGACTCACCGCTGGATGACGTATGACCGGCGGCCGAGGCGCGCGCTCAGGAGCTGCTGCACTTTCTCGGGGTGGGAGATGTGGTCGATCTTCAGAGTGTCGTCCCCCGTGTCCACGACGACGGTCCCGATGTGCAGGATCCGCTGGCCGAACGTCTGGTTCAGGTCGATCCGCTCGAGCTGCGTGTAGGGGACCATCTGGGTGTTCTTGTTCAGGATCCCGTCCTTGCGGATGATCTTGTTGTCCGTGATCACGAAGAACGTAGTCGCCCGCTTGAGCTCGGCCCGAATCAAGGAATACAGTGCTAGGATGAGGAGAAGGGCCAGGAGGATGAGGTTCGTGTCGATCGGGCCGATGGTCGCCCGGGGAATGAGGTCGAAGTACCACGGGTGGAGGTACACCAGCGGGGCCAGGATGAGGGAGACGAGGAAGAGGACGTAGTAGTGGAACGCGATGTAGCGCGTCGGGCGCATCGTCATGAGGGTCTGCTCTCCCTGGTGGTCGTTGCCGGAAGGAATCATGGGGGCTCTCCGACACGGCATTCCACGCTGCGACGATAAAATGGTTTCGGCGACACTCCTCGCGGGACAAACGGCCGCATTCGGAGGGACGTGCGGGAAAGGCCTAAGAGGGGACGCCCCATCCCCCGCCGGAGGCCCACGATGCGCGTTCGGATCGAGGTGCACTTGAAGAAGGGTGTCACGGACCCGGAGGGGGACAATGTGGCGAAGGCCCTGAACCTGCTCGGGTTCAAGGGCATCCGCGGCGTGCACAGTGCGAAACTGTTCCTCATCGACCTCGACGCGAAGGACGCGGACGCGGCCCGGGCGGCGGCGGAGGAGATGTGTCGCCGCCTCCTCGCGAACCCGGTCGTCCACGGCTACACGATCGCGGTCGAGGACGGGGCGCCCGGGAGCGGCAGTGCGCCGCGGGCCAAGAAGGCTTCCCGCTCGCGACGCTGACGGAGCGCCTCAGGCGTAGCCGCGAATCCGTTCCTGCCGGAAGCTCGGCTGGAGGTGGTCCTGGGCGAGGAGGGTGGACTTCTTCGACTCCCGCTCCGCGGCCCGTAGAAAGTCGTCCTGGGTGATCCGGTGCCGCTGGCCGCGCTTCAGAGCGCTCCGCATGG
>JBGPGA010000103.1:0-8388 GCA_041483635.1 Thermoplasmata archaeon
TGCGGCGCTGCGCCTCGCGCCGGCGTGCGCCTCGCCCCCGAGAAAGACTTTAAGGGGTCATCGCCATCGGCGGCCCTCCTGGGCGATCCGATGGCCGAGATCGTGGAGTGTGTGCCGAACTTCTCCGAGGGTCGCCGCAAGGAGGTCGTCGACGCGATCGCGGCGGCGATCGCCTCCGTCCCCAAGGTCCGCCTTCTCGATCAAGAGATGGACGCGAACCACAACCGCTGCGTGATCACGTTCGTCGGAGACCGCGCGAGCGTGGCCGAGGGTGCGATCGCAGGCGCCCGCAAGGCCGTCGAACTCATCGACATGAACGCGCACCGTGGCGAGCACCCCCGGATCGGCGCCCTGGACGTCCTCCCCTTCGTGCCGATCAGCGGGGTGACGATGGCCGACTGCGCCGAGTTGGCTCGGGCGGTCGGCAGGCGTCTTGCGGAGGAACTCGACATCCCGGTCTATCTGTATGCGGCCGCTGCGACACGGTCTGATCGCAAGATCCTCGCGAACGTTCGGGAGGGCGAGTACGAGGGCCTGAAGGCGGAGATCGAGACAAACCCGGACCGGGCTCCCGATTTCGGTCCAAGACGGATGCACCCCACCGCGGGCGCGACAGCGGTCGGCGCTCGGCCCGTCCTCATTGCCTGGAACGTGAACTTGGCGACGAACGACCTCCATCTCGCGAAGCGCATCGCGAAGGAGATCCGGGAGAGCGATGGGGGCTTCCCAGGGGTCCAGGCGCGAGGCTTCGCGCTCGCGGACAAGGGGATCGTCCAAGTCTCGATGAACACGCTCGACTATCGCACGACGAGTCTTGTGCGCACCTTCCAGGCGATTCGCGCGAAGGCCCAGGCGGCCGGCGTGGACGTCGCGGAAACGGAGATCATCGGGCTGATCCCGCTGGATGCGCTCGTGGATGGCGCGAAGGAGTACTTCCGCCTCACGGGCCTCCGGCGCGAACAGATCCTGGAGACGAGGCTATGGGAGTGAAAGACGAGATCGTCGAGGCGTACCTGGCGTCCGTCGCGGCCGCGACACCGACACCGGGCGGTGGCAGCGTGTCCGCGCTCGTGGGAGCCATGTCCGTGGCGTTGGCTCGCATGGTCGCAGGCCTGGCCGTGGGCAAGAAAGGGTATGAGGACGCCCAGGAGGAGCTGCGGAGGATTGAGGCGCGCGCCGCGCCGATCCAGGAGCGCCTGATGACTCTCGCGGACGAAGACTCGGCGGCGTACGAGCTCGTCTTGCGGGCCATGCGGATGCCCAAGACCACGGAGGCAGAGCGGGCCGCGCGCGTGGAAGCCATGCAGGCGGCCTACCACGAGGCGGCCAGGGTCCCCCTCGAGACCGTGGAGCGGTGCGTGGAGTCCCTCGAGCTCGCGCGAGAGGTTGCGGAGAAGGGCAACCGCGGGGCCTCGACCGACTGTGGGGTCGCGATCCTCCTCGCCGAGGCGGCGATGCGGGGTGCGAGCCTGAATGTGCGAGTCAACCTGAGCTCGCTCAAGGACGAAGCCTTTCGGTCCGAGGTCGAGGACCGACTCGCGGGCCTGCTCGCGCGAGGGGTGAAGGCAGGCCACGATGCGATGGCCCTCGTCGAAGCGCGAATCTGACCGAGCTCTCAATTGGGCGCCGCGATGGCTTCCGGCTCCGCGTCATCCACGGCGTCCGCTTCGGGCTCGACGAGGTGGCAGGCGACGGTGATGTCACCCGTGATCCGCTGAAGCGGGGGCTCGATGGGCTTGTGGAGCTCCAGCTCGAGGCTGCCGGACTTCGCCGCCATCTTGCGGATTGCCCCGAGGGCCGGCCGCTTGAGGGCGACCGCCTGAATCCGCTTCCGGAGGTACGACTCGACCCGGGCAGGATCCGGGGTCGTGAGGGTCACGGCGAACGAGCCGGGAGCGGCCACGGCGGAGACGGTTCGAGCCTCGTCGAAGGTCTTGCGGTCTTCCTGGAACAGCTTCTCGAGCTCTGCCCGGACCTCCTCCGAATCCCAACCGCAGATTCCGACGGCCACGGGGCACCGCGGATGGAAGCGACACCCGTTCGGGATGTCGACCGCATTGGGTCGCTCGCCCCGGAGGATCGTCTTCTCCCTGTGGATCGACGGGTTCGGCGAGGGGACGACGGAGATGAGCGCTTTCGTGTACGGGTGGCGCGGGTTCCGGATGATTTCCGGCCCGTTGCCCATCTCCACGATCTTCCCGAGATACATCACGGCGATGTGGTCCGCCAGGATCCACGCGAGCCCGAGGTCGTGCGTGATGAACAGGTACGTGAGGTTGCGCCGCTTCTTGAGCTCGAGGAGCAGAGCTAGGATCTCGGTCCGGACGCTCGCGTCGAGCATGCTGACCGGTTCGTCCGCGACGATGAAGTCCGGATCGACAACGAGGGCCGTCGCAATGCCGACCCGCTGCCTCTGCCCACCGCTGAGCTCGTGCGGATAGCGGAACATGTACTCGTTCGCGGGCCGCAGTCCCACGTCCTCGAGGGCCTTCGCGACGACCGCCTGGGCTTCGGACTGCGTGGAGGTGATGCGGTTCGCCAGGAGGGGTTCCGCGACGATGTCGTAGATGGAGAGTTTCGGATTCAGTGATTCGTAGGGGTCCTGGTAGATGATTTGCATGCGCCGTCGGAGCTCCCGCATGCGCAGCCGGTACCGCTTCCTCCGCCCACGCCGGCTTTCTCCGTCGGGCCGCCCTTTCGTCCCCCACCTCGCGAGGTCGTAGCGGCCGCCGATCGTCTTGAGTTGGGCCCGCAGCTCCAGGGCCTCAAGGCCAGCCCCGCCCTGCTTCCGGATCATCGCAATCCTCGACTCGATCGCGGCGATCTCGGCGTCAGCAGTCGGTGACGTCGTGGGCGTCAGGGAACGGAGGCGCTCCTCGACTCCTTTGCGCTCCTCCCGAACACGAGACAGCTCGAGAGCCGTGAGCCGTTTCTGTTTGCCCTCAATGTCCCGCCGGAGCACGTTCACGCGTTTCAGCGTCTCGGGGTTTCCGGTCTGGAAATGGTGCCGAATGCGCTCGATTCTGCGTTGGAGACCGCGGACGCGGCGGTCGACCTTGCCCGTCCGCTCGTGCAGGGACCTCGCCCGCATCGCTCGATACTGGGCCTCCTTGAGCTCCTTTTCGGTTTTTTCGAGCTTCCGAGCCCGAGCGGGTGTGAACCAAAAGCCGCGAGTCTCCATGAGCTCAAGTCGCTCGCGGTCCTTCGACATGATTCGGACCATCGCCGGGTCGACGCCTTTTTGGAGCTCCTGCTCACGGTCGTCGAGGAAAGACTTCGTCTTCTCGAGGCGGTCGCGGTGCGCCTTCTGCGCGGCCTCCCCGGGCGGATTCTTCGCCAATTCCAGCTGCCTCGTGAGCCTGCGGACCTGCTCCCATAAGGCGGAAGCCTCCGGACTACCGGCGGGGCCGCTCATGACGAGGGTCTTTTCGAGTTCCCGCAGCCGCTTCTCCATCGCGACGAACCGGTTCCACTCGTCATCCGGCACGTCAAAGAAGACGTTCCCGCCTGTGGGCGCGTTCAGTCGGATCAGCCCCTTGCCCGTCGTGGTCTTCCCGCATCCCGACTCCCCGACGAGGCAAAAGACCTCGCCACGCTTCACATCGAACGAGATGCCGTCGACCGCGCGGACGTGCTTCACCTCCTTCCCGAGGAGACCCGAGATGAGGCCGACGCGCACGTTGAACCAGACGCGCAGGTCTCGGATGGTCAGGAGTTGCTCCAAGCGGACACCTCACGTATGCGGCGTGCGGAGGAGGCACGCCGCGACATGGTCTTGACTCGTCTCGACGAGGGGAGGTTCCTGGACCTGGCAATCGGGGAACGCGAGGGGGCACCGCGGGTGGAAGCGGCAGCCCGCCGGCGGCTCGAGCAGGTTCGGAGGTTGCCCGGGGATCCAGGGGGGAAGGTCCCTCGGGCCGTAAATGTCGGGGAAGGAACGGATCAGGCCCTGCGTGTACGGGTGCTGTGGCTCGAGGAAGACCTCCTTGGCCGGTCCGTACTCCGCGATCTTCCCGCCGTACATGATCGCGACCTTGTCGCAGACCTCTGCGATGACGGAGAGGTCGTGGGAGATCAGGATCATGGAGAGGTCGAGCTCCTCCTTGAGCCGCTGCAGGAGCTCCAGGATCTGCGCCTGGATCATCACATCGAGCGCGGTCACGGGCTCGTCGGCAATGATGATCTTCGGGCGACATGCGAGCGCCATCGCGATCATCACGCGCTGCCTCATGCCGCCAGAGAACTCGTGGGGGAAGTTGTCCTTCCTCGCCGGGTTGATCCCGACCAGCTCGAGGAGTTCCTTCACCCGGCTCTCCGCGTCCTCGGCCGAGACCTCATCGTGGAGGGTGATCGCCTCGGAAATCTGCCAGCTGATTCGCTTGACCGGGTTTAGCGCGTTCATCGCGCCCTGGAACACGATTGCGATGTGCTTCCAGCGGATCTTCCGCAGCTCTGATTCCTTCACCGTCGCGAGGTCCATTCCCGCGTACCGGATGTGGCCGTCGATGACCCGTCCGTTCTTCGGAAGGAGCCGGATGATCGAGAGGGCGGTTGTCGTCTTGCCGCATCCGCTTTCCCCCGCGAGGCCGAGGCTCTCCCCTTTCTCCAGCTTCCACGAGACGTCGTCGACGGCCCGGACCGTCCCGGAGCGGGTGTCGAAGTACGTCTTCAGGTGGTCGACCTCGATGAGCGCCAACCCGTTCACCTCTCCCGGAGCTTCGGGTTCAGGATTTCGTCCAGGGCATATCCTAGCAGGGAGAATCCGAGGATCACGATCACGAGGGCGAGGCCCGGCATCACGATCCATGCCCATTCCCCATTGAGGATCGCGCTGCTCTGTTCCGCTTCATGGAGGACCACACCCCAGCTGAGGGTGCCGGGCTGCACTTTGCCAAGGAACGCCAACGTGGCTTCCGAGAGAATCGCGACCGCGACGGTGAGGATCGTGTTTGCGAAGACGAGCGGGAAGACGTTCGGGAAGATGTGTTTCCGGAGAATCGACATGCCGCTCGCACCCGACGCCTTGGCCCGCTCGACGAAGACCCGCTCCCGGACGCTCAGCACCTGGGCGCGCACGACCCGAGCCGTGAAGTTCCAACTCGTGAGCCCGATGGTTAGGATGATGACCTCGAGGCTCAGCGTGCCCCCGAGGATCTGCGCCAGCACGATAAGGAGCGCGAGCCACGGAAGCGAGAGCAGGATGTCGTTGATTCGCATCAGGAGCTCGTCCCGCCACCCGCCCCAGAATCCCGAGACGAGCCCGACGAGGGTCCCGAGGACGCCTGCGATGACGCTTGCCATAAACCCCACGAGAAGAGACACTCTCGATCCCCAGATCACCCGCGTGAAGATGTCGCGACCGTTCTGGTCCGTGCCGAAGAGGTGCTGCCAGGAGGGCGGAAGGTCATGGGCAATGAATCCCTGGCTGTCGAGGAAACTTTGATCGGGACCTGGGAGCGGGAGGAGCGGGGCGATGATGGCGAGGGCCACGAAGAACGTCAGGATGGCGACCCCGATCCGCCCCATCCGATGATGGATGACCTGATCCACGATGTCCTGGAAGCGTTTCATCCCCAGGACGAGCTTCTCACGCCGGACCTCGGAGATTCCGAGCCTACGTCGCAACCAGTACCCGAGGCCGCCAGATGAAAAAGCCATCGGACCCCTCACGCCACCTTGATCCTCGGATCGATCTTGAGCAGAATCAGGTCCGCCGCAAAGTTCGCGACGACGACCGCGATCCCTCCGAGCACGACGACAAACTGGAGCACGGGGTAGTCAAAATTGTTGATCGCCTCAATCGTGACCCAGCCGATTCCGCGGTAGGAGAAGACGTACTCGACCTGGTATGCGCCGCCGAAGATGAAGGCCATGTCGAGCGCGATCAGGGTGACCATGGGCGGTAGCCCATTCGGTAAGACGTGACGGCGCAGGATCAGTCTCTCGGGCAGCCCTTTTGCCCGCGCTGTGACGACGTAGTCCTCGGTCATCACATCGATCAGGGAGTTCCGCATGACCAGCGAAACGCCCGCCACCGTGCCGAGGGCCAGAGTCACGGCCGGAAGGATGAGGTGGTAGAAGGCACTCGCGAGATGGGAGGGGTTCGTCCAATTGAAGACGGCGATCGAGAAATCGTACTCCTGGCTCGTCGGAAACACGGGCCACCAGTTGAGCCCGAACTGCTGCTTCGTGAAGCCGAGCTGCATCACGAGCGCGAGCCAGAAGAACGGCATGCCGTAGAAGAAGAGGGTGAACGCGGTCGCTCCGACGTCGAACGCCTTCCCCCGCTGTTGCGCGGAGACCGCTCCCATCGCCATCCCGATCAAGATCGTGATCACGGTGGAGGTCCCGATCAGGAGGAAGGTCCATCCGAGGGCGGGCATAATGACCTCGAGGACCGGGGTGTTCTTCCAGTAGAAGCTCGTCCCCATGTTCCCGGTGAAGAAGTCCCGCATGTAGCTGATGAACCTCTGGCCGAGATCCAGCTGATGACCGCTCGCGTCGCAGAGGCCGAGCTGGATGCACGTGTTCACCCGGATGTCGGGTGAGATCCTCGGAGCCCGGGAGATCAGGTCGAGGGGATTCCCGACGAACTGGATCAGGAAGAAGTTCAGGATGATGATCCCGAAGATCGTGATGACCGCGTTCCGCAAGCGCCGCAGGATGACCCTCTGGATCTCACTCACGGAGACTCACCCCCTGTTGGCGGATCGTGCCGCCGCAACCCACATCCCGCCGAACTGCGACAGGCTTCATAAGCCTTCGGAAACGCAGCCCGCAAGGAATCCGGGCGATCACGCCTACGCCTCCTCGCGCTCGCGTCGGACCTTCCATGCGAATCGGGTGATGAGGACGGCGGGGATCCCCAGGACGAGCGCGAGGGTGCTGTAGTCCCACCAGTCCCAGGGGCCGAACCCCTCCGTCCGGAAGTTCGTGATGACAATCAAGACGCCCTGCTGCTTCACATGGTCCAGGGTGATCGGGGGACCACCCGTACTGTTTTCTCGGAAGTAGACTTGGTTGTCCGTGACGGTCACAATGATGGTGTAGTTCCGTTGCGAGTCGGAACCGATGTTCCCGTACAGGTGCGAGAAGGAGAGCGTGCAGATGTTCCGGCTCAGGTTGTCGAGCGCGCAAGGGGCGGTACGGTTCTTCGGGTCGATCGTCAGGTTCCCCGTGTTGCCGTCGGCCCAGTCGATCGAGAGGTTCAGCGTATCGTTCTCGGGGTCGTAGGTCAGCACCCGGACCACGACCGTCGAGTTGACCGTGAAGCTGTTGTTGGCCGAAGCGGTCCCGTTCTCGCGGAACACGAGGAGATTCAGGAGGACGGGCGGCAGGTTGAACGACTGGACCAGGATCGTGACCGAATCGTTCACGATCTCGGTGCCATCCGTGACGGACAGCGTCAGGGTGTAGTTCCCCGCGGTGGTGTAGTTGTGATCCTGGAAGACCTCGAAAACTTGGGGAGCGGATCGGGAGGAGTTGCCGGTATGGTTGACCGTATCGTTCGTCCCGTCACCGTAGATCCACCGGACGGTCATGTTGTCGCCATTTGGGTCGTAGACCGAGGCCCGAATCTGGAGAGTGTGTCCCGCGATGGCGGAGGCGTTCGAGAGGGCCAGGACCGGCGGGAGGTTGGCTCTCACATCGATGGGCTGCACCGCGCTCCTCCAGTGTGTTGTGAAGTTCGAGCAGGTCGCGCTGAAGCAGAGTTCCTTGTTCCCGTCCGTCGCCCACAGGGTGATGTTGTACGTCCCGGGAGCCGAGTACGTGTGCGTCGCGGTCGGCCCGCTAGCGTCCTGGTTGCGCGTGGGGTCCCCGATGTTCGTGCTGTCGGTCCGGTTGTCGAAGTCCCAGTATGCGGTGATCGGGCTGCCTTCTGGGTCCGTGACGTTGCCCACCATCGCGATCGTGTCTCCGACCTTCCAGACGCTCCCGACGGTCGGGGTGTCGATCCGTACGTTCGGCGGGGAATCGAAATCGAGGTAGAACTCCATGGTTGAGTTCAGGGACGAGTTGTGGCCTAAGCCGTCGTCGATCCACACGACGACCGGGATGTCCACGTACCGCGGAGTCTGGTTGAGCGGGAAGAAGCTCGCGAGGTACTGGTGCGTGACGCTGAGGGGAACGGAGCCAGAAGAGGTGTCCGTCGTGTTCACCGTCCGCGTTCCGTCGCCCCAGTACCAGGTCAGCGTGACGGGGTCGTTGTCGGGGTCCCCTACGGTGACGTTCTCGTAGACCAGCGGAATGATCGGGTTCTGAGGCCGGATGGCCTGAGTCACTGAGTTGAGCGAGAGGAGACCATCCATGAACGGGGGCGAATTGACGCTTACGAGCACGGGGAAGAGGTACCAGCCGACAGTGGAATTCTGGTCGAATTCCCCCGCA
>JBGPGA010000104.1:0-8372 GCA_041483635.1 Thermoplasmata archaeon
ACCCTGGCGCACGGCCCCGGACGAATGGGGCGACGTCCGGACCCTTCCGTCGGGGCCCGGGGCGGACGCCGGGGTGGTCGCCCAGCGCGCCCGGGTCGCCTGGATCCTGATCCTCGTCGCAGGGCTGCTCCTGCTCGAAGCGCTCCCGATGTACACGATGGTCACCCAGTCGAGGCTCTTCACGCGGGACAACTGCACTCAGAACTGCTATGCGCTGACCGTACCCGAAATCGCATTCCTGCTCGACCTCATCCCCATCGCGATCGCGGACGCCTTCGTCGTGATCATGTTGTTTGTGTTCATCCAACCCTGACGACGTTCGGACATGCCGCGCACCCGGACTCCGGGCCGGAGAGCTCGGCTCCAAAGGCTTATACTGCCCGCGCCCTTGGTCGGCCAACCCATGGAGTTTCAGTTTCTCGGCGGCGCCTCCGAGGTCGGCCGCCTGGGCATGGTCCTGAAAAGCGGCCCGACATCGACCCTCTTCGACTACGGTCTCCTGCCCAAGGACCCGCCCCAGTATCCGATCCCCGCCCCGCCCGTGGACGGGATGTTCGTGAGCCACGCCCACTTGGACCACACCGGCATGATCCCCTGGATCACTCGCCGGCAGGACGTCGACGTCGTCCTGACGCCGCCGACCGCGGACGTCGCGGACCTCCTCCTCCAGGACAGCCTGAAGATCGCGGACGCGGAAGGGTTCGACGCTCCCTTCGACGATCAGGACCTGAGGACCGCGCGGCGACGGTTCCGCACGGTCGACTTCGGGGACAACGTGGACATGGGGGAGCTCGAGGTCACGGCCCACCCCGCGGGCCACATCCCGGGGGCCACGATGTACGAGGTCAACGGGAGCCAGACGATGCTCTTCACGGGCGATCTGCACACCCTGACGACGGACCTCGTGTGGGGCGCAAAACCCGTGAAGTGCGACACCCTCTTCGTCGAGTCGACGTACGCGGGCCGTCAGCACCCGGAGCGTCTCAAGTCCGAGCATGCATTCCTCAAGAAGGTCGAACAGGTCGTGAACCGGGGCGGCATCGCCCTGGTGCCCTCCTTCGCGGTCGGCCGCACCCAGGACATTCTCCTCACGTTGGCGAAGGCCCGCCACGAGGTCTGGCTCGACGGGATGGGGAAGAAGGTCAACTCGATCTACGTCGACCATCCGGAGTACATCCGGTCCGTGAAGCAGCTCCGTCAGGCGATGCACCGCGTGAACGTCGTGGACGGACCGAGGACGCGGCAACTTGCCGCGAAGGGGGAGGTCATCGTCTGCACGAGCGGCATGCTCGACGGGGGACCCGTGTTGCACTACCTCGACGTGATCCGCGACGACCCAAAGAGTGCGATCCTGCTCACCGGCTACCAGGTCGAAGGCACGAACGGGCGGCAGCTCGTCGACACGGGCTCGATCGAAATGTACGGCGTGAACGTCGAGATCAAGCTCGAGTGGCAGAAGTTCGACTTCTCCGCGCACGCGGGCCACGACGAGCTGGTTCGGTTCATCGAGGCATGCGACCCGCAGCGGGTCGTCCTGATGCATGGAGATCAGCGGGAGCTCCTCGCGGATGCCATCGAGGGTCGAGAGGTGGTCCTTCCCATGGAAGGGAAGTGGTACTCCTTCTAGGTCGTGCCCTCGGGGTTCCACGCCGAGTCCTTAGAACGCCACGATCCCCAGGAGCCCGCCGCCGACCACGAGGACGGATGCGGCCCAGAACGCGATCATCTCACGGCGGCGGAACGGCCGCCCCCTCATCGTGACAGGGTCCGAGACGAGCCTCCCCAGGAAGAAGAGGGAGGGGATGATGATGATCGTGAAGGAGACCATCAGCTCGAGGATGAGGGGCACATAACTTGTCGTCACGGCGACGAGGACCAACGCGGGTGAGCTCTCGACAAAGTACACGGCGAGGAAGGACCGGCGGGACGAGGTGCCCACCGCCTCCATCACGCCCCAGGCGGACCCCATCGAGACGACGACGAGAGCCAAGAAGCCGGCCGCGATGAACCCGAAGCCCACGAGGATCGCGGCATAGGGGCCGACCGGAGCCAAGACGTCGGAGATGGACTGGATCCCGACCGACCCTCCCAGGGCGGGGAGCTGCATCCCGACGATGACGATCGCCGCCATCACGACTTCCGAGACGACCGCGCTCGCGAGGGTCGTCCACCGCTCCCGCCGAAGGTTCGACACTCCCAATCCCTTTCGAGAGTCCGCCCCCGAGTGGAAGTAGAGCATCCAAGGCATGACGACGGCCCCGATGCTGGCGGCGGCCAGATAGCGGAACGACGGGTCGCCGTAGGGCTGTAGGGGGGAGAGTCCCTCGCGGGCCACCTGGGCGAGATCCACGTGGAACAGGAGAACGGAGGCCGCGAGGCACAGCACGAGCGCGAAGCTCACCGGGAGGAGGATGACCTCCGCTTGCCGGTATTCCCGGCCGGCGACGATGGCCAGGTGGACCAGGTACGCAACCAGGAGGCCGAGGAAGATCGGGAGGCCCAGGAGGGCGAGACCGATCGCGATCCCCGCATACTCGGCCACGTACTCCAGGAAATCGGTGAGGGCCATCGGGAGCGCCGCGACGAGGGCCGTGCGGCGGCCGTATCGGCGGCCGATCGCCTCACCCAGGCCAACGTGCCCGACGGTCCCGAGCCGACCTGCCGCATCCTGGATGAGGAACAGCGGGATCGTCAGGATGAGCATGACGAAGATGAGGTGATATCCCCAGGACGCTCCTGCCTGGAGCCCGGTGATGATGCTCGCGACGTCGATGTCCGCGATCATCACGAGCCAGGCCGGTCCCAGACCGGAGATCGCCTCTCGGACGTGGAGATTCATGTTTTCGGTCGGCCGAAATCGCGCAGGGACCTCCTCAAGGCTCGGTACATAAAGTAAGGGTTGTCTACTCCACGGTTGGACCCCGGGATGAGGCAGGGCTAAATCCCGACGTTCTTCGCGATCATCGGGCGGAGCGCCTTCCCGGCATACTTCAGGATCCGCGGGTCCTTCCGGATGAGGGCCCAGCCGATTTTGGAAGGGAAGTCGATGTCGGCCGTGGTCTCGATGAGTCGGAGGATATCCGGGTCGTCGAAGATCTCGAAGAGTTCTTCGAATTGTGGGTCGGTCAGCTTCACGAAGCTCTCGTGAATCGCGAGGTCCTTGCGGAGCTCCTTGCCGATGGACTTCGTCCAGGCTCGGTGATAGCGGTGCATCATCCGCGCGGAAAAGTCGCCCCTCTCGAGGGCCTGGATCGCCGTCTCGGCCGCGAGGCTCGCACAGTGCAGACTCGTGAAGATTCCCCCGCCGCTCGTCGCCTTCGCCTGGCAGGCGGCGTCGCCTACGACCATCACGTTGTCCGCATACGTCCGGCGCGGAAAGCCGATTGGGATCCCCCCGACGATGTAGAGGATCGGCTGGGCGCCCTTCGTGTACTGCCGCACCTCGGGCCTCTTCAACATGTTCTCCAGATAGGCGTAGGCGTTCCCCTCTTCGACGCACAGCCCGACCCGCGCCGTGTCCCCGCTGGGGATAATCCAGCCGAAGAACCCGGGAGCGATTTCGTTGCCCACGAACAGCTTGACGAAGCCGGGATCTCCCCGGACGCCGGCCAGCTCGACCTCAAACCCGGGGAGGATCTTCTTCGGGCGGAGAATGTGGAACCACTTCGCGACGTTGGACCGGACCCCGTCGCAGCCGATCAGGATCTTGCCCCGGATTCTCGTCGATTTTCCGTCCCGATCCACGAGGACCTCGATCCCCCCGTCCCGGTACGTCCCCGCCTGAGCCTGGGTCCCGAGGAACGTGTGTGCGCCGGCCCGCACGGCCTCCGTCACGATCGCGCGGTCGAACATGGCGCGGTCCACGACGACCGCCTCCGTCTCGTGGCCGTCGATCCGCAGGCAGCGCCCCTTCGGCGAGAAGATCTCGGCTCCGTGTATCTCGCCCAGGATTGTCTCCTTGCACGTGACGTAGTCGAAGACCCGCGGCGTCACGAGGCCTCCGCACTGGATCGGCTCGCCGATCTCCCGATGCTCCTCGATCAGGGCGACCTCGTACCCCTTGCGGGCGATGCGTTCGGCCGCGAGCCCGCCCGCGGGTCCGGCGCCGACGATGACCACGTCGAAGGAATCCGCGGCCGACGGCACGGATCGTCACTCCTTCAGGTTCATGATGATCTCGAGAAAGTTCTCCAGGTGCTTGGACAGGGACGCGTTGTCCGTGTAGCCGCATGCGGAGAGATCGGGAGAGGCGATGAGGGCGCTCGACCCGTCCACGATGACGTCCGTCGCGATGAGGCCTTTCCGGTAGACCGCGGCCGCGCCTTCCGGGATCTTCTGCCCGGGCTCCGTGATGATCGTTAACCGGATGCCGCGGCCCACGGCGTGTTCGATCTTCTTCCCCAGGTTCTCGCGGATCTCGGAGAACGTGGGCGTGGAGACCATGAACGTCTCCGCGGACTTGTCGAGGAGTTCGCCGATCTTCTCCAGGACCCGCTCCTTCCCGCCGATCGTGTACACGAGCTGGGGCTCCCCCTTGTCCCGGAGGACCTCGTGGAGGAGGTCGAGCTTGTTGAACGTGTCCTCGAGGTGGTCCATGACGCGGCTCTTCACCTTGCCCGGAGCCTCGGGCTTGAAGATCGTCGGCCGGCCGCGCGTCGAGATCGCAAAGCCCTTCGAGCAGAGGCTCTGGAGGACCTTGTAGGCCGAGGTCCGCGGGATCTTCGCGGTCGACGCGATCGTCTCCGCGCTCCCGTATCCATGGGCCACGAGGGCGATGTACCCTCGCGCCTCGTAGCTCGAGAGACCGATCGACTCCAAAGTCTTTGTGGCGTGCTCGAACTCGGTCTCGAGGTCGACGCCCGACTCGAGCAGTTTCGAGACGTCGGGGGGCATCACGCGCTGTGGATATCGGGTGGAGCGTTTAACCCTTTTTACCCCGGCCTTACCCACTGGTTAAGCCGGCTACGCGGGCCTCTTGGCGACGGAGCGCTTCCGTCTGTGAGGACAGCTGGAGCTGGTGGATGTCGCCCCGTTTGAACGCGACCACGACCTTCTGCATCTCCGGGGACAGCTCACGCACGATTCTGACACTCGGGGCCGGCATGCCCAGGGGGCCGTCCAGGACCTTCATCCCCTGCTCAACGAGGGCGAACGGCATCGGCGGTTCAATCGGGCGAGGTTCCGAGATCTTGTGGAACGGCTGAGGCTGCGCGGCATGCCTTGGTGAGCCGCGGAGCCTCGCCAGCCATGGGATTGGTCTCGCGCCTCTCGTCAACAACCTTAAGAAAACGACCTCTGCTGCTAACTCAGTGATGACGGGAAAAAGTAGGAAGGGCTCCAGAACCCCCCAGCGCGGCCAACAGAAAAGCAGAAAATGGAAGCGCGGACGGCAGCGTCGGGGTCGAGCTACGACAATTGAACACCGCTCGCGGTGAGACGGCTGCAGGCGCCTCCCCAGAATGGGGAAGGTGTCCCCCGCCCTACCGCCCCCTCGCGGCCGGAAGGGCCATGCCCTTACGAAGGGTTCAAGGAGGACGCTGACACCTGTAGAAGGACCGATGCCGATTTCGATAAGTTCGGGGCGGACAGTAGACGACGCCTACCGGGCGCCGAAGGCCATTTCTCTGGACGACCACGTCGAAGACGAACTATGGAAGCTCATCGGAAGACTCACGCGGGAGTTGCGGCAACTCCGCCGATTGGGACCTGCACCAGCCTGCTCGGACGAGACCTTCTCGCCGGACGAAATCCCTGCGTTGGTGCGAGACATCGAGTACTTGGTCACCGAAGGTTCCGAGGTTGGAGCACTCTTGAGTTCGCCACTGAAGCAGGGATTAAAGCGACTCCTAACATTCCTTCAGCAGGCCGAAAGCTCAAACGCGTTTGTCCATGCACACATCGAATAACCAGAGAACGCTTACCTCGATTGCCGCGGACAGGAAGGGTGCCCGCGCTTCGGTTTTGAGGCCGTCCTCTGCCGCGAAGCAGATGCACTTGCGGAGGCGACACCACTCACGACACGATGTGATGTCCTTCCGGCTTGTCACAGCCCTACGGCCAGTGGAGGCGCATGTAACATCGTAGGCAGATGAGGTCCTTGGGTCCAACCTGCTCAATCTTCTTCTTCGACACATCCGGCCGGGCCCATTCGAACTCTGTTTCCGCTCCGCACTCAGCGCATGTACCCATAGCTCACCTGTCATCGTAAAGGTCGATAGGGCTTGTCGAGGAGGAGATGGACGGATTTGGCGCTTCCGTTTCTTGGCTTTCATCAGTCGCTGGCAAAGGATCGCCCGCCCCCAAGAGAGTCACACCTAGTCATAAAGGAAAGGTGCCCGACCCGAAGGGCGGGCGTGATAGGAACAGGCAGACATGAAGCGCGTTTCTGAGGGACGCTTTTACCAGCGGCTGAGTCAAGCGGTAAACCCTTTTTTCTCCGGGGGCAACCGGTGGTCTGCTGAATCCCACAGAAGGATTTATCCCCCTGGGTCCACTTCCGCGCGTGAGGATGCGCTCCCCCAAGCCCACGGCCCTCGCTTTACTTCTCGCCCTCCTGCTGGCTTGGTCCATCCTCCCTCCCGTTGCGGGCCAGGGAGGCGGGATGACGGTGAGCGCGGACTACGAGCTCTTTGGCACGACCGCTCTGACCGGGGGCGGGCACGTGACGTGGACCCTGACGGGGGACGTCGCGCGCCAACTGCGGACGAACATGGTCCACCTGTTTGACGAGTATCCGAAGATCCCGCGCGCGTTCGTCTTCGGCGGCGACCCGACCACCGGGAACCAGGATGGGATCCTGCAAGAGCACGAGGGGCGCGCGTACACGGACCGCCTCGAGAACGTCCTTGAGGGTGCCTACCCGAACGCGCGGACAGGGGGCACGCAGCTCGGCTACTTCCTCCTGGACCGGGCGGACCTGTTCGACAAGGATCTCGTGAACGGGTTCAACAGGAGCACGTCGGGCATTGTCGGCACGGACGCGAACTCGACCCGAGACCTCCAGATTCGGTTCATCTTCAACGGGGCATCGAACACGGGGGACGTGTCGATGTCCCTGGCGACGCAGGCCTTCGCGCAGTCGCTCTTCCAGGTCTTCTCCCTCGAGGCGGACCAAGCCGGGTCCTGGCCCGTGCAGACCGCCCCCACGACCGCACCCGGCTGGCACGTCCACTTGTACGATGTGAACCATCCCGCCCTGTGGCCGGGCAATTTGAGTTCCTGCTCCTTGGGTGATCAACCTTCGTGCCGCTACGAGAATGGCACGAGTCTGAACGCGGACGCCGTGATGGACCCCAGCCTTGTGCCCGCAGGTGCGGCCTTCGACCTGCGGTTCGCGACGACCGCATGGATCACGTTCAACTACACGGGCCGGGTCGCGGACTCGAGGGATGTCGTGCGGGTGCAGGTCGCCCCCGACGCGGCGAACCTGACGTGGTCCTCCCTGCCGAACGGGACGTTCTCCCAGGGGCAGAACACGGCGGTCGGCACATGGGTCGCGGCGAGCCTCAACCTCTCCGCCTACCTGGGCCAGAAGGTCCACATTCGGCTCAACTTCACCTCGGACAACTCGGGCTCGGCCTCGGGCTTCTTCATCGGCCGCTTCGCGGTCCATGCGCCCGCCACGTACGAGGGTCCCGTGACCGAGTCGGACGCGCACTATCTGATCGGCACCCTCAGCTTCTCGAACTTCCAGGTCCCGTCCGGGGCTCCCACCCTCATCCGCACGCCCGGCGGGGAGATCCTCTGGTACTCGACCGCCTTCGACACCGCCCACCCCTCGCCCGACACAGCCCGGTACGCGGCATTCGACGTGATGGAGAATCCCCAGGTCCTGTTCGTGGTCCTCTGCGTCGCGGCGTACCTCATCTCGCGCCTTCAGGAGATGGCCTACGACGACTACCGAGAGGCCCATCCGAGCGTCTACCGTCCCGCGGTCCACAAGGTGAAGTGGTTGCATTGGACGGGACGCATCGCGGTCCTCGTCCTCCTCTTGTTCTACTTCATCCCGACCGCGTTCTTCGCAATCGGCGTGCGGGTCTACTTCAACGGGCCGGCGTACTTCTTCCTGGCCTTGACCCTCGCCCTGTCCCTCGGATTCGGAACCCGTGCGTACTACCAGCAGATGCTCGAGGAAGCGCCGCCGCCTGCGGGGGCCGAGGAGGCGGAGACCGAGGCGGTCGCTCCCGAGGCGCCCGAGGAGCCCGTCGCCGAGCCCGCGACGATCGCGCACTGCACCCACTGCCTGCGGACCGTCCGCGAGGGCGAGAAGACGTACGCGTGCACGTGCGGCGCAATCTACCATCTCGGCTGCGCGAGCGGCCTCATGCGCTGCTCGAATTGCCGCAAGCCGATCGCCGGGCTCGAGAAGATCG
>JBGPGA010000105.1:0-8333 GCA_041483635.1 Thermoplasmata archaeon
AGATGGAGTCGTTCTTTAGTCCCCAGCCGTTGGGTCCGCCCGCCCTGCCCCAGAGGGAGAACGTGGGGGCCGCCAGCACCACCAGCTCCCCCCACATGCTCGTCGGGTGGA
The DNA here is from genome assembly GCA_041483635.1 of Thermoplasmata archaeon. Lineage (GTDB taxonomy): Archaea > Thermoplasmatota > Thermoplasmata > RBG-16-68-12 > RBG-16-68-12 > RBG-16-68-12. The sequence goes on from JBGPGA010000105.1 coordinate 112, forward strand.
AGCCGCAGCGGTACGTGTAGGACCCAGCCGCCAAGGTCACCGTCGAGTTGAACCAGACCGGGCCTGCGTTCGTGATGTCGGTGGAGTGCGGCTCGGATGTATCCAGCGCCGAGTTGTTGTTCTGGTCGATGAACCAGTTGTGCGTCGACCCGTCCGCGCTCACGAGCTTCAGGGACAGCGCGTCTCCCGTGGTCACGACCAGGGTGGGTCCCGGTCTCGTGAGCGTCGACGGCGTGAGGCCCCAGCCATTGAGGGCGTCGCCGTACAACGTGTAGGGCCACGCCGGGGTCGCCGACGCGGCCGGCGTGGCCGCAGGTCCTGAAGCAGCGGACGCGAGTGAGGCGCCAGCTACCAGGATACTCAACAGGGTCGTTGCCAGAATGAGCGCCTTCATCCGTCTCCCTTCCGCGGTCTCGGCAGACCGAACAACCACCCCGGTTTAAAGGTTCGCCGGAGTTCGTTCCAAAGGTTCGCAGTGCGGGGGATGGGATTTTCCGCCCGGCGGCTCGGGACGCGGGGCCTTTGAACCCATGAACTCCTTCGAGACGGGATTTTAAGTCCCGCGCCGTTGTTCTAGCTTGGCTACCCCCGCGGCCGACGCATCGGGGGTGCGGTATAATGGTTTTGGGGTGCACATTCACTTCTCCTCGAGAAATTCGGCCCGCCCCGGGACAACGGTCGGGGCTGTCGGTGGAACCCGCGGATCCCCGAGCCTTTATTACGAGCGCCACGGGTGTCCCAACCATGGGGCGGCTCGATAGGAAGACCGCGCTCGTGACCGGGGGGAGCGGGGGGATCGGCCGTGCGACGGCCCTCGAACTCGCGTCTCAAGGCGCCGACGTGGTCATCCAGTACCACACCAACAAGCAGAGCGCTGAGGAGACCGTGGAGGGGATTCGCGCCCTGGGCCGAGAGGGGGTTGCGCTCGACGCCGACGTCTCGGACCCGGCCGCCTGTCGGCGCCTCATGGACGAGATGACGAAATCGTTCCCGGTCGTGGATATCCTCGTGTGCATGGCGGGCCACCCGTTCCGGCGGGAGGATTGGTTCAGGGAGTTCACCGCCCTATCGTCGGAGGAGATCCGTCGGCCTCTCGACGTGGACCTCTTGGGTTCCGTCTACATGGCCCAGGCCGTCCTCCCCCTGTTCGTGCGCCAGCGTCGCGGTAGCATCGTCCTCATCGGATCGACGCCCGCGATCACGGGCGACACCGTGGGCATCCCGTTCCTCATCGCGAAGGCAGGGATCCTCGCCCTGACGCGGGCCCTCGCGCAGACGTACGGACCGCGCGGGATTCGGGTCAACGCGGTCGCACTCGGGAGCATCGACTCCCGGGCGATGGCGGGGATGCCTGAAGAGGACCGCAAGGCTCTCGCCGAGGAGCCCGCGTTGAAGCGCTGGGGCCGCCCCGAAGAGGTCGCGCGGGCCATCGCGTTTCTGGCCTCGGACGATGCCTCGTACGTGACGGGCCAGACCCTCGTCGTGGACGGCGGGTACGCGCTCCGCTGACGGGTCTGCTTCAGGGCGGTGGGACGGCCGCACCCTCGAGGGCGTACGTCATCTGCTCGCCGCATGCGTGGCAGGTCACGACGAGCTTCGGTCCCCCGCTCCGATACTGCTCGTGGACGATCCAGTGGCATCGACCGCAGCGGGAGACGAGGCGCACCTCCTCCTGGTGGCCGCGGACCCTCAGGAACAGTCCCTCGTCCGTGCTGCGCCATGCCTTGATCACGAAACCGAGGGAATCCTCGAACGGCACATCCCGGGCCACGCGATTCGCTCCGCGGCCTCGATGCACCGCAGGCCACTTACGTTTTGCCCCGCGCCGCCGGGTAGGTGACCCGGCCCCCACGGACCATCGCGAACGGCGCGAGGGCATGCTCCTGCGTCGTCCTGGGGGGGAGGATGTGGATCACGCGGACGCCGCGCACAAGGAGAGCGTCGGAGAGGACGCCGCGGTGGCAGCGCCAGGGGACGGCCTCGGCGCACATGATCGCCGTACGCCGCTCCTTCGCCAGCGCGATGAGACGGTCCAGGGCCGTCCGGAACGGGTCCGTTTCCATGTAGTCTGCGTATCCCCGGAACCCCGCGTTCCTCCACCCCGTGTTCCGAGAGTCCGGACGAGGCTTGCGGTATCCACCGAGGTCCACGAGGTGCTCGTAGGAGAGTCCCGCCTCCTGAAGGTTCGAGACGAGGCCGGCCTGATTCGCCCAGGGTGCGCGGGCCGAGCTGGGGTAGTGGCGGACATCGACGAGGAGGTCAATCTCGGGCTCCCGCAGAAGGGCGAGGAACGCCTCCCACGACCGCGTCGAGTGGCCGACGGTCCAGACCGTCGCGATGGGGGGCGTGAGCATGGATTCCGTCGAAGGCCGGAGGGACCGCGCCATCAATCTGCGCGCGCCTCAGCGGTAGGCCTGGCAGCGGTTACAGTACCAGCGCCCGTACTGGGGCACCCAGCTCAGGGGCGAGCTGCACACCGGGCAGAGGGGCTGATTGTAGGGAGCGGGCGGAGGGGCCATCCCGCCCGGTGCGGTCGGGGGCGGATAGCCGTACGGCGGGGGCGCGGGATATCCGAGTCCGGGCTGGGCGTACATCGAGGCTCGCGACGGCCCCGTCGCCATGATGATGATGCCGATGATGAGAAGGATGAGCCCGATGCCGCAGATGGGGGCGAAGATGAAGCCGCCCAGCATGAACACGACCCCGAGGACGATCAAAACGATTCCTATCTCTTGGTCTGCCATCGGGTCCCTGCCGGCGCGGCATCGTCCGTCCGCCATAAATAAGTGAGGAAGGGCCGGCGGAGGAGCGTCGGCTAGGCCACGTTTATGGGACGTACCGTCGCGGTCAGCAGGGAACGACGGCAGGTGCACGCCCGCGCGGCCCCGCACCCGATGCAGAAGAACTCGTGCTTCTCGACGTCGAATGCGACCATGGACCCGCAGCCGCAGGCCGCGGGCTTCGGAAAGCGCCGTGCGCGGATCTCGCGGTGGCGGGCCGCGGGGACAGATACCTCAGGGGAACCACACGGTCTCACGCTCTCATCGACCATGGGGATCACCCGGCTGGTTGCCCTCTATTAGTTTTCATGATGTTCTACAAAAAACTTGACGTGGACTGGCCTGGACCGGCCGTTTGGGTCCCAGGGAAGGAGGGGGTCAGGCCTTTCGGACATCGTCGCAGAAGGACTCTTCCGGTTTCCTGACGGGCTCCGCGCGGGCCTCGGCACGTTCCCTTCTTCGACGCCAGGAACCGCCGTGGGCTCGGGGCGCCCCGAGGATGGCGGTCGCCGGGACTTCAGAACGATAGGCAGGTCGGGAATACGTAAAGATAATACCAACGTCTGCCCAAAATGGGTCTCGGTGAAATCGACGTGACCACATTTGTCCTTGTGCCTGGAGCTTGGTTAGGAGGGTGGGCGTGGAAGAAGGTCGTTCCCCTTCTCGGCGAAAAGGGGCACGAAGTCCACACCGTCAGTCTTACAGGAATGGGAGAGAGAGTCCATCTCGCCTCCAAGGATGTCGGCGTTGAAACTGCGATTCAGGACGTCTTGAATGTCATCAAGTACAACGACCTCGACGATTTCGTGTTGGTGGGACACAGCTTCGCCGGGAAGGTCGTGGCAGCGGCGGCAGACCGTGAACCAAGAAAGGTGAGGATGCTTCTCTACCTTGATGCGTTCCGCCCCGATAAGGTCAGAACCCCGCAGGGGGCTTTCGACCCTTCGGAGTTCGGGCCCCTGCCCCCGGGAAGTTGGGCAAGACCTTTCACCGAGGGAATCCTCGACAGCATCGGAAAAGACGTCCAAGGCCCTGACCGCACGTGGATGCTGTCTAAGGCGACGCCATGGCCCGTGAAACACGCGAGCGAGCCGGTGATACTCTCAAAGAGTTTTGATTCGGTGAAGAGCGCCTACATCTTCTGCACCGGCGGCGGCGACCCTGTCGACGAGATCCTGAAAGGAAGGTGGGGAAAGCTAGACGGTCCCCACAAGGTCATAGAATCAGGGCACTGGCCGATGATAACGAAACCAGGCGAGCTGGTCGATGACCTGCTCTCTCTGGCAGGCGGCGCCGTGACGTAGCCTTCCAACTCTCACATCTCGGGATTCATTGGGCGACGGTGACGCGCTGGAAGCGGAGAATCCGCATGGGCCTCCCCCTCACGAACGGACATGGCGGACGGGCCTTCGATAGGGCTATGTCCGCTCTCTCCTCGGGCTAGGCCGCCTAGGGTCGTCCTTCGGGTTCGCGTAGAAGATGTCGAATGGCTTCGACCCATAGGCCAGGAAGATGCACTCCCCCGGAGTGTGAGCCACGTACCGCATGCCTCCAGGCAGGAAGAAGAACCCTCCCTCCCGGATGGCCACGTTAGGCCGGCCGTCGCGGCGGATTGTCATGGAGCCCTTCATGAGCACGACCGCCACGTCGTTCGTGTGCCAGTGGGTGGGCACGGTGAATCCCGCGGGGAACCGGGCGATGAACGCGTACTCGCCCCCCGTCGGGTCCCCGTGCACCGTGGCCGAAGATGCACCAGGGGGCAGCGCTTCCTTCGGCTTCCATTCGAATTCCGAAGGGTTCACGACAAACATTGGATCGTCAGTTGACTTACCTCCCATGAACTCCCCTTGGGTCGCCGCTAATGCGAGTGGCTCTCATTAATCCTGCGAAGACTCGGTCGAAGCAGCCTTCCTCGCCAACTCGAAGAGTGCAGGAGAGACTCAAGAGCGAATAGCCCAGGGGGTGGGTGAAAGTGGCAAGGCCGGCTAGGGTGGTATCGGCTGGAAGGGAATCTGTACTATCCCCAGGCCAAGATGGGGGGATAGTACCAATTGGCCTCCAGCTTGCCGGGCCGACGCTGGCCGTCGGAGGGTTGTGGTGCCCCCGCCCCGTCGCCCCCGAGCGGCCGGGAGGGCCTTCGACTTGCGGGAAAAGTCGAAGGGGTCGAGATCCGTGAGGACCTTGGCATGCGGCAGCCACGACGTGGCCCACGAAGCGCGGAGGGCCCGAGACCAGGGAGCCGGATCGATGAAACTCGGATGGCGCAACAATGCACTTCCTGGTCTGCCCCAGTCTGCGAGAGGCTCTCCGTTCAAGGCGGTCCTCCGGTCTTCCTACGGAAGGAATGGGACGGCCAGGACGCCGGCGTCAATACCCGTCTCTCGATCTCCTCGGCAAGCCATCCCCGAACGTGGATGTGTTCCACCTCGATGTTCGCTCGGACTTCCTTGACCCCGTCCAGCTTTCCCAGCCAGTTCGAGATCTCTTGGACCTCCGCGGCATTCACGCAGTGGGCGACGAAGAGCGAGTACTCATGCGGCGCCGTGTGGGTCGAGAGAATCCTCTTGAGCCCGGACAGGACCTTCGTGTCGACGGCTTGTTTCTCGCTCGTTTTGCAGGTGATCCAAAAACGGCATCGCACTCCGACGATCTTCTCCAAGTCCAGCAGAGGATCGAGGTAGAACGCATTTCCATTGACCAACCCTTTCATGCGCCTCTTGACGGTCCGGGTCGAGAGTTGCAGGTCGCGGGCGACGTCCGAAAGTTTAGCCCTCGCGTTCGGCAGCAGGGTTTGGATGATCCGCCAATCCGTCTTGGTGGGCGTCAGCTCGCAGGGAGGGAAGCCGAGCCTCCACCAAAGCGGGGTCGGGCAACCGCACAGGGAGGCGATCAACTGGACCTGCCTCGTCAGTGCCTCTTCGTTCTCGTATAATAGGTGGACGGCGAGTTCGCTCCCGTAGAAGTCGTCGATGAGCGTCACGCCTTCCAGGAGACTGAGTCGCGGAATCACCTCGATCTTCGATTCAGGGTTGCCGACATGCAGCTCCGCGATGGCAGCCATCCGACCGAGCAGAATCGGGTTGAGGATGAGCTGCCACCCCTGCAGGAACCCCACCTCGTTCATGTGCCGCAGCCGCTTCCGGACCGTCTCTTCGTCAACGGCGAGCCCTTTGGCCACTTGTGCATAGGTGATTCGAGGGTCCCACTGGAATGCGCTGGGGGACGCCATCGCCTTGATGAGCTGGATGTCTAGGTCGTCGGGTGACCACATATCCGATTGGCGTTGCGGAAATCGGACAACAACTACTAGTATTTGTCCAGGGGCGTCACGGAGCCGGGGGCGGCAAGCTGGACCGCAATTGGTACTATTCCCAGGCCAGGATGGGTCCGCCCGGATTTGAACCGGAGTCGCCAGCACCCCAAGCTGGTAGGATTTCCTGTAGGTGTGGGGAGACCGCAAGGCGGTCCCCGCAACTATACCAAGCTACCCCACGGACCCGCGGGCGTCCTCGAACGGTTGCAGGGCTAAATAGGTTCTCGTCTCGGGCCGAAGAAAGGGAGAGAGAGGGCACGAAGGCCCTCTCTGGGTGTGGTTCACGCGAGCTGATTGTACCCGAGAACGCTGTCCTGGTAGTACGTCAAGGACCAGGTCGTCGGGGCGTCCAGGGTGAAGGGCAGCATGTAGTCCGACCCGAGTCCTTGCACGGTACCCGCCAGGGTCGTGATCCGCTCGTTATACAGGGTGCCGCTGAACTGGTAGTCATCGATCGGGAAGCTCGAACAGCACGGCTGCCACTCGAGTTGCGTGTACATCCCGTAGAACGGCCCGCCGCCATACGCGAACGAGGTCGTGAAGACCTGGTTGATCGTCGTGTCCACGATCGTCATCGTGACCGTGTTCGTCACCACGTTCGCTTCGATGGTCAAGGTCAAATGGGTTCCCGCGGGGGACGCCACGCCCGGTTGGATCGCGGGATTCCGCGAGTTCAGGAAGAAGTGCGCGATGCAGTTCTTCCCGGGAACGTACCACGGGGAAATCGTCCCGTGCGGGTCCAGGTCGATCCCGAGCTGGAAGAACCCGCCGCAGGTCGAGCGCGTCGTGCCGTACAGGTTGAGCGCGTTGATCTGGAAGCTCAGGATTCCGACCTGCGGGGTGTCCCACGAGTTGAGGGTCATTTCCGCGGTGAGCTTCGTGTACGCGGGCAAGAGCTCAACGAGGAGGCCGGATCCCTGCCCGTAGCCCTCCATGTTGTTGTACCCGGGGACGAGGATCGGGATCTCATACGTGGTCACGACGATGTTCGAGTAGTAGGCCGTGCCCGAGGTCGTCTCGAGGAGAGCCTCCGCATAGGCGCCCGCGGTCGGCACGGAAAGCCTCGCGGCCCTCATGTCGGAGCGATCCACGAACAGGTCCATGACCCAGTCCGGCGTTTTCGCTCCCACATCGTGCACGTTCGCGGAGAGGTACACCCATCCGGACGGATACACGGTGCCCGTGGGCACAGGCCCGACGTCGGCCAGGGTCGTCAGGCTGCTCCCCGCCGAGACCTCGCCCCCGGAGACGCCGACCACAGCCACGAATCCGTGGTTGGCATCGGCGAGTCCGAAGAAGCCGCTGCCCTTCGCAGCATTCAGGGCAACCTGGAAGGAGACGAAGCTTCCGCCGGGGATGAAGTCCTGGCTCGCCGCACTGATCTGCGGGCTGCCGCTCGCGGATGACTTCAGCGCGGGCTCGCCGAAGTACGTGGTCTTCGTCGTCACGCTCGGTGCGTTGCCCGCGAGACTCGTCCAGCCGTCGAGCGCGCCATCCTCGAAATTGGACACGAAGGCGAACTGCCCGGCGGTCCCTCCCGCGGGCGACCGCTGCAGAGGAGCGTGGTACCCTCCCAGGCGCTCCGGAAGAGCGGACGCAGCGGCGGATGGCGACGCCGACGCGGCAAACCCCACGGTCGCAAACGTCGCGAAGCTCAAGACAACGGCAATCCCCACCACAACCCAGCTTGATCGGCCCATGGCGCCGCGGATGGCCGGTGGGCTATTTGGTCCTTTATGGTAAGAACCGGGATAGGAAGGACGAATCGGCTCAGCCGAACGGGGCGACCTCGTCGATCAGTTCGGCGTGGGAGAGGATCATCCGGCGGCAACAATACCGCGTGAGTCCCAGCTCGTCGAGGACCTTCCTCGGCTCCTCGCCGCTCCGGGTGCGCTCGATGAAGGGCTGCCAGGCGCTCGATACGACCTTCCCACAGGTGAAGCAGCGGACGGGGATGATCATGGGCTCACCGGTACGACTTCTGGCGCTTCTTGCGGGCGCCGCGGCCGAGGGGCTTCTTCGGCAGCTTCCGCCGGGTGTCGGGCACGATCAGGGTGCGGTCGTATTCGCGGAAGAGTAGCTCCAGGTCTTGGTCGTTCAGGTACTGGACGAGGCCCCGCGCGATGGCC
>JBGPGA010000106.1:0-8299 GCA_041483635.1 Thermoplasmata archaeon
ATGCGTTCCATGTCCCGCGCGGTCACGTCCCGGCCGTCGATCGTCGCCTGGTCGTGCGGGACGGTCCCGAATTCGATCGTCGTCCGCGTCGTCAGCGGGGCCGTGCACACGCTGATCGAATCGTGGAACGGGAGGCGGAGGACGGGGTCCGCGAGGCCGTGGTATTTGATGAGGCCCTGGATCGGATGGGCCATCGCGGTCGCTTTCATGCCAAAGCCTCCACGACGGCGGGGAACTCGGCGAGGTCCCGGATTTCCGCATCCGCCCCATCGGCCGACGCGTCGGGCCAATATCCCGTGTTGAACCAGACGGACCGCATGCCCAGGGCCGCCGCGCCGGCGACGTCGGCGGTCACGTCGTCGCCGAGGTGGACGACCTCGTCGGGCGGGAGGCCGAGTCCCGCAAGGGCCGCTCGGAAGATCGTGGGATCCGGCTTCCGGACCCGGAGTTCGTCCGAGTACGTGCGGCAGCGGAAGTAGTGCCCGATTCCGATCGCATGTTGGAGGTCGGTGAGATACCGGCCCCAGGTCCGGCCCGTGTTCGAGATGAGGCCGATGCGGTACCCGCCTCGCTGGAGTGCGGCGAGGGTCGCGCCGATGTGCGGGTACAGGATCGGGAGCTTGGAGCGGATCGCGTCCCCGAAGGAGGCGGCCAGGGCATCCAGGAGGTCCGCGTCCGATGCGTCGAGGTCCGCGAACTCGAGGAAGGCGCGGAGCTGCTCCTCCCCGCTGAGGTCGACGTGCTCCTTCCACTTCTCGATCAGGAGTTCTGTGTGCCGGTCGTACGCGCGGTACAGCGTCTCGGGCTGCACGACGAGGCCGCGGTCCGAGAAGGCTTCCAGGATCCGCTCGACGCGGATCTTCCGCATGTGGGCGTCGTAGTCGGGCCACGGCGTCTCGGCGATCGTGTGCCACCAGTCGAACGTGACGCCCTTGATCATGGTCCCCCTACACGTCGAAGATGACCTCGGCGACCCCCTTCTCGAGGTCCACGGACAGGCGGTGGTACGTGACCGCTTTGATTGCGAGCTTGAGTTCGTGGCGCCTCTTGTCGATCCGCTCGCCCCAGGCGCGCGCGTCCAGCTTCGTCCCGCGCACGCGGACCTTGAACTTCGCGAACAGGAGGTTCTGCGTCTCGTGCAGGAATAGGAGCTCGGAGAGCCACGCGACAAGGAGGCTCGGCAGGTCCTCGGCGGCGAGGCGGATCTCCTCCTCGCCGACGGGCTTCACGCGATCCGGATTCGCGATGAGCGTGAACATCCCCGCGGCCGCGCTCTCGAAGATCTCGGAGGCCGTCTTGCCGTACGCGCGGATGCCGACGTCCGCGGTGTGATCGATCTCCTCGAAGCGCACGGTGAACCCAAAGGTCCCCTCGATATGAACTATTCTCTGAGGCGCCCGCCGCTAGATCCCGCGTTCCTTCCCGGGCCAGAGGACCTTGTGGAGCTGGATCTGCAGGCGCACCGGGAGGCGGTCCTTCAGGATCCAGTCCGCGAGCTGGCCCGGATCCAGCCCCTTCGCGACGCGGTGCGCGGGATTCGCGGGGGAGACGAGGATCGTGCCCGCCTTCGTGGGATGGTCCCGGATCACGTCCTTGGCGAACTCGTAGTCCGCGCGATCCATGAGGACGAACTTGACCTCGTCCTGCTCGCGGAGGCGGGGGAGGTTCTCGAACGCCTTCTTCGCGACCATGCCCGAGCCCGGGCACTTCACATCCATGATGTATCGCACGTGGCCCGTGTCGCGCGCCCGCACGGTCAGCCGGTCGAAGGGCCGGAGGTCGACCTCGCCGTCCGTCTCGATCGAATGAACGAAGGTCTCCGGGAGCCTCTCGACCGCATGCGCGATCGCTTCCCCCTGGAGCAGGGGTTCTCCGCCGGTCCAGCAGACATGGCGGACGCCATCCCTCCCTCTCTCGGGGGCCGCAGCGGTCTCCGCGACGCGCCGCACGACGTCGTCCACCGCGACCCGCGTGAACTCGCCCCCTTCGACGGCGTGCATCGAGTCGCACCATTTGCACCGGAGGTTGCACGAGTACAGGCGCACGAAGACGGTCGGCAGCCCGACGAGGGAACTCTCCCCCTGGACCGTGAGGTACAGCTCGCTCAGGAGGAATGCCTTCTCCCGGGCTGCGGTGAGGAGCGCCGTGTCCTCCATCCTCGAACCGATGGGGACCCCGCGTATTAAGCGTTTAGAAAGGGAAGGTCTCCGCGAGTCCGCCAGCGGGGCGCTGGGGCCCGACAAGTGCCAGAAGGCCTACCTCAATGCCCCGACGGCCTTCTCGACGGCACCCAGCACTTCTCCGGATCGTGCGGCCTTCGTCATGTTGTTGATGTCATTGTAGATCGGCCGGTCCTCTTCCAGCTTCTTCACGTGCTTTCGGACGATCTCGTAGGCCGCCTGACAGCCTTGGGATGGTCTCGCGGGCGCGCGGAAGTCGAAGGCCTGGGCTGAGGCGATGAGCTCGATCGCGACGATCGACCAGGAGTTCTCGAGGATCTGCCTCGCCTTGATCGCCGTGGTCATGCCCATCGAGACGAAGTCCTCCTGGTCGGCCGCGGCCGGGATCGATCCTGTGGCGGCGGGATGCGAGAGGATACGGTTCTCCGAGACCAGGGCGCCGGCCGTGTACTGGGAGAGCATGAGCCCCGAGAACATCCCCGCCCCCTTCGTCAGGAAGGCGGGCAGGCCCATCGAGAGGTGGGGGTTCATGAGGCGGTTCGTCCGTCGCTCGGAGAGGACGCCCACCGTGGTGACGACCATTCCGAGGACTTCGAGCGCGAAGGCCATGGGCGTGCCCTGGAAATTGGCCCCGGTGAGCACGAGCTCCTCGTCTGGAAAGAACGTGGGATTGTCCGCGGCGTGGTTGAGCTCGATCTCGAGCATGTGCCTCGTCCACACGAGGGCGTCCTTGGCGGCACCCACGACCTGGGGGCTCGACCTCAGGGAGTACGCGTCCTGCACCTTCTTCCCGGGGCGCTTCAACAGCTCGGAACCTTCCGTAATCTTCCGGACGTTCTCGGCGCACGCTTGGGCACCGGGGTAGCCCCTCACGTCGTGGACCCGGTGGTCATACGCCTGCATGTTGGCGTTGAGCGCTTCGAGCGTCATCGCCAGGGCGACCTCCTGGGTCTTGAGCCATCGCTCCGCGTCGACGAGCTCGATGCAGCCCATGCCCGTGATGACGTTGGAGCCGTTGATCGCCGCAAGCCCGTCTCGCTCCCGGAACGCGATGGGAGAAATGCCGGCCGCCTTCAGCGCCTCGGCGCCGGGCAGCCGCTTTCCCCTGTAGAAGGCCTCCCCCTCACCCAGGAGGACCAAGGCCATCTGGGCCATGGGGGCCAGGTCTCCCGACGCGCCGACGGATCCCTTCTGGCACATGACCGGGTTCACACCCCGGTTGAGCATCTCGACCATGGTGCTCACGAGCTCGTGCCGGATGCCCGAATGGCCCCAGCAATGGGTGTTCAAGCGGGAGAGTATGGCCGCGCGCGCGTCCTCCTCGGCCATGGGCTCCCCCGTGCCGGCCGCATGGGAATAGACCAGGTATCGCTGGTACTTCTCCACCTGCTCCTGGTTGAGAACGACCTCGGAAAGCTCGCCGATCCCGGTGTTCACGCCATACATGATCTCCTTTGCGGCGATCTTCCGCTCCAGGAGGGCGCGGCACTTGTTGATGCGGTCCACCGCATCCTGGCTGATCGATATGGGCTCCCCGCCCCGGGCCACCTTGACGACGTCCTCGGCCTTGAGAGAGTGCCCGTCGAGTACAACGACCATAATGGTAACCCTTCCCCGTTCTGGACGGTCACGCGGCCATCGCTCAGCGGACCTAAGTACTTTCTTCGGGGCGGGAACGGGACCGAGAAATCAGGTCGTCGATCCGAGTCGACGCGGCCGACGACGTCCCACTCCGCGGTTCGTCCACGCCCCCTACTAGGAAGTGGATGGAGCCTTCGGCATCCCGGTCGGTGGCTTCCTCCGAGGCCTCGCGTATTCGACGGGGTCCTTGATGCCCGCCTCGCGAAAACCCTTGAGCCGCAGCTCGCAGGCATCGCACACGCCGCACGCCTTTTCCCCGCCCTGGTAACAGGACCAGGTCAGGGCCCACGGCACTCGGAGCTCCTCCCCCTTCCGCACGATGTCCGCCTTCGTCATCGTGATCAGGGGCGTCCGGATCTCGATCACGTCGCCTTCGACGCCGCGCTTCGTCCCGAGGCGGGCGACCTCCTGGAAGGCCTTGTAGAACTCAGGGCGGCAGTCCGGGTACCCGGAGTAATCGAGGCTGTTCGCCGCGATGTAGATCGCCTTCGAACCGGTCGCCTCGGCGAGGCCGAGCGCGTAGCTCAGGAGGATCGTGTTCCGCGCGGGCACGTACGTCGCAGGGATTCCTTGTCCGATCTCCTCGAGGCGCCGCTGCTCCGGCACCCGGATTCGCGTGTCCGTGAGGGCCGAGCCGCCGATGGCCGTGAGATCCAGGGACACGACACGATGGTCCCGGACGCCGAAATGCTTCGCGACCTTCTTCGCGGCCTCGATCTCCCGGCGATGGCGCTGCCCGTAGTCCACGCTCAGCGCGGTGACCTCGAAGCCGTCCTGAAGGGCGATGGCCAGGGCGGTGGCCGAGTCCATTCCACCGCTCAGGAGGACGACCGATCGGGGAGCCATCGTCCGAGGATAGGCGAGGCAGGTAAAGGGGGTTTCGGGAGGCCGTCAGGAACCGTGTGCGAGCCGCGGCCCGAGACGGCGGAGGTAGCCGTTCAACATGCGGCGGGTCGCGTCGTCCCAGCGTTCGGCCCCGAACCGGTCTCCGGCCGCGCGTTCGATTAGGTCCACCGCGGTGGCAAGATCCTTGACCGAGACGATCTCTTCGGCAAGGCGGTTCTTCGGCCCTTGATTATGGTAGTTGCCCAGGGGGATCGCCACTCCCGTGGCCCGCCATCCGAAGAGACCCCACGGTGTCGCCTCGCAGGTACCCCCGGACATGAGCCAACGCTGGACGGGCTTCGACTTCGGGAGTTTGGAGCGAGCGGCGAGGAGGCGGCTCTCCGCCCGGGAATCGAACGTCCTGCGCCGGTCGCCCACGCGAATGACGGGGCCCCCGCCAATCTCCACACCCGGGATCGCCTTGCTGGCCTCGACGTTGATGATGAGCGCGTTCCTCGGGATCTCCTGCTGTTCGATCGCGGCCAAGGTCCCCACGAACCCCTCCTCCTCGGCCCGGGTCAGGAGAGCGTGGAGGTTCAGGCGGCGATTGCGGCACGCCCGCTCCATGGCCGCGAGGGAGACGGACGAACCCGCGAGATCGTCGAGCTGTCTCGCGTGGACGAGATCCCCGCGCACCTCGAAATCCTCGAGCTCGAAGACTCCCATGTCGCGCCGACGGAGGCGGTCTACCTCCGGTGACGGTGCGAGCCGGAACCGGTAGGTCGTCCCGGAGTAGCGCTGCACCCGCGCGGGCACCGCCTCACCGTCGTGATAGAACCGCAAGCGCGTCCCTCGCCGGAAGTAGGCGGGGGCCAGCCCTCCGAGGAGCACGGCCTCGCGCCTGCCGATCATTTCGACACCCGGATGGTCCATGTGGGCGACGAGCCAGACGGGCGGCCCTTTCCTTCGCTGCGGCGGAGAGATCCTCAGGTTCCCAAAGGGGTCTCGGCGGACGCGCGCGCCGAATCCTCTCGCCAGGGTGCTTGCCTGCGCGGCGACGCGCTCCTCGTGGAAGGAGGTCGTCGGTTCGCGAGCGAGGCGCTCAAGGATCCGGACCACGGGAGGGACGCGTGCCATGGGATTCGGGAGAGCGCCCCTCGCTAAACGCTTTGCCCTCCTCCGGTTCCAGGGAGGTATGGTCAAGTAACTATAACGCGATGCGGCGATTCATGCAGATCGGGTGTGGCGTCTACGAGCACGTCGTGCACGGACGGCCCTACGTCTACTTCTGGCACTACGAGGCGGTGGCAGGCCGCCGTCGTCAGGTTAAGGAGTACCTGGGTTCCGCCGAGGACGACGAGACTCGGGCGGAGGCCATCCGTCGGGTCGACGCCTACTTCAGGAAAGCTGCCCGGGAGCTCGCGCGTCTATGGAAAGAGACGCTCGCCACTCTCGCGCGGCCGCGGTAGGCCGCGGTGACCCGGTGCCGGGCTCGCGAAATCAACCTTAAACAAGGTTGATTTTCCCAAGGTCACCGTCGACTTTGCCGGTCCCCTCGCTATGCGCGAATCTCATCGAACGCGTAGTCGTCCCACTTTCGCTCGCCCAGGACGGTCTCGAATTCCTGAGGCGTCAGAAGCGGCTTCTTGTACTGGAGGACGTCCTCGATCGCGATGCGCGGGCACGCGGTGTTCACCCAGGCGTCGACGCGGTATCCCTCGAGGAAGTCTGGAGACACGAGGTCCATGACGAAGATGCTTGCTTGCCTCCCGTGCTTCTCTGCGAGGGCTTTGAGGTCCCGGGCCATCTCCATCCGGACCTGTCCGATTTTCTTCGACACGATGATCCCGAACGTCTTTGCATCGTGGGCGCGTGCGATCGCCGCATAACGCTGGCGGAGGATGCGGTCCTTGAGATCCGCCAGGTTCCGCGCGCTCCCCCGCTCCGGATCCGCGATGACGATGGGCTTGTCCGTCAGGAAGGCGACGCCGAGCGGATGGAACTCCCCCGTTCCGATGTAGAGGTAGCCGTCCACGTCCCCCTCGATGACCTCCGCCGTGTGGTAGTCGCACCCGAGGAGCTGCCCCGCATACGCGACCCGCTTGTCCGGCTCGCCGACGTGGACCTCGTGGCCCGCCTTCTCGAGGTGTTCCCGGATCGCAGGAAGCCAGGCGCGGAACTGGGTCGTCGTCAGGAGGCCGACTCGCTTCGGGAGCATCGGTTCGGCGGCGTCCACGAACGCGAGGTTCGTCAGGGGCGGCCCGGGCAGGTCGTAGAAGAACACGCGGTTGTACCGCAGATGCGGCATCGGCGCGTGCCCCAGGTGGACGATGAGGTCCGCGGGCATGTCCGTGATGTCGCAGGCGCCGAAGGACGGGTCAGCGGAGACGAGGCACGTGACGCCCGCCTTGGACTCGATCTCCTGGGCGAGCTCGACGGCCTTCGTCCTCAGGCCGACCGGGAATTGAAGGCCGACCGTCTTCGCGTTGCGGCCCCGGATGACCTCGAGGAGCCGGTCCGTTTCGCCCATGGATGGGGAGCAAGGCTCGACGTGAGAGAAAAACCTGTGCGTGGCCGCGGGGTCTACTTCTTCGGCTTCTCGCGCTCGACGACGATGCGCCAGGGAGTCGGAAGCTTGACGCCGCCCTTGCGAAGCGCGATCTTCCCGTCCGCCACATACTCCTCTGTCGTCTCGAGGGTGAAGATCTTCGTCCCCGGGTGGACCCGCGCCGCCGTCCCGACGGGCTGGCCGAACGCGGCCCGCATCCCTTCCGAGATCCGGTCCGCCCCTGCCCCCGTGGCGATCTTGTTCTCCCGCAACACGTTGTGCGGGTAGACGCGGAGCTTGAGATGATACGAGTTCCCCGCCTTCTTCGCGATGTACCGGTTCAGGGAGACACGCGCGGCCTCGAGGGCGATGTGGCGGATCTGGCATTGCTCCTTGGCGACGAGGTGGAGCTTCACGGGGAAGTGCGCGCGCAGGTCGCCGATGTCGAACTGGCTGATCCGGCTCGCGGGCACGCCGCCCATGTACTTGCGCTGGGTGTATGCCTGTCCGCGGATCTCGCGGTACATGCTCCCGGGCTTGCGCGTCATGGCAGGAGGCGCACCAAAGATGGGGCCGTATATAATCCTTAGGGCGCAGGGCCCCGAGCCCGGCGCAACTTGACTGCGCGCCCATGGGTTGGATGCCTCGCCGTCCGATCCCGCAGCCAGAGCCGGCGCGCGTAAACCGTAGTGAGGGCCAGGACGAACGTGATGACGACGAGAACGGCAGTCCCCGTCCCCAAGCCCGCAGCCGCGAGGGCGAGGACGGTGACGCTCCCTGACACGCACGTGACGGCGAGGGCGAGGCCGAAGTCGGTCTCCCTCGACGTGTCAAGCAGGAAGAGCCAGGCCATCGGGACCTCCATTCCGGTCTTGTCGAATTAAGGTTGTCGGGGGAAGCCCGCCGGAGTGAGAAAACGTTAAGTGAGGGGGCCCTGCTGGCCGCACGACGATGCTCCTGGTCAAGCTCGGCGGCAGCGTCCTCACCGACAAGGCGCGGGTCCGCACCGCGCGGAAGGCCGCGATCGCGCGGCTCACGAAGGAGCTCGCGGGCCTCGGGGACGATCTGATCGTTGTCCACGGGGCGGGCTCCTTCGGCCACGTCC
>JBGPGA010000107.1:0-8277 GCA_041483635.1 Thermoplasmata archaeon
ACGACCCGCCTCACGATCGCCGCGGCCATGGTGGACCGCTACATCCCCGACAGGGATCACTACAGCAGCGTCGTCGACGAGCTGCGGGAGCACGTCCTCGACAACGCGGTCAAACAGACGGACCGCGAGGTCAAGGTGGACATCAACACGGGGGACAACTACGGCGCGGGGATCTACTACCTCACCGTCACGGGCCTCTCCTGGGAGAACGGGGACGACGGCAGCGTAGGCCGCGGGAACCGCGTGAGCGGGCTCATCACCCCGTACCGCCCCATGTCCATGGAGGCGGCAGCGGGCAAGAATCCCGTGACGCACGTCGGGAAGCTTTACAATCTCCTTTCGTTCGACATCGCCGAGCGTATCGTCAAGGAGAACCCAGGAAAGGTGAAAGAGGTCTGGGTCCGCATCGTCTCCCAAATCGGCAAGCCGATCGACGAGCCTCAGGCGGCCACCGCCCAGATCATCCCCGAGAAGGGCACGAAGCTGGCCTCGATCAAGAAGGATGCGGAGGGCATCATCGACGACGAGCTCTCCAAGATCTACAAGCTCACGGACCGGATCGTCGCAGGCAAGGCGCGCGTGTTCTGAGCGCGCGCCGGGGCCCGCCATCTTTGCCCAACTTATTTATCCCGTACGCCTCATCCTGCACCGGGTTGGGGCCATGAACGAGGACGTCGCCTTCATTTACGATCAGATCGACAAGCACAGCGCCTGGTTCGCGAAGTGCCTGCCCATGATCGCGTCGGAGAACATCATCTCGCCGCTCGCGCGGGAGCTGCTCCTCTCCGACTTCGGGGACCGCTATGCGGAAGGCCTCCCGCACGAACGGTACTACCAGGGCAACCTGTACACGGACGAGGTCGAGATCCGGGTGAACGAGCTCGCGAAGAAGCTCTTCCGTTGCCGCCACGCCGACCCGCGTCTGATCAGCGGCACGACGGCGAACATGGCTGTGTATTTCGCCCTCCTGCAACCGGGCGACATCATGACCTCGGTCGCCCTCGCGAACGGGGCGCACATCAGCTCCGCGAAGTTCGGGGCGGCCGGGATGCGCGGCGTGAACACGATCAACTACCCGTTCGACGTCGAGCGCATGAACATCGATGTCGACGGGACCGCGAAGCTGATCAAGCTCGTCAAGCCGACCGTGGCCGCCTTCGGCCAGAGCGTCTTCCTCTTCCCGACGCCCCTCAAGGAGCTCCAGGATGCGTTCCAGGAGGCGGAGTGCCGCGTCTGGTACGACGGGGCGCATGTGATGGGCCTCATCGCGGGAGGCAAGTTCCAGGACCCGCTCCACGAGGGCGCGGACGTCCTCACCGGTTCGACGCACAAGACCCTGCCCGGGCCGCAACACGGCATCATGCTCTCCGACTCCGACGACGAGAAGCTCATCAAGAAGCTTCAGCGGGCCGTCTTCCCCGGCGTCCTCTCGAACCACCACCTGCATGCGATGGCGGCCCTCGGGGTCACGCTCGCCGAGTGCCTCGAGTTCGGCCGCGCCTATGCGGACCAGGTCGTCCGGAACTCGAAGGCCCTCGCCCAGGCCCTCCACGAGAACGGCATCAAGGTCCTCGCGGAGAAGGCCGGCTTCACGGAGAGCCACGCCCTCGCCCTCGATGTGGCCGCGCAGGGCGGCGGTGCGAAGGTCGCCCTCGACCTCGAGAAGGCGAACATCATCTCGAACAAGAACCTCCTTCCGTGGGACACGTCCCCCGTGAAGCCCTCGGGGATCCGCCTCGGCACGCAGGAGCTCACCCGGCTCGGCATGACAGAGCCCCAGATGCGCGAGGTCGCGGCCCTCTTCGCCCGCGTCGCCGTGAAGAAGGAGGCCCCGGAGAAGGTCGCCGCGGACGTCGCTGCCATGCGGAAGCAGTTCAACACGGTCCATTTCTGCTTCACGCCGAACGTGGAGGCGCACAAGCGCTGGCGGATGACCTGATCCTCACGGGCGATTCAGGAGCACGATGTCGACGAGCCGCTGGAACGCCTCTTCCACGCCGGCCCCGGTCTTCGCGCTGCTGAAGGACCAGCTCCAGCCGCGCTGCCGACAGAAGGCGTCCAGGGCCGCCGTGTCGAGCTGACGCTGCGCCTCCAGATCGGCCTTGTTCACGACGACATGCGTCGGCACGGTCCCCGCGACGGTACGGATCGAGCGGGACCAGGCGTCGAGTTCGCGCAGGGTCTCCGGGCGCGTGATGTCGACCACGCCGAGGACGCCTTGGGCGCCGTGGTAGTAGGCCTCCTTGAGCAGTTCGCGCAGGGTGGGTGTGCCCATGATGTCCCAGAGGATCAGGCTCACGTCGAGCAGCCCGCCCGTCCGAGGCTCCTTGGCCGCCACGTTCCGCTTCGTGATCTTCGTCCCGAGCGTCGCCGTGTAGCGGTCCTCGTACTCGTCGAGGACGTAGCGGCGGATGAGCGACGTCTTGCCGACCATCGCCTCGCCGGCCATGCAGATCTTGAGCTTCATGACTTCAGGCATGGCCCTCATCGATCGATCGCCTCCCCCTGCTGCCGGGCCGCGTCGGCCTGTCCGGCCTCCCCGCGCATCCGGTGGATTCGCTCCTTGAAGAACCATACGCCCGGGTAGTCGGGGTCGAGCCCGAGGACCTCGTCCAGGATCCGGAGGCCGTCCTCCGAGTGCCCGTCCTGGACGCGGAGGGCTGCGAGGACGAAGAGGGCATCCACGTCGTGGGCGTCCTTCGCGAGCGCGTCTCGCACGAGGTCCTCCGTCGGGGGCCGCCGCATTGGGGAGGATTCGCCGTCGGGTCGGTCGCTCGGAAGGCCCATCGCGGTCATTCCCCTCGCCAGGCTCGGTTGCCCAGTCCCCAGACGCTAGTTAAAGCTTCGGGAGCGTTGTGCGCGGATGATACCCGAGAGGACCCTCCCGCGACGGTCATGCGAGTTGCACCCTCCAGGGGGACCGGAACTCCCCGCCCAGGAGGCGGATCAGCGCTTCGTCGATCCCCTCCAGGCGTCGCAGGCTCCCGTCCCAGGCCACGAGCGCGTCCCAGTAGTGCGCCTCGATCGCGCGGACCGCCGCGAGCATCTCCGGGATCAGGTACTCCACATCCCCGTGGGAGGCGACCGCGGCGAGGATCGTGAGTTCCCCGCGCACGACCGCGGCCCGGCGGCGCCCGAACGCGACGGCGTCCAGGGACGCCTCCCGGCGGAAGGAATCTCGGACGAACTCCTGGATCGCGACGAACATGGAGGCGACGATGTCGTCGTCCTTCTGCAGGTCCGGTGTGCGGCCCACGTGCCGGATCAGGAGGCCTCCCTTCGTCATGAAGAAGACCTCGTCGATGACGATCTTCCTCTGCCCCATGTACAGCAGGACCACGAGGGTGGAGAGGATCGCAACGAGGCCGATGGCGGCCCCCGCGATCAGGTTCGGCCCGGAGAGCACGTTGGGCTGGACGATGTATAAGGGCGCGGACTGCGCCTCGATGGGGCCGATGCGGTGGCCGTTGAAGTCCCGGTACGTGAGGACCACCCGAATCCCGACGACGGATCCCGCGGTCAGGTTCTCTGAGACGATGGCGGGTAGGCTCACGCTCAGCCCGGCGCCGGGCGGGAGGCTGGGGAGCCTCGTCGTCAGGTTCACGAGTCCCTGCCCCGGGCGCAACCCGGGGTCGAGATCGATCGTCACTTCCACGTCGAACGCGGTCCCCGTGCCGTTCGCATCCTCCGGGAGGTTCGCGGTGGCGTCGTTCGTCGCGTTGATCCAGAACTGAACGACCTGCTTGCGGCTCGCCGACTCGGACGGCTCCGAGTCGACCCCGACGATCCGGACGACCGCCCCGGCGATCCAGACGGTCGTGTTCTCGCTGTCGCGGACGATTCCCGACGCGAGCTCGGACGCCGTGTCGGCCATGACCCGCTGATACCGTCCCACCGTGGCGTTCGTGGGGGTGTGTGCGGGCACGCCCCACACGTAGCTGCCCGCCCGGATGCCGTTGCACACCCACCGCAGGATCCATCCCGAGGCGAAGACGACCGTGCACCCGGGGGGCTGGGCCCAGCCCGCTGGTCCCTGGACGAGGCCGTTCTGGTTCGGGTCCGCAGCCGTGTCGAACGTGAGGTTGACCCAGGTCCGTTGGAACTGGCCGTTCCCCGTTACGTTCAGCCAGACCGTGACGTTGAGCGGGTCTCCGCGGCCGACGACGGTCCGGTCCGCGGTAATGTTAATCTGTGCGCTCGGAGCGCTCGCGAGCACGTTGAACGTCGAGGGCGCGGGATGGCTCGGCACCGCCCCGAAGAGGACGAGCGCCACGCATCCGAGAAGGAGCAGCCTCCGCACCCGCTGCATCGGAACCCTCCATTCATCGGAAGCGACGTTCATGGACTTTGCGACCCTGTTATCGGGAGCCGTCGGGTCGAGGCTCGCGCGGCTCGTGCGGCAAGCTTTATATGAGAAGCCCATTTTTGGCAGACCCCGGCACCTCGGCGTAAGAGAGGCAGGTCCTTGCTGGATGAACTCCAAGTGAAACGAGAGAAGGAGAACCAGGAGGCCGAGCGCCACCGCCGCCGGCGGGACGAACTGAACGACAAGACGCGCGAATGGGTCGAGAAGCGGGACGAACTCAACGCGCAGGTCCGCTCCCTCGTCGAGGAGGCGACGGGGCACCGCATCAAGCGGGACGAACTCAACGCCCAGGTCCGGACCGCGAAGGAGGAGCGGGACCAATGGAACCGCAAGGTCAACGAGCTCCTTGACGTCGTCAACGACGCAAGGCGTCGACGCCTTCCGCGGGGCGCGGTCCCGATCAGCAAGCTCCGCCGGGACCTCAACGCCCTCGAGTTCAGACAGATGACGTCGGTCCTGACCGTCGACAAGGAGCGCGCCCTGATCGACGAGATGGCGAGGATTCAGGCCGAGCTCAAGAAGCTCGAGAAGTCCCTCGACGAGAACGAGGAGGTCCGCAAGCTCAACGAGGAGCTCAAGGCGGCGAGGGACAAGGCCGAGGCGGCCCACAAACAGGTCTCCGAACTCGCGGAGCGGGCGCAGGCCGAGCACGATCAAATGACCGCGCTGTACGAGAAGAGCGACGAGATGCGGCGGCAGGCCGACCAGGCGCAGGAGGAGTTCATCAAGACGAAGATGCTCGCGGACGAGGAGCACCGGAAGCACATCGAGCACATCCGCCAGGTCCACGACTACGACAAGATCATTCACGGGATCTGGATGAAGAACCGCGCCGCGGCGGGCGAGGTCGTCGAGGTCAGCGATGTGAAGCGCGAGGCCGAGGCGATCTTCGAGCGGTTCAAGAAGGGTGAGAAGTTGTCCACGGAGGATCTGATGACCCTCCAGAAGTCGGGATACCTGTGATGGATGGCGGTATAGCCCCCGCCTTTACAAAATCTTATATACGCGTTTTTCAATGACATTTCGGGGGAATTTTGGGCTAGTTCGTTAGAGTGCATCCCATCCCTTCTGACAAGGCTAGCCCTCCCTTCCTTTTTAGTCTCGAACGCCCCGGCATCGCTCCGCATTCGGTCCGGACCTGAGTCAGTGAGGTGTCCTCCGATTCTTTGGCCTGACGTGCCCAAGACCGACGAACTCATCGGGACGGCGGAATGGATCTACGCCTTCCGTCGGCTCCGCCACCATGTGGGCTCGTAGACTCCTCCGCTTGGGAGCAGGATCATTCCCGCGGCCAAGGCATTAGAGCTGCACTGTTTCCAGCCGCCCAGGAGACCGACTGCTGCGAACCCGATTCCAAGACGGAGGACCACACGGGGGCGGTTCCTCTGCCACAGCTCCCATAGGAAGCCGACACCGACCCTGGTCATGGACGAGCCGCTGCATGAGGAGAATGGGCCGGGACAGGTGGTCGGTTTTGGCCGGGATCCACCCATGTCAGTCGGTGGTCGTGGTCAACCTTAAGACCCTTGGCCTCCTTGGTCCGACGCCATGGTCCTCGAGAAGCTCGGAGACTCCCTCCGCGCCGCCCTGCGGAAGATCGCAGGCGCGAGCTACATCGACGAGGCCCTGATCAAGGAGATCGTCCGGGACATCCAGCGCGCGCTCATCCAGGCGGACGTCAACGTCCAGCTGTCCCTCGCCATCACGAAGGAGCTCCAGCGGCGTGCCCTCAACGATTCCCCGCCACCGGGCATGAGCCCTCGGGAACACGTCGTCCGGATCATCTACGAGGAGCTCGTCAAGATCCTCGGACTGAGCCGGGAGGTCCCGCTCCAGAAGCAACGCATCCTGCTCGTCGGCCTGTATGGCCAGGGCAAGACGACGACCGCGGGCAAGCTGGGGAAGTACTTCCAGAAGAAGGGGCTCTCCGTCGGACTGGTCGCCGCGGACGTTCACCGCCCCGCGGCGTACGATCAACTGAAGCAGCTGAGCGAGCAGATCAACTCCAGCTTCTACGGCGAGCCGGGCGAGAAGGACGCGGTCAAGATCGCGAAGCACGGCCTCAACTCGCTCGAGGCGATGGATGCCCTGATCGTCGACACCTCGGGCCGGCACGCGCTCGAGCCCGACTTGATCAAGGAGATCGAGTCCGTCGCGAAGGCCGTGCAGGCCAACGAGCGACTCCTCGTCCTGGACGCCACCGTGGGTCAGCAGGCCGGCCCCCAGGCGAAAGCCTTCCACGACGCGGTCCAGATCACCGGCGTCATCGTCACGAAGCTCGACGGCACCGCGAAGGGCGGGGGCGCGCTCTCGGCGGTGGCCGAGGTCAAGGCCCCCATCGTCTTCATCGGCGTCGGCGAGAAGATCGACGACCTGGAGAAGTTCGAGCCGCCCCGGTTCATCTCCCGCCTCCTCGGGATGGGGGACCTCGAGACGCTCCTGGAGAAGGCGCAGGAAGCGATCGACGCTCAGAAGGCCGAGGAGCTCACGAAGAAGATCATGGCGGGGAAGTTCACCCTGAACGAGATGTACGAGCAGATCGACATGCTCAAGGGGATGGGCCCGATGGGCAAGCTCGCCGCCCTCATTCCCGGGATCTCCGGGAAGATGAAGGACTCGGAGATGGAGGGGACGCAGAAGAAGCTCCAGCGGTTCAAGATCATCATGGACTCCATGACGGACGAGGAGATGACCGAGCCGAAGCTCATCAAGTCGTCCCGCGTCCAGCGGATCGCGCGCGGGGCCGGGGTCGCGCCGCGAGACGTGAAGGAGCTCCTTCGCCACTTCGAGATGTCGCGGAAGGCGATCAAGGGATTCGCGGGGAACCGGAAGATGCGCCGCCAGCTCCTCAAGCAGCTGGAGGACAGCGGCGTCGATGTCGGCGCGCTTGAGAAGGACTGAGTCCGGCGCCGTCTCCGACAAGCTATATAGGCTCCCGGATTCTACCGGGCCGCGGGAGGAGGAACCGTGGACATCAAGGAATGGATGACCCCCCAGGAGAAGCAGTTCTTCGACGACCTCGAGTCCGAGGCGGAGAACGTGCTGGTGGGGGCTCGCGCCTTCCGCGCGATCTTCGACGACTTCTCTCACCTCGCGGACCACCGGAAGCGGATCAAGGACATCGAACACCGCGGCGACGAGATCGTCCACCACATCTACGGCTCCCTGAACCGCGCGTTCGTCACGCCTCTCGCGAAGGAGGACCTCAGCGGCCTCGCGACGAAGCTGGACGACGTCCTCGACTACATCAACGGCGCCGCGACACGCCTCGCCGTCTACGACATCGACAAGCCGACCAAGGCCATGATCGAGTTCGCTGAGATCATCCTCAAAGCGGCCGAGCAGATCCGCGCCGGCATGAAGGCCGTGCGGGACCGCAAGGCGCAGGACGCGGTCATCTCCTACACGATCGAGGTGAACCGCCTCGAGAATGTCGCGGACGACCTCCTGATGACCTCCCTCGCCGAGGTGTTCAAGTCCGGCGACCCGGTCCGGATCCTGAAGTTCAAGGACATCTACGAGTACCTGGAGATCGTCACGGACCGCTGCGAGGACGTTGCGAACATCCTCGAGGACATCGTCGTGAAGGGCCGCTGACCTCCGAGGGACCTGGATGGGGACGGCCGAGGTTCCTGCCGAAATCGCGGGGAACCCCACGGCGGAGCGCGCGCCGGAACATCCGTGGCGGGCGCAGGCCCTCGCGCGGGTCTCGACCTCCTGGGCCGTCCGCCTGTGGCACGGAGGGATTGTCGCCTTCTTCCTATTCTTCGTCCTGCTCCCGACCCTGTACGTCCTCGGCTATGTCGCGGTGGACTGGAACGGAGTCCAGACGATCTTCGCGGACCCCGCCCTCGCAGGCCGCATCCTGCCCGCCGTCGGGTACTCCTTCGGCGTCGCGGCCATGGTCGCCC
>JBGPGA010000108.1:0-8256 GCA_041483635.1 Thermoplasmata archaeon
CGCGGAGATCGCCAAGGAGGCGGGCCTGACGGGCAAGTCCGTCAAGCAGATTGTCGTCGAGAAGGGGCTGCTGAGCGCCGACGAGGCGGAGAAGGTTCTGGACCCGAAGCACCTCACCGCGCCGAGCAAGGATCTCCTGGGGAGCAGCGGCTGAGCCCCACGATTGGGAAAAGGTCTTGGCCGCCCGGCGTCTCCCGCGGCTGGGCCAAACGGCCCGGGAGAGAGGCAAGGTGCCGTATCGCCGCGTCAAGGATCCGAAGGAAGTGCTCGTGCTCTTCGAGCTCCACATGAGGAAGGATGCGGACCCAGAGGCGTACCGCCGCACCTCCCGGCGCATGCACGAGATCGTCGACACGTGGCCCGGGTTCATTTCGCTCAAGGAGTACACGAGCGAGGACGGGGAGGTCCTCGACATCGCACGCTTCCAGGACGAGGAGTCCCTCGAAGCCTGGCGGCGGGAGACCGAACACCGGGAGGCCCAGCGGATGGGTCGCGAGTCGTTCTACGACCACTACCACATCCAGATGTGCCGGGTCGTGCGGGATTACGAGTTCCGAACTGACGAGGGACGGCCTCCGGGGAGGAGGGCGAAGCTCTGAGCGGCCCCCACCGGAACCGCCGGTGGGATCGCCGTGCCTACCCACCCGCGAGCTTCGCCGTGTCGATCTGCGCCTTCTGCAGCCGGCCGGAGTAGTCCACGTAGACCGTCTTCCAGTACGTGAACTCCTCGAGGGCCGTCGTCCCCGCCTCCCGGGTGTCCGTCGGGCCCGTCTCCTTCGTCCCGCCGAAGGGGAGCTGGACCTCCGCTCCGATCGTCGGCGCGTTCACGTACGTGATGCCCGCCTCGAGGTCCTGCATCGCACGGAAGGCCCACCGCAGGTCGTTCGTGTAGATCGACGAGCTGAGGCCGTACTTCACGGAGTTCGCGATTGCGACGGCGTCCTCGTAGTCCTTCGCCCTGAGGACGCTGAGCACCGGTCCGAAGATCTCCTCCTGGGCCAGGCGGCTGGTGCGGTCCACGGCGAAGACGGTGGGCTGGATGAAGAACCCTTTGTCGTACGCACCTCCGATGAGCTTCTTCCCGCCGGTCAGGAGCTCGTCGCCCTCCTTCTTCCCGATGGCGATGTATTCGAGGACCTTCTTCTCCTGGTCGGGGGAGGCCACGGGGCCCATGTCCGTCGCCTCGTCGATCGGGTTGCCAACCTTCAGCTTCGCGGCGCGTTCGACGAGATCGTCCACGACCTCGTCGTAGATCTTCTCGTGCACGATGAGGCGGGAGGTCGCCGTGCAGCGCTGGCCGGCCGTCCCGAAGGCCCCGAACAGGACGCCATCCATCAGGAGGTCCACGTTCGCGTCGTCCATCGCGATCATCGCGTTCTTGCCGCCCAGTTCGAGCCCAACCTTGATCATCTTCTTCGCGGCGCTTTCGTATACGTGTCGCCCCGTGTCGACGCCACCCGTGAAGGAGACGGCCCGGATCTCGGGATGGGCCACGATGCCATCGCCCACGACAGAACCGCTCCCGGTTAGCATGTTCACGACGCCGGGCGGGAACCCGGCCTCGTCGAGGCACTCCACGAACCTGGCGGCGCACAAGGGCGTGAGGGAGGAGGGCTTGAACACGATCGGGCAGCCCGCGATGAGCGCAGCACCGCTCTTCCATCCGGGGATCGCGACCGGGAAGTTCCAGGGGGTGATCAGCCCGACTGGGCCCACCGGCATCCGGATCGTCATGCACATCTTGTTGGGAAGCTCCGAGGGGACCGTCTCGCCGAACATGCGGCGTCCCTCTCCCGCGGCATACGTGTAGAAGTCAATCGCTTCCTGGACGTCCCCGCGGCCCTCCGCGATGACCTTTCCCATCTCCGCCGTCACGACGCGGCCGAGCTCCTCCTTCTTCCGCTTCATGACCGTGGCCGCCTCGAGGAGGAGGTCTCCACGCCGCGGGGCCGGGGTTTTCCGCCACCGTTCGGACGCAGCCTTCGCGGCCTTGATGGCCGCAGCGACCTCGGCGGGCGTGGCCATCGGGAAGGTCGCGAGGATCTCGCCCGTGGCGGGATTCAGGGTCTCGAACCGCTTCCCCTCGGATTTGCGCCACTTCCCGTTGAAGAAGAGTCCGTACTCCTGGACCATCCGTTCACCCGTGCCCGCCGCAAGGTGCCGAGAGGATAAGAGCTTGCGGTCGGGTGGGTCGCGAATCCGACCCGATTGTCAGGCTTGCCCAACCCAGGTCTACTCACAATCGGCCGGACCGCCCGGAAGCTGTAAGCGCAACGATCCTCCGGGCGGCTTGCCGCAAATCGTCCCCCACGACGTCGGGATGCCACGGCCGCACCTCGTCCCGGAACCGCGCCCGCCACGCCTTGGGTCCGACCCATGCTGTGTGGCAGCCGAACGCCCGACCCAGCTCGACATCGAGGACCTTGTCGCCGATCATCCAGGCGCTCCGAGGGCTCACCCCGAGGTCCCGGGCGGCGGCGAGCAGCATCCCCGGCCTCGGTTTGCGGCACGCACAGTCCGAGAGGACGTGGTGCGGACAGTAGTAGATCTCGGCGAGGCGCACGCCTTCCTTTCGGAGGCCCGCAATCATGTGCTCATGGATGCGCCGCAGCTGCCGGTCCGGAACGAGCTTCCAGCCCATCATGTCCTGGTTCGTGACGACAACGAGGCGCCAGCCCGCCTCCTGGAGGAGGTGCATGCCCTCGATCGCCCCCGGGAGGAACTCGAAGGCGTCCGGCGTCCGGACATAGCCCTTCCGGCCGCGGTTGATCACGCCGTCCCGATCAAGGAAGAGGGTCGGTCCTGCGACGCGCTCCTTCCCCTCCGACAGCCCGTGCCGCTTCACGTGGAGGGCCCGCCTCGCCTCGGGCGATTGAAGGAAGAAATCAACGAGCCCCCACTTCGCGAACGGGTTGCGGGTGAGGGTGAGGGCCCGGTCGACCGTGAACCAGTCCACGCGCTCGATCTCGTCCGGCTTGACGTGGAATTCCTCGGACGTCACGTGCCCCTTGAATACGAAGCCCAGCGTGTACGACGGCTTCCCGGGGAACCCGGAGGTGTATACGTTGAGCGGACCGTCCAGGACGACGGGGACGCCCGTCTCCTCCTCGGCCTCGCGGACGACGCCCGCCTCGGGGCTCTCGCCGTAGTCCATGAAGCCGCCCGGCAGGTTCCAGTGGCCCTTCGAGAAGCCGCGGACCGCCTTGACCAGCAGGACCCGCGCGCCCTTCGAGATCACGACCTCCGAGACGCAGCGGATCATCGTCGCGTAAATCGCGCGCTTCACGAGCCCGTCGACGTCGTCGCGGTCGAACAGGTCATCCCGCTGGTACCACTCCTCCGGATGATGGTCCAGGACCGGCTTGACCTTGTGGACGACGTCCTCCGGGAAATCCATCCGGGCGCCGGGGAGGGTCTGGAAGGCGAGCTTGTCCCCCTTCCTCGGGAAGCGGAGTTTGCCGCGCTCCCGGACGAGGTACACCTGTCCGTCCGTCTCGACGAAGAGGTGTTCGCGGGGACGCTTGCGAGCCACGCATCCCGGAGAGGAGACGGCTCGATATGAATCCTCGCCGCGTCACTCCCGGAGCTTCAGGGCGACGGAGACGCCGTCCCGGAGCGGGAGGATCGCCGCGAGCATGCGCGCGTCCCGGGAGAGACGCTCATTGTACGTACGGATGGCGGCCGTGTCCTTCGTGCGGTCCTTCTTGTCCGCGACCGCCCCGTGCCACAGCACGTTGTCCGTGACCAGGAGGCCGCCGACCCGCAGGCATCGGATGCAGGGTTCGAGGACTTCCGGGTACCCATCCTTGTTGATGTCGACGAAGATCAGGTCGAACGGTCCCTCGAGGTCCTTCAGGACCTCCTGGGCCGGCCCCACGAGGATCGTGACCCGATCCCGCACCCCTGTCTTGGTCAGGTTCGCCTCGGCGAGCTTGGCCGTCTCCGGGTCGGCCTCGACCGTGATGAGCTCGCCGCCCGGGGGCAGGGCCCGCGCGAACCACGTGCCGGAGTACCCGATGGCCGTCCCGAGCTCGAGGACCCGTCGCGCCCCGATGCTCTTCGCCAGGATGTGCAGGAAGCTGCCCTCCGCCGCCCCGACGATCGGCCACCCGTCGCGGAGCCCAGCCGCCTCGATTGCGCTCAGGGCATCGCCCCCGCGGTTCGCGAGGGCGTCGACGTAATCGGCGAGCGGCGGGTCGATGGCGGCCCAGTTCGGGTCACGTCGGCGAGGCATGGCGACGGTCAGACGGCGGTGTGGAATGAAGCTTGGGGGTTGACATAGTTTGAAGAGGTCCGCGCCCCCATGTGTTGCGGGATGGGTATGTGCAAGTCAACCAAGACGCCGAGCGCGGTACTCTCGCTCTATCTTGAGACGGAATACGTGAACCAAGTCGCTTCTCGGGGCTACGCCCTCCGGCCCAACCTGGCGATCCCTGCGCACGGGGGACTGGTCACTCGTCCGGCGGGAGCGGGGGAGTCGGCGGGGCGCGCGTGACGCCGTCGAGCTCATCCGCGCGGTTCTCCCACGACGAGGCTTTGTCTTCGAGCCGCATCGCGCGTTCTTTGAAGGAGTGGGCCTTCAGCTTCGCCTTGGCCGCCTTGTGACGCAGCTTCGCGGCC
This sequence comes from Thermoplasmata archaeon, assembly GCA_041483635.1. GTDB lineage: Archaea > Thermoplasmatota > Thermoplasmata > RBG-16-68-12 > RBG-16-68-12 > RBG-16-68-12. The sequence continues at coordinate 4,621 of JBGPGA010000108.1, forward strand.
TTCGCCCGATCCCGGAGCTCCCCGGACGCGGGGCGGGGCGGAGGCGGTGGGGGCATCTCCTCCGGCTGACCCTGATAGGTCATGATGGGCCGGGAACATCCGCTTCGGGGATAAGGGTTGTGGACCCCGTGCGGACGCGTGCCGGGTCCGCGGCCCAAGGGGAAAAATACTGCTCCCGTCTTCGCTTGGGCCCGTGAAGGTGTACGTCGAGGCCTACGGCTGCACCCAGAACTACGGCGAGGCTCGCCTCATGCAGGAGGCCCTCTCAACGGGCGGCCACACCCTCACGCGCTCCGAATCCGAGGCGGATGCGCACGTGCTCGTGACATGCACGGTCATCGAGGCGACGGAGAGGAAGATGGTCCGCCGGATGAAGGAGCTCGCGGCACGAGACAAGCCCCTCGTCGTGGCGGGCTGCATGGCCGCGGCACAACGGGACCGGGTCCGTGCGGTCGTTCCCCGGGCCAAGCTCCTGCCGCCCCGGAAGTGGACGCAGATCGTCGACCTCCTGGGCCAGGGAACCGTGTGTGCGGACCGCGCGGCCGAACGGGAGGCGGAGGCGTTCGGGTGGCAGGACGCGATCGTGCCGATCGCGCAAGGATGCGCGGGCCGCTGCACGTACTGCATCACGCGGGTGGCCCGCGGGTTCGTGAAATCCTACGGGATCGAGGACCTCGTGGCTCAGGTCCGCCGCCAGGTGGAGCGGGGCGCGAAGGAGATCAAGCTGACGGGGCAGGACACGGCAGCATACGGACGGGACACCCACTCGAACCTCGCGCGTCTCCTGGAAGCGATCGATGCGGTGCCCGGGGAGTTCCGGATCCGCGTCGGCATGGCGGACCCGCTCACCGTCCTTCCGATCGTCGAGGACCTCGCCGCGGCCTATCGCTCGGACAAGATCTTCAAGTTCCTCCATCTCCCGGTGCAGAGCGGCGACGACGACATCCTGACGGCGATGCGCCGCGAGTATACGGTCGCCGAGTTCGAGTCCATCGTGGAGGTGTTTCGGCGCGCGTTCCCGGCCCTGACCCTCTCGACGGACGTGATCGTCGGCTTCCCCGGCGAGACGGAGGATCAGTTCGAGGCCACGATGGATCTCGTACGCCGCGTGCGTCCGGACATCGTGAACGTCACTCGGTTCTCGGCGCGCCCGGGCACGCCCGCGGCCGCCATGGCCGGCCAGGTCGTCGGGTGGCGAGTGAAACAACGCTCGCGGCGACTCACGTTCCTCCGCTTCGGGATCGCCCGTGAGATTCATCAGGCGCTTGTCGGGGATGAGGTGGACGTCCTCGTCACGGAGCCAGGCAAGGACGAGACGCGGCTGGCTCGGACCGCGGAATATCGGCAGGTCGTGCTCCACGAGCCCGCGCCCCTCGGCGAGTTCGTTCCCGTGCGGATTGACGCCGCACGTGCGACGGACCTCTTCGGGCATATCGTGACGGATGGGCTTTATACGCCCGAAGAAATGCACGCCCGCAGCCCCGTGGTGTAGTGGTCAAGCATTCGGGTCTTTGGAACCCGCGACGGCAGTTCGAATCTGCCCGGGGCTATCCGATGAAGTCCCGCGCGACGCTCACCCTGACGTTTCCGAACCCCGCCGTTGCGAAGGCGGTCGCGGATTCCGTATCCCTCGAGGACCAGGGGTACATCCGGACGCGCCGCCGCGGCGCGACGATCACCGCGACAGCGACCGCGGATGCGCCGATGTCCCTTCTCCACACCCTGGACGACTACCTGGCCTGCGTCAGCGTGGCGGAGCGGACGGCGGAGGCGGCACGGCCTCGCGCACGTACGCGGCGACGCCGCGCTTGAACGCGAGCATCTCGCGGCGGTTCATCATGGCGCGCGCGACCGCGCAGAGCTCGTCTTCCGGAGACACGACGAGGACCTCGTCCCCGGGCCGGATCGCGGGATCGGCCTCCTTCACGAACTTCGCGAAGAGGTTCTTCCCTTCACGGAGGAACGGGATCGCGTCCGGATTCGCGACGACGCGCAAACGAGGGAAGGAGAAGACCGTCTGGAGTCGCCGCGCCCCCGCGGCCTTCAGCGTGAAGAACCCGTCCTCCGCGCGCAGGGAGAGGATATGCTCCCCGCCGGCGAGCACGTTCCGGACCTTTCCGGTGGCCTTCGAGACGACGAAGGTCACCGTTCCCCGGAGGAGCGCGTCGGCGGCACCTCGACCGAACTGGAAGTCCGCGGTCCCGCGGACCCGGAGGAGGTTCCAATCGAGCGTCCGCGGGCCCGGAGCGCGGGTCCGGAGCTCCTCGAGGGTCGCGTCGCCCTCCCAAAGGAGGCCGAAGTCGTACCCGGCTCCCGCGGCCCACTGCCGGAAGAAGACCTCCGCCGCCTCCGCAGCCTCCGGCTCCAGCGAATCGGGGATCAGGGATTGGGACAGAGGCCAGATCGCGTCGAGCTCGAGGGGCACGGGTCCCCAGACCGACTTGACAACGGGATGGACATCCGCCACGGCCAGGCATCGCTCGACGATGGCCCGGTAGCGGTCCGCGTAGGGACGGCCTCCCTCCGGGAGGACAAGGAGGCCTCGCGCGGGCGGCGACGCATAGCGCTCCTCGAGCCGCCGACGGTAGCGGTGCAGCACGGGTCGGTGGGCCGTCTCCGGGCCGACGTAGTACATCGCGCCGCGTCGGGACAGCGGCTCGGACTCTTCGAGGAATTCGTTGTGCTGACGGAGCTCGCGCACGGCGTCCAGGAGGGCGGGGTGCGCGCGAGCCCGTCGCTCCGCGAGTTCCCACAAGTCCCCTGCGGCGATCGCTCGGCGGACCTCACGGACCGCGGCGAACGAGACGTGCAGGTTGTGCTCCGCCAAGAGCGTCTCGTCCTTCGCGATCACGACCATGGGGTGCGTGGCGCAGACGGGGCAGGCGCAACCGCTCTCGCGGAGCTCCGAGGCGTGGCGGGTGCCGTCCGGGAACAGCATACGGCCGTCCCGGGCGTATTTCGCGTACGCCGCGGAATCGAAGAGGTCGCACCCAAGGAGGGCCGCGAGGGGGAACATGATCGGATGGCCCGCCCCGAACAGGTGCACGGGCTTCGAGGGGTCGAGACCTTTCTTCGAGGCGACGATCACGCGGACCAGATCCCGGAAACGGTACGATTCCATCAGGGGGACCACGCCGCCAATCGCCGCGACCGCGATGTCGAGCGAGGACACCTCGCGGGCGCACCGCTCCCGGAGCGACTCGTGGAGGCCTCCCTGGACCGCACCGACGAGGTCCATGCCACCCCGGAGAGACGCGGCCTCCTTCGCGCGCCGGATTGTCTCGTCGACGTCGGCCTCCGCGCGGCCGAGCCCGTGCTCCGGCTCGGAGAACGGATCGAGCATCGTGCCCAGGTCCGAGCCGATCGCCTGCTGGAACGCGATGACCTCGGAGTTCGTGACCTCGACGTCCCCGTAGACGTGGGACTGGAAGGCGCCCGAGTCGGTCATGATCGCGCGTGGGAAGTCGAGGAGCCCGTGCACGCCCTCCTTCAGCACGGCCTCGCGCAGGGTGCCCTTCCCCAGGATGTACGCGTTCGTGATCAGGATCTCCGCCCCGAATCGGGTGGCGAGGTCCCGGGGAGGGACGACGGGCCGGTTCGGGTTCACGACCGGGAGGAGCGCGGGCGTCGCGACGC
>JBGPGA010000109.1:0-8217 GCA_041483635.1 Thermoplasmata archaeon
AGAGATGTACTACATCTCGGAAGGCTGGGACGTCGCCAAGTTCCACTCCCAGGACGAGTCGAACCTGCTCGCGGAGGACCTCGAGGTCATCACCCAGCTGCTCCGCGAGGACTTCAAGCTGCGGCCCGAGGAGAGCGGCGCAAGCGTGATCGGGAACCTCACGCTCGAGGAGATCACCCGGAACGGCGAGCGCAAGCGGATCAACTGCCGCGACGACGTCGGCGACGCAGGCTACACAATCCCCTACAACATCGAGAAGGAGAAGGTCAAGTTGATCGACGCGGACGCGAAGTTCGTCCTTGCGATCGAGACGGGCGGCATGTTCGACCGCCTCGTCGAGAACGGCTTCGACGAGGACGGCAAGTGCATCCTCGTCCACCTCAAGGGCCAGCCCTCGCGGAGCACGCGTCGCCTGCTCAAGCGCCTCAACGAGGAGCTCAAGCTACCGGTCGCGACGTTCACGGATGGCGATCCCTGGTCGTTCCGCATCCACGCCTCCGTGGCCTACGGCGCGATCAAGACGGCCCACATCTCGGAGTACCTCGCGACGCCGACCGCCGAGTTCGTCGGAATCACGGCGAGCGACATCCTGAACTACGAGCTCCCGACGGACGTCCTCACGCCCCGCGACGTCGGCGCGTTGAACGCGGAGCTCAGCGACCCCCGCTTCAACGACGAGTTCTGGCGCAACGAGATCCAGACGATGCTCCAGGTGAACAAGAAGGCGGAGCAGCAGGCCCTCGCAAAGTATGGCCTGGACTACGTCACGGACACCTATCTGCCGGAGAAGCTGGGCCCGCTCGGGCTGATGCGCTGATCAGCCGCCCTCGGGGGGCGCGGACAGGACGCTGCCCAGCGTCCCGTCGACCCAGACGGAGCGGGTCTTGGCGTCCCCGTTCGCCTGAATCTGGAACTTCCAGACCGGGAGCAGGCAGAGCTCCGGGTGGTCCGTGATGACCTTCGCCCCGAGGGACCGGTGCACGATCTCCTTCGCTTGGGAAGGGCCCACCTTCGCGACGGGCACCTGGTCTCCGATCTTCTGGGACGGCCCGGGTTCGAGCTGGGCCTTCGATGCGAGGGGAACGAGGCGGGACATGTCCTCCCGGGGGAACTCCTTGAAGCTCAGGCTGCCATTGACCACGTGCGCGATCCCCCCCGAGACCGCGTTCACATAGAACTGGCGGGCCACCTTCCCGCCCTTCCGTCCCAGCGGGACCTCGGCCTCGACGCGCCACAGCGGGACGAAGTAGAACTCCTTCGTCGCGAGGCGTTCCGTCGGGATCACGAGCATCCGACGGTGCACGGACTCGCTCGCGCGCTTCGTCGCCTCGACCAAGGGGAACCGGAGGGGGAGCCAGGCGATCTTGGCCGGGACACCCCGTCGGACATCGAATCCGATCGTGGGGTCCCAGTAGACGTCGCGGCCCTCGACGTGCTCGGGACGCAGGAGGCGCGCCTCGGCCATCTTCCTCAGGAGGATGGACAGGAAGCGCGTGTCGGCCGGGTTCATCCCCGCGATCTCCTCGAGGCCGTACATCCCCGGATGGTCCTCGAACAGATGGAGGACGCGGAGCCCGATGCCTTCCTCGACCTCGACCTTCGCGCTCGACTTCGCGGCCTTCGCCGCGGCCGTCGCCAGCTTCTGGCGCCTCGACGTCTTGTCGTCCGGCGGCGGCTTCGGAACGGCGAGCTCGTGGGTCGACTGGATCTCGTGGAACTTCTCCTCCGGCACGACGACGTGCTGCGTGGCGAGCCCGCGAACTTCCAGCTTCTCCACGCGGCCGAGGTGTTCCGGGGACAGGAGGAGGAACTGACCCGCCTTCAGGGACGGGACGAGGGAGAGGACCCCCTCGGGGTCGCTCGGATGGAGCGAGGCGACGAGATGCCGCACGCGGTCCAGGTCCTGCTTCGCGAGGAGCCGACCGAGGGCCCACGTGTTCGCCTGCCCGAGCGCCTTGTAGTCGAGGTCCGTCACGTTCTGGGTGGCGACGATGAGCCCGACGCCGTACTTGCGCGCCTGTCGAAAGAGCAGAGAGAGGAACTTCTTCGCGGGAGGGTTCTTCGGGTGGGGCGGGCACAGCCCGGCCACCTCGTCGATGTAGAGGACGAGCCGCAGATGGCCGTTCGTCTCCGAGACCATCCAGTGGTAGACGTCCTCGCACAGCGTGGCGACGACCATCTCCCGCTCGGACGGGCTTCGCAGGCCTCCCGTGTAAACGATGTTGACCGGCGTGCGGCCCTTCGGCGCCCAGGAGACCATCTCCTTCGCGTCGAGGGGAGGTCCCGCCGTGAAGAGGAGGCCTTTGGCCCCGACCGTCATCGCCTTGGCTCGCCGAACGAGCGCGGACCGCTCCTTGTGGGAGAGCAAGCCGCCGTCCAGTGTCGACTCCCGCTCGAGGATCCAGGGAAGGTCCGAGACCTCCTTGGGCCACTTCCCCGCCCTCCAGGCGTCCTGCAAGGCGAGATAGATCGAGTCCTTCGCCCGCGATCCGCTGTCCGAACTCAACGTGTAGCCCATCGCCGCGGCGAGTCCCTCGGCGATCGCGTCCAGGTACAGCACCGCGTCCTCGGACGCCTCGGTCGCGGGCGCGTCCTTGAGAGGGTTCAGGCTCCGTGCCACGCCGTGCCGTGACCCGGGCGTGAGGATCTGCACGGCGGCCCGGGACCAGTACTCGTTCTTCGCGTCCTCGGGCGTCCCATGAGCCGCCGAGGATTCCTGGCTCGCGGCGATGGCGAGGGACGCGAGGTCCCCCTGCGAGTCGACGGCGATGACCGGGATGCCCGCCCGGACCGCCTCCTCGAGGAGGGCCTTGCCCAGGACGGTCTTCCCGGACCCCGTGGCACCGAGGATCACGACGTGGCGGAGGAGGTCCTCTTCGGGCAGCCGAATCGGCTCGCCCGTGTCCGGATTCCTCCCTAGGTGGAGCGGCATATTTGGCCTTCCAAGACGTTGCGAATCGGAGCTAGTCCCCCGGCTTGCATATATCTTTGGCGGGGCTCCCCGGGGCTTCCGTACGCCGACCTACAGTAAATACGGTACGGCCCGAGGGTTCTTACGAATCGCGTCCCCCACTCAGACCGAAGCGTATCGAAGGACCGTGTGTGCATGTTCTATGAGGTCCGGTTCCATGGCCGCGGTGGCCAGGGGGCCGTCATGGCGGCTCAGGCCCTGGCGGTCGCGGCGTCCCACGATGGGTATTCAGCGATCGCGTTCCCGTTCTTCGGAGCGGAGCGGCGCGGCGCGCCCGTGCTCGCCTTCGCCCGGTTCGGCGAGGAACGCCTGCGGGTCCGAACCCAGGTGTACGAGCCGCACTACGTCGTCGTGCTCGACGAGAGCCTGATCGACACGGTCGACGTCCTCGCGGGCCTGCGCCCCGGCGGCATGGTCATCGTGAACACGACCCGGTCCCCCGACCGGCTCGTCCTGTCGAAGAAGGCGAAGTCCGCGACGGTCGATGCCACGTCAATCGCGCTCGAGTACACGAAGCAGACGGCCGTCAACACGGCCATGCTCGGTGCGTTCGCGAAGGCGACCGGGCTCATCACGATCGAGGGCGTCGAGGCCGGGATCATGGAGGTCTTCGGCCGCCGACTCTCCAAGGAGATTGCGGATCGTAACGTGGCCGCTGCCCGGGCTGCCTTCGACGCCACCCGGATGGGGGAGGCGGACAGCGGCCGGGTCTATCTCAAGGCCTCGAAGTGGCTGCCCACGGCCCAGGAGCTGCCTCCAGGGCTCGCGACCCCCGCGCTCGAGACGCCGTTCGGGCGGGTCGGCGTCGGAAGCTCGCCCTCGAACCGGACGGGCGGCTGGCGGGTGACGAAGCCCATCCTGGACGACTCGAAGTGCACGAACTGCCTCCTGTGCTGGTTCTACTGCCCGGACGGGTCGATCGTGCGTGGCGACAAAATCGTCGAGATCCACTACGATTACTGCAAGGGCTGCGGCGTCTGCGCCGCGGTCTGCGCCCCGAAGGCGATTCACATGGAACGAGAACTCGAGGAAGAGGTGACGGCATGATCGCGCCCAAGCTCGCCCCGACGGGCGAACGGCGCATGGTCACGGGAGATTACGCCGCGGCCTGGGGAGCGATGGTCTCGCGGCCGCAGGTTGTGGCCGCCTACCCGATCACGCCCCAGACGATGATCATCGAACACCTGGCGGAGTTCCTGGCGGCCGGGAAGCTCGACGCGGAGATGATGCGCGTCGAGTCGGAGCACAGCGCGATGGCCGCGGTCATTGCAGCCGAGGCCACGGGCGTCCGCACGTACACGGCGACCTCGTCCCAAGGCCTCGCCCTGATGCACGAGCCCCTGTTCATCTCCCCGCCGATGCACCTGCCCATCGTCATGTCCGTCGTGAATCGCACCGTCGCGGCGCCCCTGGGCATCTGGGTCGAATACAACGACACGATGCCCCAGCGCGACACGGGCTGGATGCAGGTCTACGTCGAGGACGCCCAGGAGGCACTCGACATGGTCCTCCAGGGATACCGGACCGCAGAACACCCGGAGATCGAGCTCCCGATGATGATCGGGATGGACGCGTTCCTCGTCTCCCACACGATCGAATCGGTCGATCTGGTCAGCCAGGAGGACGCGGACAAGTTCCTTCCCGCCTACAAGCCGGTGCACGCGTATCTCGATCCCGAGCGGCCCCTCATGCTCGGCGCGGCTTCGCCGCCCGAGTACATCCAGGAGTCGCGGTGGGAGACAGACCTTCGGATGCGTCGCGCCTCGGAGGTCCTGGAGGAGACGGACCGCCTGTTCGGCCGGTCGTTCGGCCGCACGTATGGCGGCGCGTTCGAGACCTACCGCCTCGAGGACGCGGACGTCGCCCTCATGACCCTCGGCACGGTCACGTCAACCGCGCGCGAGGTCGTCGACCGCCTCCGCGCACAGGGGGAGCGCGTCGGCCTCATCAAGCTGCGCTTCTTCCGGCCGTTCCCCGCGGAGCGCCTCCAGGAGGCGACCGGACACCTGAAGGCCCTCGGCGTCTACGACCGCGCCGTCTCCTACGGCGTCGGCGGACCGAGCTACATCGAGGCCCGCAACGCCCTCTACGACACCACGACGATGCCCATCCTCGGCTTCCTCGCCGGCCTCGGCGGGCGGGACGTGACCCCCCCGGACGTCGAGCTCATGTTCAAGAAGACGCTCGGGGCCATCGGCCGCGGGCGGAGGGCGAGCGGCGTGCACTGGATCGGCACGCGGGGGGTGAGCCCATGACGACGGTCAAGGAGCTGACCCAGGAGGACTACTTCCTCTCCGGGCACACGGCATGCCCGGGCTGCGGCGGCGCGATGGTCGTGCGGGAGACGATGAAGGTCCTCGGCCCGAACACGGTCGTCTACATGCCCGCCTCCTGCCTACTCATCTTCAGCGACATGTATCCTTACAACGCGTTCACGGTGCCGAGCCTCCAGGTCCTCTTCGAGACGTCCGCGATCTGCGCGTCCGGCATCAAGCGCGCCCTGAAGCGCCTCGGCAAGGACGACGTCACGGTCGTCGCCTTCGCGGGGGACGGGGGCACCGCGGACATCGGGATGCAGGCCCTCAGCGGCGCGGCGGAGCGCAACGAGGACATCCTGTATGTCTGCTACGACAACGAGGCATACATGAACACGGGCATCCAGCGCAGCGGCACGACGCCGTTCGGCGCCTGGACCACGACGACGCCCCTGGGCGGCACGTCGGAGGGAAGGGGCAAGAACGAGTTCAAGAAGGACGTGCCCCGCATCCTCATGGCCCACGACGTTCCCTACGTGGCCACGGCGAGCCTCGGGTTCCCCGCGGACTTTCTCAAGAAGCTCGACAAGGCGAAGGCGAAGAAGGGCTTCCGATACCTGCACGTTCTCGCGCCGTGTCCAGTCGGCTGGCGCGCCGAGTCCGACACGACGGTCGACCTGGCCAAGCTGGCAGTCGAGACGGGCATCTTCACTCTGCTCGAGTTCGAGGATGGCGTCCTCACGCTGAACCGTGAGCCTCGATTCACGCCGGTCCGGGAGTATCTGAAGCTGCAGGGTCGCTTCCGCCATCTGAAGGACGACCAGATCGCCGCCATCGAGAAGTGGGTCCGGGACAAGTGGGAGCGCGACCGCGCCCTTGCGAAGGCCCTCGGACCCAAGCCGAAGCCCCCGATCCTCGTCACGAAGTGAGTCGGCGGGACGGCTACGCGGGCGGACGCCTGCGCCGGCGGCGCACGATGACCGCGAGGAGCCCAACCAGGATCACCACGAGCACGACGAGGGACAGGCCCGCGACGACGAGGACGTTGAGCCCGAAGGTTCCGACCGCGGTCGCCGGCGCGGTCACCTGCACTGCGGTCGAGGCCGCGCTTCCCGATGCGGCACCCGTCCATCCGGCGAAGGCCTGGGACCAGGAAGCGGGCACTGCGATGAGGGAGACGGTCGTTCCCGCGGGCACATAGATCGTGACGGACGTCCCGGAGGGCACCGATCCCGAGGTCGAGCCGTACGCGTAGGATACGGAGCCCCCATCTCCGGCCGTAATCGTGAGCCCCGCGTCGAACAGCGCGGTCACATTCACCGGCGCCTCGACCGAAACGGTGAGTGTGGGCGAGGACCCGGACGCGTCGCCGGACCACCGTTCGAAGCGCCAGCCCGCCGGGGCGACCGCTGAGAGCGTCACGGACGCGCCCGCGTCATACCATCCCGCCCCGGTGACCGCGGAGGCAAGGGTCGACGGGTCCGAGTGGACCGAAACGAGGAACTGGCGGTGGTAGCTGACCAGGATCGTCCCCGCCGCCGTGACGGTCCCGTTCCCGTTCACGTCGGGCCCCCATCGGACCGTGGCGGTCGCACCCGCCAGGGCGCGGTCGAACGAGTAGAGCGCCTGGGAGTCAGCCCAGACGGTCGCGTTCGCCGTCGCGGTCCCCGCGTCGCCCAGGGAGGAGAAACGGACCTGCGGCGACGAGGGTGCGGAGGTGCCTTGGACCGTGAACGCGAACGTGACGAGGACCTGGTGGTAGTAGCTCGGGGCCAGGGTCCGAGGCCCCGACACGGTGCCGTTCGGCGCGGATCCGATCCGCCACCGTTCCGAGGCGGTCGATCCGGCTAGCAGGCTGGGGTACGAGTAGGCGCTGTTCGCGTCCAGGAACGCCTGGGACGGCAGGTCGAAGGAATGCGCGGTCGCGAACTCGACCGTGGTGACCTGCGGGGGAGCCGTGAACCCCAATCCACCGACCGTCCGGAAGTCGAAGGAAACGGCGTACTGATGGAAGTAGACGAAGGCGAAGGGGATCGAGAAGGAGGTGTTCGCCCACCCTGAGCTCGCGAGCGGGCCCGAGGTTGTGTTCAGGGCCCAGATCTCCCCCGCCGCCAGGGAGGAACCGGGGAGCTGCGTCGTGATCGTCCAGCGGGTCCCGCCATCCGCCAGCACCGACGTCGAGCCCGGACCGAGGACGACCTGGGTGACGACGCCACCATCCACGTAGGAGACGACGGGCGGCGTGTATCCCGTGCCACCTCCGACGACGAGGTAGCTGAAGGAGAGCTCGGCCTTGAGGGCGGCGGAGAAGACGTGGGTCGCCCACCCGCTGGAGGTCCCCATCTCGCCGGCGAGCCAGAAAGCGGTCGCATTCGTCGGATCGAGGGCCGCGCCGAAGTAGTCGCCGTAGCGGCACGTGCCCTTGCAGGACGCGGGGCTCTCCGGCCCCGTCCCCGCCGCCACGATCTGCGGGGAGCCGATCGTGTTCGGCGCATCGCCGACGAGGCGCCCCGCCACCATCACGCCGGGATAGTCCGTCGACGAGGAATATCCGAACACGACGGCCAGACCGCCCGCGGCATCGATCCGGAGCCCCGGGTAGTACACGTCCTTGCCCGCGACGTCGATGTCAAAGTCCTGGGGAATCGAACCTGCGGCAGTGTCGATCAGGACGAGACGGATGCAGGCACGGGCCGCGTCCGCGAGGCAGGCCTCGTCGAATCCGAGCCACATCCTGCCCGCCAACCACACCGCATCACTGACGCGGATGTCGGCGGTGTCGACGGTGTTCCGCGTCCCGAGTTGACTCGCGGGCAGCGGGAGGGCGGCGGTCGGCATAGTGAGACTCGTTACCGTGACGGTCACCGTGCCGGGTGGCGCGCCGGAGACGTTGAACAGATGAAGGGCACTCGAGGTCGTGGCGGTTCCGGGCCAGTATGTGGCGACCATGTAGTGATTCGGGCTGGAGCCCTCGATCTGCGCGGGATGGAT
>JBGPGA010000110.1:0-8190 GCA_041483635.1 Thermoplasmata archaeon
GGCATGCGGATCGACATCAACGTCCACATGGACTCCGTGTCCGCCGCGTACAAGCTCTGGGCCAAGAAGATCGAGATCCTGCTCCGGAGCCAGGACGCCTGGAAGATCAAAGCGGGCCTGGAGAAGGGCGAGTACTCCGTCGGCATCGAGGGCCAGAAGGTCCGGATCGACCCGAGCATGGTCTCCTTCGTCGAGAGCATCCCCGAGCACGTGATCGAGGAGCCCTTCGAGGGAGGCGTGATTTTCCTCGACACCCGTCTCAACAAGGACCTGCTCGCGGAGGGCTACGCGCGGGAGATCGTGAGCATCGTGAAGGACTCCCGCAAGGAGATGAAGCTCGGGGACGACAGCGTCGTGGAGCTGGACATCGTCGGGACCGCGGAAGTCCGCAACATGCTCAAACCGTGGCGGGACATGATCCTCCGCGACTCGAACGCCCTCGAGGTGCGCTTCGGGTCCAAGGCCCCGCGGGACGCATACGTGATCGAGGCAATCTTCGGGAAGGACACCTTGTACCTCGGCATCCGTCAGGCGCAAATGTAGCGGCAAGGCTTTACGCGCTCCCGCCGTTTCACGCGGCGCCATGGGCATCATCCTCTCCGACATCGTCACGCCGGAGCGACGCACGCTGGAGGACTTCTCCGGAAAGATCCTCGCGATCGATGCGTTCAACACGCTGTACCAGTTCCTCGCGATCATCCGGCAGCCGGATGGGACGCCCCTTATGGACAGCCAGGGCCGGGTGACGTCGCACCTGAGCGGCCTGATCTACCGTCTCTCCAACTTCGTGGCCGCCGGCATCCGACCCGCCTTCGTGTTCGACGGCGAGCCGCCGAGGCTCAAGGCCCGCACGATCGAGGCCCGGGTCGAGCTCAAGCAGCGGGCCGAACGGGAATGGAAGGAGGCGGTGGAGATCGGCGATCTCGCGACCGCGCGGACGAAGGCCATGCAGACGTCGCGGCTCACGCGGGAGATGGTCGACCAGTCGAAGCGCCTCCTTGGCCTGCTCGGCATCCCGTGCGTCCAGGCGCCGAGCGAGGGAGAAGCCCAGGCCTCCGCGATGGCCCGCGCCGGCACGGCGTACGCGGCGGCCTCCCAGGACTACGACTCCCTCCTGTTCGGCTCGCCGCGGCTCGTGAAGAACCTCGCCATCACGGGCCGTCGGAAGCTGCCGCGCAAGGAAGTCTACGTGGACGTGCAGCCCGAGGAGATCGGCCTCGAGGCGACGTTGGGCGCGCTGGGCATTACCCGCGAGCAGCTCGTGGACATGGCCCTCCTCATCGGCACGGACTTCAACACAGGCGTTCGGGGGATCGGGCCGAAGAAGGCGCTCAACCTGATCAAGAAGCACAGGTCGTTGGAGCCCGCGCTCGCGGAGCTCAAGGTCGACATCGAATCGAAGGACGAGGTCCGGAGGATCTTCCTCGAACCCCGCGTCCTCGAGGAGGTGGCCGTGGAGTTCCACGATCCGGATCCCGACGGCGTGCGAAAGATGCTCTGTGACGAGTTCGCGTTCTCGAGGGAGCGAATCGACCAGGCCCTCGCGAAATTCGCCGGTGCGCGGGGCCAGCAGAAGCAGAAATCCCTCGACACCTGGTTCAATTGATCGGCCTGGGAATCGCTCGACGCCATCGGAAGGAAAGCCTTTATCCGGTCCGCCCCCTGCCCGGGGGGCATGGCCCTAGACATCGTCACGTCCGCCCTCCTCAGCACGGGCCTCTGCGGGGTGCTCTGCTACCTCGCGTACGCGAAGGACGTGCTGACGCTCGACGGGACGATCGCCGCCTTCGGGGTCGGCATGGTCATCGGCATCTTTGGGGACGTCACCTGGCTCCTTCTCCTCCTCTTCTTCCTCCTCTCGAGCTTCCTTGCGACCCGGTACAAGTTCGCCCTCAAGGAGGCGATGGGCGTGCAGGAGGGCGTCAAAGGGGAGAGGCGGGCCTCGAACGTCCTGGCGAACGGCATCGCGCCGATGGCCGCCGCGGTCTTGCCCTTCGTCGATCCGGCCGGGTTCCCGCGGGCTCTGAGCGGGGTCGTCTTCCTCTCCGCTCTCGCGGTCGCAGGCTCGGACACCCTCGCGAGCGAGATCGGTGTCCTCCAGCGGGACGCGTACCTGATCACGACGTTCAAGCGCGTGACGCCCGGGACGGACGGCGGGATCTCCCTGCTCGGGCAGGCGTGCGCCCTCGGGGCCTCTCTCTACACGGCCCTCGTGGGATGGTTCGTGCTCGGCGACCTCGCTCGGATGTACGGCCTTTCGGCGACGATGCCCGCGGCGGCCTCCTACCTCGTGATCCCCGCGGTCCTCGGGTTCGTGGGCTGCCAGATCGACAGCGTCATCGGGGCGACCCTCGAGAGGAAGGGGCTCGTGAACAAGAAGACGACGAACCTCCTCGCCACGTGCACAGGGGCCATCCTGGCCTACCTCATCCTCTTGGCCTGGAACCCGGGGATCACGTTCTGAGCGCGCGGCGCACGAGCTCCGCGCCTTCCAGAGCGAGCGCCGTCGCACGTTCCGCGGTCCGGGCCTCCGCGTAAATCCGGAAGAGGGGTTCCGTGCCCGAGGGCCGGACGAGGACCCAGCCGTCGGGTTCGTGGATCTTCACGCCGTCAATCGTGTCGACCTGCCGTCCCTTCACGAGGGCGACGAGGCCATCGAGCGTCGCCTCTCGTTTCGCCACGGGGACCTCGACGGCAGCCTTGGAGAGGCTGTACTGGGGGAGCTCGGCGACGAGGCGGGAGAGCGGCTTTCCCTCGCGGGCGACGACCTCGAGCATCTTCGCGAGCGTCATCCCGCCATCGCGGCAGAACTGGTGCGCCGGGAAGATGATCCCGCCGTTCTCCTCCCCGCCGAACGTGGCCCCCTCCGCGAGCATCGTGCGCGCGACGATCGGTGAGCCGACCCGCGTCCGGAGGACCTTGCCGCCCGCCTCCCGGACGACGTCGTCCAGGACGCTCGACGTGCTGACGGGGGTCACGACGAGGCCGCCGCGGTTCGCGAGCTCGGACTTCGCGATCAGCGCGAGGCTCCGGTCTCCGTACAGGAACGCCCCCGTCTCGTCGACGAAGATCGCGCGGTCCGCATCCCCGTCGTGCGCAACGCCCAGAGCCGCCTTCGACTCGGGGACGATCCGCATCAGGTCGCCGAGGTGTTCAATCGTCGGCTCCGGAAGGCGGCCCGGGAATGAGCCGTCCGGCTGGCCGTTGATCGTGAGGACGCGACAGCCGAGCGCCCGAAGGAGGTACGGCGTCGTGACGCAGCCCGCGCCGTTCGCGGGATCCGCGACGACCGTGAGCTTCCCCTTCCGGATCGCGGCGACGTCGACGCGGGAGAGGATCCCACGGAGATAGAGGTCGATCGCACCCGGGTCGCTCCGGAGGTCGCCCACCCCGGACCAGTCCGCGGCCCGACCCCGGTCCTCGAAGTAGATCGCCTCGATGGACTCCTCTTCCTCCCGGGCCATCTCCATGCCCAGCGCATCGAGCGCCTTGATCCCGTTGAACTCCCGGGGGTTGTGCGAGGCCGTGATGACGACGCCGCCCCTCAGGTCGCCCCGGGTGTGGACGTAGTACTGGGCGCAGGGCGTCGGGACCATCCCAAGGTCGATGACCTCGAGCCCCGCAGACATGAGTCCGGCCGCGGCCGCCCGCGCGAGCATCGGGCCGGACAGGCGCGGGTCCCGCGCGAGGGCCACGGACCCTTCGCCGAACTGGGTACCGATCGCACGACCCACGCGCACCGCGAGGTCCGCGGTCATGTCCTGGCCCACGACGCCCCGGATCCCGTTCGTCCCGAAGAGCCGCGTCATCGGTCCACCCGCGCCCCGACGAGCGTCGCATGGGGCGAGACCTGCACTCCGTCCCCGACGATCGAGTTGCGGACGATCGAGCCCTCGCCGATCGCCGCCCCCTCGCCGACGATGGAGCCCTCGAGGTCGACCTTGTCGTCCACGCTCACCCCGTCGAACAGAGCCGCGTTCCGGATCGCGCACCGCCCGATCTTGCATCCCCTCCCGAGGACCACGTTGGGTCCGAGGTGGGCCTCCACGAACGAACCCGCCGCGACGAGGACCGGAGGACGGATCTCGCCTCGGGAGACCTCCGCGGCCTTCGCGACCCCGCCCCCTCCGTTCTCCAGGAGGATGCGCTGGGCCTCGAGGTACGCAGGCAGGGTGCCCGCATCGGACCAGTAGCCCGTCTCCTGGAAGGCGTAGAGCCCGCGGGGAATGAGCTTCGGAAACACCTCCCGTTCCAACGAGACGGCCCGGCCCTCCCCGATGAAATCAAACACGTCCGGCTCGAGCAGATACCGCCCTGCGTTGACCAGGTTGCTCGGCGCTTCCGTTTCCTGCGGCTTCTCGACGAATCGGGTGATCCGCTCCTGGTCCAGGGCCACGACCCCGAACGCGGTCGGGTCCTCGACGGCGCCGACGCCGAGAGAACCGATGCCGCCGTGATGGCGATGGAACTTGAGGAACGCCCCGAAGTCGAGGCTGTCGATCACGTCGCCGTTGGCCACGGCGAACGTGCCCGAGACGTGGGCCTCCACGTTCTTGATCGCGCCTCCGGTCCCGAGGGGCTGCGGCTCGTTCACGACGACGACCTCGACGTCCGAGTCGAGCGCCTCGAAGAAATCGCGAACGGGCTCGTACAGGTAGTTCACCGCGACGATGATGCGGTCGCAGCCGGGTGGGAGGCGGTCCAGGACGTGCAGGATCTGGGGGCGGTTGAGGAGAGGGACCAGCGCCTTGGGTCGATGCAGGGTCAGGGGACGGAGACGCGTGCCAAGACCGCCCGCGATGACGACGAACTCCACGGCCGCGCGGATGCCGCGCTCCGGATATCTATTTTCTCCCCGCAGACGTCACTTCGGGACGATCGTGACCACGTTGTTCCCGCGGAGGACGACCGTGCCGACACGCCGGACGTTGTCCTCCTTCGTCTCTTCCGTGTCCTCGAGGACCATGTTCATGTAATCGTCGTAGCCGACGAGCTTGCCCTCGAGCAGCCGGTTATCCTTGAGGAGAAGCTGGACGCGCTTGTTGATAGATTTTTCTAGGACGTTGAGTGGCATCACCATGAAAGGCCGATCCCCCTTCTGTGGCGGCGGAAGCGAGTGGGCCATCTTAAACCTTTTCGTCTTTTCCCCAGGAAGCGACGACTGCAGAGAGGACAGTAGCAGGGACGGCCAGTCCCCTCCGCTCGTGGACACACCGACATTTCACCCGGGGACGAGGGTGTGCCAATTGCCCGCAGCGGTTGACGCTGCAAGCGACATGGAGAAGAAGCGCCGTCGACCGGTCCGTTGCGATAGAGGACCATTCGGCATTTCGTGGGCGCCTTCGTGCGGAGCCGCTCTAGACCATGGGAAATGGGTTCAAAGGACAAGGGATTGAACGACAGAACCGAGGTACTAATGCCGCGCTCGCCGATGTCCTGTCCCAGCAAGCCGGGATTCCTCGCGGACCTCGGCCCTTTTCGATTTCTGAGCGCAACTTACAAGCCTATTCGTCCCAGAATTTGCGGCGGAGGTTGCGGCTGCGCCCATCCAAGGGATACGGATACCCTGCCTCGTGCGCCCAGCGAACGAACTCCTCCACGGTGCCCTGGAACTCAGGGAAGGCATGATTCATCAAGGCCTCCATCTCGCCTCGCCGTTCCCTTCCATGGTCAACAACCCTGTGGTGGAGAGGGCAGAGCAGAATCCTGTTCCTTCCACCCGTCCGGTAGGGTTTTGGGAAATGAGCCGCCTGCGTTTCCCGATCGTCACCGCAGACCGCACACGGAGGCGTTCTGAGTGGAACTCTGTCAGTCATCTCGGATGCTCCGCGATAACCTTCATGTACATCTTCCGCGCCCGTTCGTGGAGTTTGTTCCACGATCGAGGTACACGGTTCCGGCCATGCCAGCGGCCCTAATTGGCCTTCGCCTTCACCAATTGAGGGAGACGGTCCCAACCCTAGACTCCAACTCAATCCGGATATTGACCCAGAATGAGGGACTCGCGCAGACGAGTTGGCCGCGCGCCGATGTCATGGGGTTTTGGCCGGCCTGCGGTGGGCCACTACTCCGGCAAGGATGACGAGGACACCGAGCACAATCGAGGTCGAGTAGATCCAGACGTCAACGTCCCCGCCCGATCGTCCGAAGCCAAGGAAAAGGATGCCACCGAGGAATAGCAGTCCGAAAACCAACAGTATGGCGCCGCCGATAACGAATTTCTCTGGAACCCGCTCTCCCGGCGGCGCGGACAGAGCACCCTTCCATCTCCATCGAGTCAAAGTCATGGTTGGCAGGCACCCCCATCATCGCGGATTGCAAAAACTCTTCCGGTGGGGAATCCGCCTGAACGCCAAAGGCATTTGAATCCTGTCGCGGTAGCGAGTTGGCAACAGAGAACACGAAGCCCGATACTGCCGCGGGGACGAGTACGAAAGCGAGGAATGTCAGCCAGACCGTGGCGCGGACCTTCGCGCTTCGGGGGTTGAAGCCACGCCGCTCCACAATCTCTGGAACGACCAAACATGAGACGACGATTGCCACGATGGTCGCCGCCCCCGCCGCAATTTGGGAATCCATCGCCAGCTAGACTTCCCGCCAGCCGATGAAAGTTTCCCTTCTTCCTATGACCTTCCCATGCCCTTCCTGCATAAGGTGGCGTTTCGCAATTCCCGTGTTAACCATACATGATGTAGGTCGTGATTCCGCTGCAGATGGCGAACGGCGAGCTGCAGTCCCACGTGTTGTACGCCATGCGCATGCTTATCTGGAACTGCTTACCCCAGAGCGACGTCGGAACCTGCGCGTTGAGCGACGGGTGCCGAGTCATCGTGCAATAGGGGGGGCAGGGCGTGGGGGCGAGCTGTCCTACGTAAACGTAGTTATAGCCCGCGCCCCCCTGCGCAATCCACTCGTTGGAATCGAGGTAGACGTTTCCGATCGGGAACCCGGAGGGGAGCCAAAAGAGCCAGAAGACGTTCCAGTTGTATTGGTTCTTGGACACAAACGACGCGGAATTGATATCGAACTGGTGATGCTCAGTGCACGGGACTCCGAAGAGGATTCGGTCGGTCTCTGCGTTCCCGTCAAAGGTGCTCCTCACGACGTACGCGACCTCAGAGTGGACCGGGATTGGCCCCCAGATTACCGAGTAGTCGTCGCAGGCCGCGGCCGGTCTGACCAGCACGCCGGAGAGGCCTCCGACGGCCATAGCGGCAGCGACGACTAAGAACACGATTATCACATGAAGTCCGAGGTTAGATCCCAATCCGGGCACTCTTTGGCCGCGCCGTCCGGAAAAAGCCTAACTTCGATGCATGACTTCCCCTCGATAGAACGAATCTGGGACGTCGGCAAGAAGGTTGTGACCCATGGGTTCCGATTCCAAGTCCCGACGTGCAATCCGGGCCCGGAGTCCGGATTGGCAATTTCGAATGCCCTGCGTTCAGACCGGAGACAGTCCGTCTGCACTCAGCTGAACCCGTATGTCTGCAGTAGTTCCGCGATGTTGGTTCGGTAGATTTCGAGAAACCGGCGGCCACGTTCCGTCACGCGCAGATCGCCGTTCATCACGTGCTGTTTACGTTGCAGTTCTGCGAGGTGCTTGGCGAGAGCACCCCAGTTCAGGTACACGCGGGCCTGCAGTCGACTGATGCGGGCAGCGCCTCGGTTGCAGTCCTCCTCTTCAACGATGGCGGCGAGGATGTCCACCGCAATCTCAAGTTCGGTCCTCTTTTGGTGCGATTGCCTTCCCCCCTTCGGCGAAGGTGTGTTATGAGATGTCACGGTATTACTACCTTTGGAGACGATGTTCCGTTTCGCCCCCAGGTGACTGGAACTCCAGAGGCCACCGGTTCAGCCAAGCAGGCCTTGCGATGGTAGGATGCACTAAAGCCCTCTATTCGGACGGGGATTGGTTCAAGGCGCTTTTCCTCCAGTAGACTGGACAGAACCGTGGCTAATCGGTACGGTTGCGGAAGACAGCATTCGAATGCTGCGTGAGGGAGACATACCCCAGCCGGAGAGGGCGATGCTCCGCACTTAACGAGATTGACTTTGCAACGGGCCGCAACGTGGGAGTCGAATCCGAACGTATTTATCACGTGGCGCCCGTTCGAGTCTGGCAGACCATGGAGCGCACGAAAGTCGGAGAGGTCTTCCACTACTTCGGGAAGATCGGCGTCGCGGCCA